>JANNTQ010000074.1:0-42899 GCA_031394435.1 Betaproteobacteria bacterium
CCTTCGATATCGAGTACTGGGACCTGGAGCAGGCAAAGCTGAAGAAAGCCGGCAACCCGCCGGTATTCACCGGCGAAGTAGTCGTCGTGACCGGCGCCGCTTCGGGCATAGGCAAGGCCTGCGCCGAGGCATTTCTCAAGCGCGGCGCCGCGGTGGTCGGCCTGGACCGCAATCCTGCGATTACGAACCTGTTCAAGCGTCAAGACTACCTGGGCGTCGCCTGCGATCTCACCGACGCGAATGCCATCCAGGCCGCGATGGATGCCGCGGTCAAACGTTTCGGCGGCGTCGACATGCTGGTCCTCAATGCCGGCATCTTTCCCTCCACGCAGGCGATCAAGGACATCGACCCCGCGATGTGGAAGAGCGCGATGGCGGTCAACGTCGAGGCGAACCTGCTGGTGATGCAGGCCTGCCACGGGTTGCTCAAGCTCGCGCCGCGCGGCGGCCGCGTGGTGGTGATCGGCTCGAAGAACGTGCCGGCGCCAGGGGTGGGCGCCGCCGCCTACTCGGCGTCGAAGGCTGCGCTCAATCAGCTGGCGCGCGTGGCGGCGCTGGAATGGGCCAAGGACGGCATCCGCATCAACACCATCCATCCCAATGCTGTCTACGACACCGCGCTCTGGACCGAGGAGGTGCTCGTCTCGCGCGCCAAGGCTTACCACCTGAGCGTCGAGCAATACAAGAAGAACAACCTGCTGCATACCGAGGTGACATCGAAGGACGTAGCCGAAATGGCTGCCGAGATGTGCGGACCGCTGTTCGCCAAGACCACCGCGGCGCAGGTGCCGGTCGACGGCGGCACGGAAAAGCTGGTGTGACCGTCGACGCACTGCGCTGGAATGGCGACGCGCTCGAGCTTCTCGACCAGCGATTGCTGCCGGATCAGTTCGTCTACGTAACCTGTCGCAGCGCCGCGCAGGTGGCGGCCGCGATTCGGGACATGGTGGTGCGCGGCGCGCCGGCGATTGGCTGCGCGGCGGCGTTCGGCATCGCGCTGGAGCCGAAGGAATCTTCCTACGAGATCCTGGCGAAGAGCCGGCCTACGGCCGTAAATCTCTCCTGGGCGCTGGCGCGTATGCGCCGGGCTCCGGACAAGAAGGCGGAAGCCGAAGCGATCTTTGCCGAAGACCTTGCCGTGAACCGCGCCATTGGCGCGCGTGGCGCGAAGCTGGTCCCGCAAGGTGCCCGCATCCTGACCTACTGCAACACGGGAGCGCTGGCGACCGCGGGCCACGGCACCGCCCTGGGCGTCATTCGTTCCGCGCGCGACAAGGGAGTTTCAGTGATCGCCTGTGAAACCAGGCCCTACCTGCAGGGTGCCCGACTCACCGCATGGGAGTGCATGCAGGAGGGCATCCCCTGCACCTTGATCACCGACAACATGGCGGGACATCTCATGAACCGTGGCGAGGTGGATCTGGTGATCGTCGGCGCCGACCGTATCGCTGCCAACGGCGACACGGCGAACAAGATTGGGACCTACACCCTCGCGGTGCTGGCGCGGCGCCACGGACTGCCCTTCTACATCGCCGCGCCGCTCTCCACCTTCGACTCCAAGATCAACGACGGCACCGGGATCCCGATCGAGGAGCGTCCGGCCGATGAAGTCACCGGCTACCGCGGCATGCGTTGGGCGCCGCAGGGCGTCGCGGTGATGAATCCGGCCTTCGACGTGACCCCTGCCGAGCTGATCACGGCGATCATCTGCGAGAAGGCCGTGGTACCGGCTCCGAGCCGGGAACGGCTTCAGCCCCTGATCTCGACCGTCGCGTAGGGCGGCACCAGCTCGAACAGCTCGGCTACATCCTCATTGCGCATGCGCACGCAGCCGTGCGAGCCGGGTTTCCCCAGTTCCGAGCTTTCCGGCGCACCGTGGATGTAGATCATGCGCCGCATGGTATCCACGTCGCCCAGCCGGTTGCGGCCGACCTCGCAGCCCGAGAGCCACAGGATGCGTGTGAGCATCCAGTCGCGGCCCGGGAATTTGGCGTGCAACTCCGGCGTCCAGATTTCCCCGGTCGCGCGCCGGCGCACGAACACCGCGCGCAAGGGTCGCCCTGCCCCGATCCTGGCGCGCACGATGTGCCGACCGCGCGGCGTGCAGAAGCTGCCGTTCTGTTCTCCCAGGCCATTCTTCGACGTGGAGACGGCGTAGCGCTTGCCGGTCGCGAGGACCAGTTCCTGCCGCGGGACGTCGATCAGGATATTCATCTGCGCCTGGCGAAAAAATCCTTGAGCAGCGCGGCGCACTCTTCCACCAGCACGCCGCCCTGGGCCTTGGCATGGTGGTTGTGGCGCGACATGAAAAGATCCGCGGCGCCGGTCTTGGGCTCGGCTGCCCCGTAGACTACTCGGCCGATGCGCGCGTTGAAGATGGCGCCCACGCACATGGTGCAGGGCTCGAGCGTGACAAAAAGCGTGGCGCCGGTGAGACGGTAGTTGCCGACCGTCCGGCCCGCCGCGCGGATCGCCTCGATCTCGGCGTGCGAGGTCGGGTCGCGCGCGGCGAGCGGGCGGTTCCAGCCTTCGCCGATGATCTTGCCGTCCAGCACCAGCACTGCGCCAACCGGAACTTCGCCCTCGGTCAGCACCGCCAGTTCGAGCGCCCGGCGCATGAACTGCTCGTCGGTCATTCCCACTCGATGGTGGCGGGTGGCTTGGAGGAGATGTCGTAGGTCACACGGTTGATGCCGCGCACCTCGTTGATGATGCGGCTGGAGACCTTTGCCAGCAGTTCGTGCGGCAGAGGCGCCCAGTCCGCCGTCATGAAATCGGTCGTCTGCACGGCGCGCAGGCTCACCACGTACTCGTAGGTGCGGCCGTCGCCCATCACGCCGACGGACTTCACCGGCAGGAACACCGCGAAGGCCTGGGCGGTCTTGTCGTACCAGTGCGCGGCACGCAGTTCCTGGATGAAAATATCGTCGGCACGCCGCAGCAGGTCGGCGTATTCCTTCTTCACTTCGCCGAGGATGCGCACGCCCAGGCCCGGCCCGGGGAACGGATGGCGGAACACCATCTCGCGCGGCAGGCCGAGCGCCAGGCCCAGCTCACGCACCTCGTCCTTGAACAGTTCGCGCAGCGGCTCGAGCAGCTTCAGGTGCAGCGTTTCGGGCAGGCCGCCCACGTTGTGATGCGACTTGATGGTCGTGGCCTTCTTCGTCCTGGCGCCGGCGGACTCGATCACGTCCGGGTAGATGGTGCCTTGCGCGAGCCACTTCGCGCCCTTGATCTTCGCCGCCTCGCGCTGGAACACGTCGACGAAACGCTTGCCGATGACCTTGCGCTTGTGCTCCGGGTCGGACACACCGGCGAGCGCGCCATAGAACTCGGCCGCAGCATCCACGTGGATCACTTTGAGCTGCATGTGCTGCGCGAACGTATCCATCACCTGCGCCGCTTCGTTCTGGCGCAGCAGGCCGTGGTCCACGAATACGCAGGTGAGCTGCTCGCCGATCGCATTGTGGATCAGCGCCGCGGCAACCGATGAATCGACGCCGCCCGACAGGCCGAGGATCACCTCCTCCTTGCCCACCTGCTCGCGGATGCGCGCCACCGCCTCGCTGGCATAGTCGGGCATGTTCCAGTCCCCCGCGCAGCCGCAGATGCCGCACACGAAGCGGTGCAGGAGCTTCTTGCCCTGGGGGGTGTGCGTGACCTCCGGATGGAACTGCACGCCGTAGAACCGCCGCTGCTCGTCGGCCATGCCCGCAATCGGGCAAGCATCGTTGGAGGCCATCGGCTTGAAGCCCGGCGGAATCTCCACCACTTTGTCGCCGTGGCTCATCCACACCTTGAGCAACCCATGACCCTCGCTGTTGCGTGCATCCTCGATGCCCTCCAGCAGCTTCGTGTGCCCGCGGGCGCGCACTTCGGCATAGCCGAACTCGCGCACTTTGCCGGCCTCCACCTTGCCGCCGAGCTGCTGCGCCATGGTCTGCATGCCGTAGCAGATGCCCAAAACCGGGACGCCAAGTTCGAACACCGCCCTGGGGGCCCTTGCGGTGGATTCCTCGTAGGCGGACATGTGGCTGCCGGAGAGGATCACGCCCTTGGGCGCGAAATCGCGCACGAAGGCGTCCGACACGTCGCAGGGGTGGATCTCGCAGTAGACCTTCGCCTCGCGCACCCGGCGGGCGATCAACTGCGTGTACTGCGCCCCGAAGTCGAGGATCAGGATCTTGTCGTGCATCCCGATCTCATTCGGCGCGATAGTTGGGGGCTTCCTTGACGATCTGCACGTCGTGCACGTGCGACTCTCGCATGCCCGCAGAGGTGATCTCCACGAAGCGCGCCTTGGTGCGAAGATCGTCCACGGTCGCATTGCCGGTATAGCCCATGCTGGCGCGCACGCCGCCGAGCAGTTGCTGGATCACCCATACCACGCTGCCCCGGTAGGCCACGCGCCCTTCGACGCCTTCGGGCACCAGCTTGTCCACGTTCATTTCCGAATCCTGGAAATAGCGGTCGGCCGCACCCTTCTGCATCGCGCCGAGCGAGCCCATGCCGCGGTAGGACTTGTAGGAGCGGCCCTGATACAGCTCGATCTCGCCGGGGGATTCGTCAGTTCCCGCGAACATGGATCCCAGCATTACCGCGTGCGCACCGGCGCCCAGCGCCTTGGCGACGTCGCCCGAATAGCGTACCCCGCCGTCGGCGATCAGGGGCACATCGGCCTTGGCCAGCGCCTCCGCAACGTCCCTGATCGCGGTGATTTGCGGAACTCCGACCCCGGCGACGATGCGCGTGGTGCAGATCGAACCCGGCCCGATGCCGACCTTGACGCCATCCGCCCCATGGTCCACCAGTGCCTTTGCGCCATCGGCTGTGCCGACGTTGCCGCCCACGACCTGCATCTGCGGGTACTTCTTCTTGATCCACTGCACGCGGTCGAGCACGCCCTGGGCGTGGCCATGCGCCGTGTCCACCACCAGCACGTCCACGCCGGCTTCCACCAGGGCGGCAACGCGTTCGTCGGTTCCTTCGCCCACACCCACTGCGGCGCCGACGCGCAGCTTTCCTTGCGCGTCCTTGCAGGCATCGGGATGCTCGGTTTCCTTCAAGATGTCCTTTACCGTGACCAACCCCTTGAGGTGCCACTCCGCGTCCACCACCAGCACGCGCTCCAGGCGGTGCTTGTGCATCAGTTCCTTGGCCTGCTCGCGCGTCGCGCCCTCGCGCACGCTGATCAGATCCTTCTGCGGCGTCATGATGTTTTTCACCGGCTGGTCAAGCTTGGTTTCGAAGCGCAGGTCGCGGTTGCTGACGATGCCGACCACCTTGCCCGCCCTTACCACCGGGAAGCCGGAGATTTTGTGCTGCTTCTGCAGCGCCATCACCTCGCGCACGCTCATCTCCGGGGTCACAGTCATCGGGTCGCGCAGCACGCCGGACTCGAAGCGCTTCACCTTTGCCACCTCGGCGGCCTGTTCCGCGGGCGAAAAGTTCTTGTGAATGATGCCCAGTCCGCCTTCCTGCGCGAGGGCGATCGCCAGCCGCGCCTCGGTGACGGTGTCCATGGCGGCGGACACCAGTGGGATATTGAGTTCGAGCTTGCGGGTGAAACGGGTGATCAGGGAAACTTCGCGCGGCAGGACGCGGGAATGGGCGGGAAGGAGGAGGACATCGTCGAAGGTCAGCGCCTTGTGTATGACGCGCATGATCAGCCTTTCACGCAAAGCGAGATTATACTCGCGTCCACGGATCCCGCTTTCGTGCGTTGAAGGCAGAAGAGGAACTCATCATGCTGCGAGTGCTGATTGTCGGATTGATGCTCACCTGCGCCGCCGGTGCGTCGGCGCAGCTGTATCGCTGGGTGGACAGCGACGGCAAGGTGCGCTATAGCGACACGCCGCCGACCGGCGTCAAGGCGACGACGCTCAAGCCGCCGCCGGATTTCAGTGCGCCGCCCTCTGCCGCCGGCGACGCCGCGGCCAAGGACGCCAAAAAGGGACCGCTGACGCCCGCGGAGCAGGAAGCGGATTTCCGCAAGCGCCAGTTGGGCGCGCAGAAAGCGCGCGAGAAGGAAGATCAGGCCGGCCGTGACGCGCAAGCGAAGCAGGACAACTGCGCGCGCGCGCAAGAGACACTCAGCGGACTGGAAAGCGGCCAGCGCATCGCGCGCACCAACGCGAGCGGCGAGCGCTACTACGTCGAGGACGACCAGCGCGCGGCGGAAACGCAAAAGGCGCGCCAGTCGGTCAACAGCTGGTGCAACTGAGCGCGCTCAGCGCCTCGGTTTGAGCGCGCGCTGCCGGCGCGCTTCCCGTGGTTCGGCGCGCAGCGACCGGTAGATTTCCACCCTGTCGCCGTCTGCGAGACGCGCATCGAGCGCGATGCGCCGGCCGTAGATGCCCACCGGCTGGTCGAGCGGCATGCCTGCGGCCTGCAGTGCCATGCGCACCGTCGCGCCCTGCTCCAGCTCGAGGACGACGGATTCCTGGCGCTCCGGGCGTGCCCGCACTACTTCAATGCGCAGGCGTGCCATGGACCTGGTCGGCGCGCCGCTTGAAGGCGTCCACCATGGTGTCCGCGATGGCGTGGAACACCGGCGCGAGGGCCGCGGCCACCACGCGGCTGGAGAACTCGTACTCCAGTGCGAACTCGATGCGCGCGGCCCGCCCGCCCAGTGAATGGAAGCGCCAGTGCGCAGCGAAGTGCCGGAACGGACCCTCGAGCAGCGTCACCTCGATCGCTTCCTGCGGCCGGTTGGCGTTTTCCGTGGTGAACTCGTAGCGCACGCCCTTCAAGCCCACCGCCAGCGTGGCCACGGTGCGCGTGGCGCTGCGCTCGCGCACGCGTGCCGCGCGGCACCAAGGCAGGAACTCCGGATATGCCTCGATGCGCTCCACCAGCGCATAGAGTACGGACGCCGGATGCTCGACAATTGCCGAGCGCGCGATGCGCTTCATGGGAAAATCTGACCAAAGACGCCATTTCGCACATGTCCATCACCCAGAACCGCAAGGCGTTGCACGACTACTTCATCGAAGAGCGCTACGAGGCCGGCCTTGCGCTCGAGGGCTGGGAAGTAAAGGCGATCCGCGCGGGGCGCGCGCAGCTGGCCGACGCCTACGTGGTGATCAAAGGAGAGGAACTGTGGCTGATCGGCGGCAATATCACCCCGCTGGCTACCGTGTCGACGCACTACGTCCCGGACCCAGCACGCACGCGCAAGTTGCTGCTGCACGCCGAGGAGATCCGCCGCCTGCTCGGCAAGGTGCAGCAGCGCGGCTACGCCCTGATCCCGCTCGACCTGCATTTCAGCAAGGGGCGCATCAAGCTTGCAATTGGCCTCGCGCGCGGCAAGCTCAAGCACGACAAGCGGGCGACCGAGCGCGACAAGCAGTGGCAGCGCGACAAGCAGAAGCTGCTACGCAGCCGCTGAGCGCCGCAGCGGCGGCGGTTCCGCCAGCGCGAGCCAGGTGGCGACGACCGAGTCAGGGTTCAGCGACAGGCTGCCGATACCCTGCTCCATCAGCCAGCGGGCGAAATCCGGATGATCCGAGGGCCCCTGCCCGCAGATGCCGACGTACTTGCCGTGCTTGCGGCAGGCCTGGATCGCGGTCGACAGCAGGGCCTTGACCGCGGCATCGCGCTCGTCAAAAGCCTCGGCCACCAGGCCGGAATCGCGGTCCAGGCCCAGGGTCAACTGGGTCAGGTCGTTGGAGCCGATGGAAAAACCGTCGAAATGCTCGAGGAAGGCCTCGGCCAGGATGGCGTTCGAAGGCAGCTCGCACATCATCACGATGCGCAGGCCGTTGTCGCCGCGCCGCAGCCCGTTCGTCGCCAGCAGTTCGATCACCCGGCGCGCCTCCTCCACTGTGCGCACGAAGGGCACCATCAGTTCGACGTTGATCAGCCCCAGTTCGCCGCGCACCTTGCGCAGTGCCGCGCATTCCAGCTCGAAGCACTCGCGGAAGCTCGGCGCCAGGTAGCGCGATGCGCCGCGGAAACCGAGCATCGGATTCTCTTCGTCCGGCTCGTAGCGCTCGCCGCCCAGCAGCTTGCGGTACTCGTTCGACTTGAAATCCGACAGCCGCACGATCACCGGTTTCGGCCAAAACGCCGCGGCGATGGTGGCCACGCCTTCCACCAGCTTTTCGCGGTAAAACGTGCGCGGGTCGGCATAGCCGCGCGCCGCGGCCTCGACCCTGGCGCGCAGTTCCGCGGGCAGATCCGGGTATTCCAGGCAGGCGCGGGGATGCACGCCGATCTCGTTGTTGATGACGAATTCGAGACGCGCCAGTCCGACCCCGGCGTTGGGCAGCTGGGCGAAGCTGAACGCCAGCTGCGGATTGCCGACGTTCATGGCGATCTTGACCGGCAGCTCGGGCATCGCGC
The DNA here is from genome assembly GCA_031394435.1 of Betaproteobacteria bacterium. Taxonomy (GTDB): domain Bacteria; phylum Pseudomonadota; class Gammaproteobacteria; order Burkholderiales; family SG8-39; genus JAABQT01. The sequence continues at coordinate 8,347 of JANNTQ010000074.1, forward strand.
CGTGCTGGGTAGTGGTCACCTCGAACGGCAGGCTGCCTTCGTAGACATTGCCCGTGTCGCCCTCGGCGCAGGACACAGTGACGGCCTGGCCGTCGCGCAGCGCCGTGGTGGCGTCCCCGCAACCCACCACCGCTGGGATGCCGAGTTCGCGCGCGATGATCGCCGCATGGCAGGTGCGCCCGCCGCGGTTGGTGACGATCGCCGCGGCCAGCTTCATCACCGGTTCCCAGTTGGGATCGGTCATGTCGGTGACCAGCACGTCGCCCTTCTTCACGCTCGACATCTGCGCGGGGCCCGCCACCACGCGCACCGCGCCGGCGCCGATCTTGTGGCCGATGGCGCGGCCGCTGGCCAGCAGGTGGCCGCGGCCTTTCAGGCGGAAGTGCTGCTCCGAATCAGGGCGCGCACGCGACTTGACGGTCTCGGGACGTGCCTGCAACACGTAAATCCTGCCGTCGGATCCATCCTTCGCCCATTCGATGTCCATCGGCCGGCCGTAGTGCTTCTCGATCGCCAGCGCCGCGCGCGCCAGTTCGAGCACGTCCGCGTCGTTCAGGGAGAAGCGATTGCGCTCCGCCTCGGGCACATCGACGGTGCGCACCGAACGCCCGATGCTCGAGGCGTCGCCGAACTGCATCTTCTGCAGCTTGGCGCCCACGCTGCGGCGGATGATCGCCGGGCGCCCGCGCTCCAGCATCGGTTTGTGCACGTAGAACTCGTCCGGATTGACCGCACCCTGCACCACCATTTCACCCAGGCCATAAGACGAGGTGATGAATACGACGTCGCGAAACCCAGACTCGGTATCCAGCGTGAACATGACGCCGCTCGCGCCAAGGTCGCTGCGCACCATCTGCTGCACCGCCGCCGACAGGGCAACCTCACCGTGCTCGAAGCCGTGGTGCGCCCGGTAGGAAATCGCTCGGTCGTTGTACAGCGAGGCGAACACGCGCCGGATGGCTTCCAGCACGGACTCCACTCCGTGAATATTCAGGAACGTTTCCTGCTGGCCCGCGAAGGAGGCATCGGGCAGGTCTTCGGCCGTCGCTGACGACCGCACCGCAAATGAGATATCAGCTGAGATAGTATTTGTAAGAGATTGATAATATTTACTTATCTCTTTCTCAAAATCTTCTGGGAAAGGAACCGCCTCGATCCAGCCGCGGATCTCTGCACCGCATCTCGCAAGCGCTTCCACGTCCGTGGTCTGGAGGCCGGCGATGCGCTTGGCGATGCGCTTGTCCAGCCCGTCCGCTCGGAGGAACTCGCGGTAGGCATCGGTCGTGGTGGCGAAGCCGCCGGGCACCCGGATGCCCGCTGCGGCAAGCCCGCCGATCATCTCGCCCAGCGATGCGTTCTTGCCCCCGACCTGGGGCAGGTCGGACATGCGAAGGTCTTTCAGCCACGCGACGCGCATTTCCCTGATATTTTATCCGTCATGCCGCAGCGCCGCACTGTGTTCTTCGTCTCCGACGGCACTGGCATTACCGCGCAGATGCTCGGCAACAGCCTGCTCACGCAATTTGAGGGCTTGGAGTTCGATCAGGTCACCCTGCCGTTCATCAACGCGCTGGACAAGGCTGAGGACTGCCGGGCGCGCATCGAGGCGGAGGGCGCCCGCGGCAACGGCCAGCCCATCGTGTTTTCCACCCTCGTCAACGGCGACGTGCGCGCCGTGGTGCGCAAGGCCGATGCGCTGTTCGTCGATTTCTTCGAGACCTTCATCGACCCGCTCGAGGCCGGCCTGGGCGTCAAGTCCAGCCACACCATCGGCCGCTCGCACAGCGCGATGGACAAGCCGGAGTATGCGCACCGGATGGAAGCGATCAATTTCGCCATGGCGCACGACGACGGCGCTTCGCACCGCGAGCTCGAACAGGCGGACGTCATCCTGGTGGGCGTGTCGCGCAGCGGCAAGACCCCCACCAGCCTCTACCTGGCGCTGCAGTTCGGCCTCAAGGCCGCGAACTACCCGCTGATCCCGGAGGATTTCGCGCGCATGCAACTGCCGGCGGTCCTCACGCCCTGCAAGGCGCGCCTGTACGGCCTCACCATCACGCCGGAGCGCCTGCGCGAGATCCGCCAGGAACGGCGGCCGGACAGCAAGTACGCGGATCTCGACAACTGCCGCTTCGAAGTCGAGCAGGCGGAGAAGCTGATGCGCCGCGAGGGCATCCGCTGGATCAATTCCACCGCCAAGTCGATCGAGGAAATCGCCACCACCATCCTGCGCGAGCTCAAGATCGAGCGCCACGTCTACTGAGCCGCCGCGCCCGCTCGTAGAAGCAAATCGCGGCGGCGGCGGCGACGTTGAGCGATTCGGCGCCCGGCGCGAGCGGTATCGTCGCACGCTCGGCGGCCAGCGCAGCGGCCTGCGCGCTGACCCCTTGCCCTTCGGCGCCGAAGATCCAGCCGGTGTCGCCACGCAGTTCCAACTCGCCGAGCGGGCGGCCGCCCTGCACCACGGTGCAGACCAGGGTTCCGCCGAAGCTGCCGAGTACCGAAGCAAAGTCCTCCGCTTCGCTGATCGCCAGCGAGAAATGTCCTCCCATGGCGGCACGCAGCACCTTGGGCGACCATGGATCGGCACAGCCGCGCGCAAGCACCGCGTGTCGCAGGCCGAAAGCGGCGGCGCTGCGCAGGATGGCACCGACGTTGCCCGCGTCCTGGATGCCTTCAAGGAATACGCAATCCCCCGGCGCGGCCGGCGAGGCCGCCAGCGTCGGTATCTCGATCTCGGCCGCCAGGCCAGCGGGATTCGCCGCGTCCGCCAGCCAGCGAAACAGCGCATCAGACAGCGTGACCGGGGCGATACCGCTGCGCCGGACAAGCGCGGCGATTTCCGGCCGCAGCCTGCCGGATTCGCTGACCAGCACCGCCCGCGGCAGTGCGCCCGAATCGAGGTAGGCGGCAACAAGGTGAGCGCCTTCGATCAGGGCGACGCCTTCAGACTTGCGCACTCGCCCGTCGCGGGCCAACGCATGCCAACGGCGCACGCGCGGATTGTCGCGCGAGCGCAGGACGCTCATGTGCCGATCAGCTGCCGCACTGGCGCAAACGAGCGGCGATGAATGTCGCACGCGCCGTGGCGCTCGAGCAATGCCAGGTGTTCGGGCGTCGGATAACCCTTGTGGCGGTCCAGGCCATAGCGCGGATACTGCTCGTGCAGGCGCACCATCTCCGCGTCGCGCGCGGTCTTGGCGAGAATCGACGCGGCGGAAATCTGCGGCACGCTGCGGTCCCCGCCCACCACCGCGCGCGCCGCGCAGGACAGGCGGGGACAGCGGTTGCCGTCGATCAGGGCCTGGTCAGGAACCACCTCGAGCTGCTCCACCGCGCGGCGCATCGCCAGCAGCGTGGCCTGCAGGATGTTGAGCCGGTCAATCTCCTCCACCGTCGCGCTGGCCACCGCCCAGGCGCGCGCATGATGGCGGATCGCAATGGCCAGTATCTCGCGGCGCCTCGGCGCCAGCAGCTTGGAGTCCTTCAGCCCGGCGATCGGGTGCTGCGGGTCGAGGATCACCGCGGCCGCGAACACCGGCCCGGCAATGGGGCCCCGGCCTGCCTCATCGACGCCGCAGACTACGCGCGCCAACTCACGCACGGCCGTCGTCAAGCACGCGCAGCACCGCCGCGGCGGCTTTTTCCGCCGTGTTCTGCCTCAGCAGCAGGTGGAACTCGCGGAACTTGTCAACCTGGCGGCGCTGCGCCGCGGTATCGCGTAGCAGGTCGAGCAACGCCGCAGCCAGCGCGGCAGGAGTCGCCCTGCCCTGCAGCAGTTCCGGCACCAGTGGTTCGCCCGCGAGTATGTTTGGCATGCCGACGTAAGGCAGGTACATCATCCGGCGCTGCAACGCCCAGCTGAGCGGCGATTGGCGGTAGGTGATGACCATCGGCGTCTTGAACAAGGCCGCCTCGAGCGTCGCGGTGCCGCTCGCGACCAGCGCCAGGTCCGCCGCCGCCAGCGCCTCGTGCGAGTGGCCGAACAGCAGCGTGAGCGGCAGGTCGGTACGCTGGTGCGTATGCACTGTCGCCTCGAACAGGTCGCGGGTCTGGCGCGAGGCCATCGGGCAGATGAAATGCACTTCCGGTATGTCCTGGCGCAGCCGGTGGGCGGCGAGCACGAATGTCGCGGCCATGGATTCGAGCTCCGACAGGCGGCTGCCCGGCAACAGGGCCACGATGAGCTTGCGCGACGGCAGGCGCAACTGCGCGCGCGCCTCGGCCTTGTTGACTTCGAGCGGAATAATGTCCGCCAGGGGATGCCCGACGTAGGTAACTGGCACGCCGGCCTTCTCGTACAAAGCCGGCTCGAACGGGAACATTGCCAGCAAGTGCGTGGCCGCGCGTGCTACCCGGTGCACGCGCCAACCGCGCCAGGCCCACACCGACGGGCTCACATAGTGCACGGTCGGGATGCCAGTTCTTTTCAGCCGGCGCTCCAGGGCGAGGTTGAAGTCGGAAGCGTCCACCCCGATGAACAGCCCGGGGCGCTCTGCCAGCAGCGCGTCGCCCACATCCCGACGGATGCGCGTGATGCGCCGGTAGTGACGCAGCGCCTCCGTATAGCCGCGCACCGCGAGCTGGTCCATGGGCACGCGGGCATCGAAGCCTTGCGCCGCCATGCGTGGGCCGCCGATGCCGGCAAATCGCAGCGTGGGCCGTCGCGCCTTCAATGCCGCGATGAGATGCGCGCCGAGCTGGTCGCCGGACGCCTCGCCGGCCACCATGGCGACGCGCGTTACTTCCTCGCCCACGGCGCTATCGGATGAAACCGCGTTTCGAACGCTCGAGGAATTCGAGCATGGCACCGACCTCCGGGCTGGATGCGGCAAGCGCCACCAGCTGGCGCTTGGCTTCCTCCAGCCCCAATCCCGAGCGGTAGAGCGCACGATAGGCCTGCTTGATGCTCGCAATGGCCTGGGCCGAAAAGCCGCGCCGCCGCAGGCCCTCGCTGTTGACGCCGAACGGCTTGCCCATGTTGCCGGCGGCCATTACGTAGGGCGGCAGGTCCTGCGCCAGGTAGGTGCCCATGGAGGTGAAGCTGTGCGCGCCGATGTTGACGAACTGGTGCACCGCCGTGGCACCGCCGAGGATTGCCCAGTCGCCGACCTGCACGTGGCCAGCCAGGCCGGTGTTGTTGGCCATGATGATCTTGCTGCCGACGTGGCAGTCGTGCGCAACGTGCACGTTGCCCATCAGCCAATTGTCGTCGCCGATGCGTGTGACGCCGCTGCCGCCCGAGGTGCCGCGGTTGATGGTGACGCATTCCCGGATCGTATTGCCGTCGCCGATCTCCACCACCGTGGGCTCGCCCGCATACTTCATGTCCTGCGGCGGCGCGCCGATCGAGGCAAACTGATAAATGCGGTTGTTGCGCCCCAGCCGCGCGCGGCCTTCGATCACCACGTGCGGGCCGACCCAGGTGCTCTCGCCCAGAACCACGTGCTCGCCGATGATCGAGTAGGCGCCAACGCTTACCCCTGGCGCGAGCTGCGCACCGGGATGGAGGATCGCGGTGGCATGGATCTGCGTCGCGCTCACTCCTGCTCCAGGATGCGCTCGGTGCACAGGATTTCCGCCTCCGCGACCAGCGCACCGGCGACGCGGGCGACGCAGGAGAATTTCCAGATGCCGCGTTTGCGCGCCAGCATCTGCACCTCCAGCTCGAGCTGGTCTCCGGGCACCACGGGCCGCTTGAAGCGCGCAGCGTCGATGCCGGCGTAGTAGTAGGTGGTGCTGGCGTTTGGCAGGTCGCCCTTGGTGCGCAGCGCAAGGATGCATGCCGCCTGCGCCATCGCCTCGAGGATCAGCACGCCGGGCATGATCGGGCGGCCGGGGAAATGGCCGAGGAAATGCGGCTCGTTGGCGGACACATTTTTCATCGCGCGGATCCGCTTGCCGGGCTCGCACTCCAGCACGCGGTCGATCATCAGCAGCGGGTAGCGCTGCGGCAGGTACGACAGCACCTTACTGATATCCATCTCAACCATTTCGAGTCTTCCTCTTGTTGCGCCGGGGTTTTTCTAGCGCGCCGACCCGTGCGTGCAGTTCGGCTAGATGCCGCACCAGCGCGGTATTGCGCGCCCAGGAAGCATTGTCGTCGAACGGGTACATGCCTGTGTAGGTGCCCGGCTTGCGGATCGTGCGCGAAATGACCGTGCCGGCGGACACGTGCACGCCATCGCACAAGCTGAGATGCCCGAGGATCACCGCGGCGGCGCCGACGGTGCAATGCCGGCCGATCAGCGCGCTGCCCGCAACCCCGGCGCACCCGGCCATCGCCGTATGCGCGCCGATACGGCAGTTGTGGCCGATCTGGATCTGATTGTCGAGCTTGACGCCTTCCTCGATCACAGTGTCATCCACCGTGCCGCGATCGATCGTGGTGTTGGCGCCGATCTCGACGTCGTCGCCGACCAGCACGCGCCCGATATGCGGCAGCTTGAGCCAGCGACCCTCCTCGTGCGCCATGCCGAAGCCGTCGGCCCCGATCACTGCGCCGGCATGCACGATGTTGCGGGCACCAAGGCGGCAAGCGGCGTAAACGGTGACCAAGGGATAGAGCCGCGTATCCGCTCCGATCGATACTCCGTCGCCGAGATAGCAGCCGGCGCCGACCCAGACCCGCTCGCCGAGCTGCGCACCGGCACCTACCACGGCGCCCGCCTCGACCTGCGCACTGGCGGCAATGCGCGCCGTCGGATCGATCTGGGCCGTCGCATGCACCCCCGGCGCAGGCGCCGGGGCGGGGTTCAGCAGCCGGGAGACGCGCGCGAAATAGGCGTAGGGATTGTCGCTGACGATGCGCGGCAGCTTGGTCTGCTGCGCGGCTGCGGGCGGCAGCACCACCGCGCCGGCGCGGGTCGCAGCGAGCTGCGCGCGATATCGCGGGCCGGAGAAAAACGCGATCTGGCGCGGCCCGGCGTGCTCCAGCGAACCGACCTGCTCGATCAGAATGCCGGCGCCGCTGACGAGGCGCCCGCCGAGCCGGGAAGCGATCTCGCCAAGTGTGAGCGGGCACTGCATGTCATCGCGCGGCAGGTTTGCCGTCCAGCGCCTTGATCACCCGATCGGTGATATCGATGCGCGGATTGGCGTAAACGGCATCCTGGAACACGATGTCGAATTTCTCCTGTTCGGCGATCTGGCGGATCACCCGGTTCGCCTGCTCGACCACCTGCGCCAGTTCCTCGTTGCGCCGCTGATTGAGGTCTTCGCGGAATTCTCGCTGGCGGCGTTGGAAATCCCGGTTCAGGTCGCTGAATTCGCGCTCTTTGGTTCGGCGCTGGCTCTCGGCCATGGTGACGCCCTGCCTCTCCAGTTCGTCCTGCATGCGCTTGAGTTGTTCGGCGCTGCGCGCCATCTCCTGGTCGCGCTTGGCGAACTCCGCCTCGATCTTCTTCTGCGCACGCACCGCCATTGCCGCATCGCGCAGGATGCGCTCGGTATTGACGAAGCCGATCTTGCTCTCGAGCTGGGCGGACGCAACTTGTGCGTTCAGCGCCAGCAGGACGGCAGCGATCAGGAGGGTGATGAATGTCTGCATGCAGCTCGGCGTATGGCTCAGAATCCAGTGCCAAAAGTCAATTGTACCCTCTGCGCCCTGTCGCCCACTTGCGCGTTCAGCGGGTTGGCGATCGAGATGCGCAGCGGGCCGAAGGGCGAGATCCACGACAATCCCAGGCCGGCGGAAAAACGCAACTCGGATAGCGAAATCTTCTGGTGCTGGCCGTAGACCTGCCCGCCGTCGAGGAACAGGGACAAGCGCAGCGACTTGTCCTGCTCGGCGCCAGGCACCGGCAACAGGAGTTCCACGTTGCCGAGCAGGCGCCAGTTTCCTCCCAGCGCATTGCCGTCAGGATCCTTCGGCCCCAGCGAATACGGACGGTAGCCGCGCACCGAACCTGGCCCGCCGGCATAGTAATTCTTGAAGAATGGCAGCGGCTTGCTGCCCAGGCCGCCGGCGTACCCGATGTCGCCGTTGAGGAACAAAGTGTATTTGCGCGACAGCGGCCGATAGTACTGCTGCGTGGTGCTGAGCCGGTAATACTCCAGGTCGCCCGCTGCCAGCTCCCCCGTGATGCGACTCAGCGAGCCCTCGGTTGTCATGATCAGGCTGTTGCGGCTGTCGCGCGCCCAACCTCCCACCACGGCGCCATAGGTATAGAGATTGCCGAAATTGGCGACGAAGTCCTTGTAGGCAAAGGGGCTGTTGTCGAAAGTTCGCAATTGCACGTGCTCGGCATTCAGGCCGAAAGTGAGCGAATCGCGCTCCGACAGCGGGTAGCCAAACTTGATGCCGCCGCCGGTAGTCTGCGTCGCGTACGCGCCGACCGCGAGCGAGGAGGCATCGACATCGCGCCGGTAAAGGTCGAAGCCGCGGCTCACCCCGTCGACGGTGTAATACGGGTCGAGGTACGACAGAGAGACGATCTTGTTGACTGTGCCGCTGTTCACCTCCAGGGCAAGGAACTTGCCGTTGCCGAAGGCGTTGGATTGCGTGACCGAGGCCGACAGGATGACGCGGTCGGCGGTCGAGAAACCGACGCCGAACAGCAGCGCGCCGGTGGGCTTCTCGTCGACCGTATAGCTGACGTCTACCTGATCGGGCAAGCCCTCGATCGGCACGGTCTCGACATTCACCTCTTTGAAAAACTGCGTGCTGTCGATGCGCCGCCTGGACAGCTGGATCTTGGAAGAGTCGTAGTACGCTCCCTCGAGCTGGCGCATCTCGCGGCGCACCACTTCGTCGCGGGTCTTGCTATTGCCGTTCACGTTGATGCGCCGCACGTACACCCGCCGGCCCGGGTCGATCAGGATGGTGAAAGCGACCGTGCGCTGCTCCCGGTTCACCTGCGGCACCGCGTTGGCGTTGGCAAAGGCATAGCCGTCGTTGCCGAGCCGATCGGTGATGGCCTTGGTGGTCTCGATGAGCTTCTGGCGCGAGAACACGTCCCCCGCCTTGAGCTGGATCAGCTTTTCCAGCTCCTGCCTGGGCACCAGGGTCTGACCCGCGAGCTGCACGTCGGACACGGTGTACTTGCCGCCTTCGCTCAAATTCACCGTGATGTAGATGTCCTTGCGGTCCGGAGTGATCGACACCTGGGTCGACTCGACATTGAAGTCCAAGTAACCCTGGTTTTGATAGTGCGAACGCAGCGACTCCAGGTCGGCGGTCAGGCGTTGCCGCGAGTACTGGTCCAGTTTCGTGTACCAGGTCAGCCAGCCGGCGGTGCGCAAGCTGAACAGCTCCAGCAGGTCTTTCTCGGCGAACGCGCTCACGCCGACCAGGTTGATCGACTTGATCGTGGCCACTTCGCCTTCGGTGACCGCGAAGCTGATCGCCACGCGGTTGCGCTCCAGAGGCGTGACCGTGGTCTGCACTTGCGCGCCGTACTTGCCGCGCGACAGGTATTGCCGCTTGAGTTCCTGCTCGGCACCATCCAGCACCGAGCGGTCGAAAGTGCGCCCTTCGCCCAGGCCCTGGTCACGCAGCACGCGCTTCAGCAGCTCTGGCTGGAACTCGCTCACACCGGAAAAGTCGATCTGCGCGACTGCCGGGCGCTCCTCCACCAGCACCACCAGCACACCGTTCTCCGCTTCCAGGCGCACGTCCTTGAAGAACCCCGTGGCGTACAGGGCACGCAAGGCCTGCTGCGCTTTCTCCTCGGTTAGCGTGTCGCCGACCTTGACCGGAAGATAACTGAACACGGTGCCGGGTTCGGTGCGCTGGACGCCTTCGATGCGGATGTCCTTGACCACGAACGGGCTGATTGCCTGCGACAGCGCCGCACCCGCGGCGCTCAGCAGCCCGCAGGCGAGCGCCAGCAGAAAGCGCTTGCGCATCAATGCATCCCCAGCATCAGCCGGAGAACAGGCGGTTCAGGTCGTTGAAGAAAGCAAAGGCCATCAACACCAGCAGCAGCGCGATGCCGACCCGCTGGCCCAGCTCCATGGCGCGTTCCGAGGCGGGACTGCCCTTGATCACCTCTATCGAGTAGTACAGCAGCAGCCCGCCGTCCAGCGGCGGAATCGGCAGCAGGTTGAGCACGCCGAGGCTGATGCTGATCAGCGCGAGAAAAGTGAGGTACGGAATCCAGCCGAGCTGCGCCGACTGGCCGGCGAAATCAGCGATCGTGACCGGGCCAGACAGGTGCTTCCAGGACACTTCGCCCAGCAGCATCTTGCCCAACATCTTCAGACTGAACACCGAGATGTCCCAAGTCTTGGCGATCGCCTTGGCCACGCTTGCCACAGGGCCATACTGCACCTGGACGAATATTCGTTCGGCGTGCTCCGCCGGTACCGCGGGGGCGGCGCCGATCCTGCCGATGCGCGCTGCGCCCGCATTTACCGCGTCCGGTGTGACCGGCAGCTTGAGCACGCTGGCGCCCCGCTGCACCGTGAGCTGCAATTGTCGCTCCGGACGCTGGCGAACGACCTGCACCAGGTCGTCCCAAGTGGCGAGCGCGCTGCCGTCGGCGTGCGTAATGCGGTCGCCCGCGACCAGGCCGGCACGCTCGGCGGCACTGCCGGCGACCACTTGCCCCAGAACCGGGGGCAGTGCGGGGCGGAAAAGGCGCAGGCCCAGGCGCTCCATCAGGTCGCTCTCCACCTCGTCCGACGGAAAACCGCCCAGGTCGAGCGTCAGCGCCGATATGCGGTCGCGCTCGTCGATGACCTCGACGCTGACCCTCTGGCGCTGCAACGCCGCCTGCAGCACGCGCCAGCGCAGGTCCTGCCAGGTTGCCACCGGCTGCCCGTCGATGCTGCGCACTGTGTCGCCGCCGCGGAACCCGGCTGCCAGCGCAAGGGTCGCCGCCGGTGGTTCGGCCACGATCGGTCTGGCTTCCGGCAGCCCGACCATGTAGAGGCCGGCGTAGACCGCGACGGCAAACAGGAAGTTGAAAACCGGTCCGGCTACCACGATGAGCAGCCGCTTGCCGACACTCTGTCGATTGAAGGCGCGCGCCTGCTCCACGGCAGGCACCGGCGCCTCACGTTCGTCGAGCATCTTCACGTAGCCGCCGAACGGGATCGCGGCGACGACCCATTCGGTGCGGTCGGGCCCGCTGCGCCAGGTCACCAGCGGGCGGCCGAAGCCGACGGAGAAGCGCAGCACCTTGACGTTGCACAGGCGCGCGACGAGGTAATGGCCGTACTCATGCACCACGATCAGCACACCTAGCGCGACCACGAAGGCGACCACCGTATGCAGCAGTGTCACGCGGCCTGCCCCATCAGCCTTGCCACGCAGTCGACGGCAACGCGGCGCGCGCGCGCGTCCGCGTCGAGGATTGCCGCCAGTTCTTCCGCAGGGCCCGTGGCGACGCGCTCGAGGGTGTCGCCGATCACTTCGGCGATCGCGGTGTAGCGCAGGCGGCCGCCCAGGAAAGCCTCGACGGCGATCTCGTTGGCGGCGTTCAGGATCGCCGGTGCCGTTCCTCGCGCCCGCAGCGCGCCGTAGGCCAGCCCGAGGCAGGGAAAACGCGCGGCGTCGGGCCGTTCAAACGACAAGCTGCCGATCGCGCCCAAGTCTAGCGCCCGGCCGCCGGAGTCGATGCGCTCCGGGAAACCCAGGGCGTACGCGATTGGAATCCGCATGTCGGGATTGGACATCTGGGCGATCATCGAACCGTCCACGTATTCGACCAGCGAATGCACGATGCTCTGCGCATGAATCACGACTTCGATGCGCTCGGGTTCCAGGCCGAACAGCCAGTGCGCCTCGATCACTTCGAGGCCCTTGTTCATCATGGTGGCGGAATCCACCGAGATCTTGCGACCCATCACCCAGTTCGGGTGTGCGCAGGCCTGCTGCGGCGTCGCCTGCGCCAGGCGCTCCAGGGGTGTCGCCCGGAACGGTCCGCCGGAGGCAGTGAGCAGTATCCTGCGCACGCCGCGCAGGCTGGCGTGCTCGCCGTCGTGCGGCAGACACTGGAATACGGCATTGTGCTCGCTGTCGATCGGCAACAGGACCGCGCCGGCATCGCGCGCCGCGCGCATGAACAGCGGCCCCGACATGACCAGGGCCTCCTTGTTGGCGAGCAGCAGGCGCTTGCCGGCGCGTGCCGCGGCGAGAGTGGCGGGGAGGCCCGCAGCGCCCACGATTGCCGCCATCACCACGTCGCATTCCGCTGCTGCTGCCGCGTTCTCCAGCGCGTGCGCGCCGAACAGCAGGTCGCAGCCGACGTCTTTGAAGCGGCGGCGCAGCGCCGGATCTTCGGCCAAGCCGGAGAGCACCGCGCGCCGCGCGCAGTGTCGCCGCGCCAGTTCCAGCAGGCGCTCCGCTGAACTGTTCGCGGTAAGGGTGTCGATGCGGTAGCGCTCAGGGTGCCGCGCCACCACGTCGAGCGTATTGGCGCCAATCGAGCCGGTAGCCCCGAGCAGCACCAGGGCGAGCGGTCGCGCATCGCGGTCGGTTCGGGAATTCTGTTTCACTTCGAAGCCATCCAGTGGAACGACAAGGCGGCAATCGGCAAGGTCGAGGCTATGCTGTCGATGCGGTCGAGGACTCCGCCGTGGCCGGGCAGCAGTGCCCCGCTGTCCTTCGCGTCCGCCTGCCGCTTGATGGCGGACTCGAACAGGTCACCGGCAATGCCGACTGCGCACAACAGCATGACCACCGTCAGGTAGGCCACCCACCCCGCCCCCTGCACGTAAGCGCCGAGCGGCGCGCCCGGCAGCGCACAGATGATAGCGTAGACGAGCGTTGCGGCGCCTGCCCCGGCCACTCCCTCCCAGGTCTTGCCCGGGCTGATTCTGGGTGCGAGTTTGCGCTTGCCAAACGCACGGCCTGCCAGGTAGGCCGCCGTGTCCGCGATCCAGACCAGGCCTAGGGCAAGCAGCAGACGCTCTGCCGGCAGCGCCAAGGCAGCGAGCCCGGTCGGGATCAGCACGGCGATACCTGTCAGGGCGAGCCATGCGCGCCGCGGCTGGAAGCCTCGCGCTAGCCACAGCGGCACCAGCACCAGCCAGAACAACGCGGCAGTGGTGAACAAGGCAAATTCCGGGCCGTCGGCGACTGCGACCGGGCGCCACCACCAGGCGAGCAACGCAAAAAGCGCCGCCACACCGATGCCGTAGGCGACGGCAGCAGCCGTTGAAAGGCGGGCTAACCTGCCCCACTCGTGCCCTGCGGCAGCGATCACCCCGCCGATGAGCACCGAAAACCAGTTCCGATCTAGCAGCAACAGCGCCGCCAAAAACGCCGCCAGCAACACTGCAGCGGTGAGCGCGCGGACCGGCAATGGCTCAGGCGACCTCGGCGCGATCCGCCTGTTCCAGCTGCTCGCTGGTGCGCCCGAAGCGGCGCTCCCGCTGCGCATAGGAGGCGATCGCCGCATCGAGTGCCGCGCCGTCGAAATCCGGCCACAAGGTGTCGGTGAAGCAGAACTCGCTGTAAGCGAGCTGCCACAAAAGAAAATTGCTGACCCGCTGCTCGCCGCCGGTGCGGATGAACAGGTCGGGCTCGGGCGCGTAGCTCATCGACAAGTAAGGCGCAAGCCGCGACTCCTCGATCTCCCCCTGCAGCGCCTCGGGCTGCTCGCGCGCCAGCCGTGCAAGCGCCTGCAGGATGTCCCAGCGCCCGCCATAGTTGGCCGCGATGGTCAGAGTGAGCCGCGTGTTGGCGGCGGTGCGCTGCTCGCCCAGCTCGATCAGGTCGCGCAGGCGGGGATCGAAGCGCTGCAGGTTTCCCACCACGCGCAGCCGGATGCCGTTGCGGTGAAGTTTCTCCACCTCGTTGGTCAGCGCGCCGTGGAACAGTTGCATCAGCAACGCCACTTCCTCCTTCGGGCGGCGCCAGTTCTCCGAACTGAACGCAAACAGGGTGAGGAACTGCACGCCGCGTTCGGCGCATGCCTGCACCACCGCCCGCACCGCTTCCACGCCGCGCTTGTGTCCCGCGATGCGCGGCAGGCGCCGCCGCTTGGCCCAGCGGCCGTTGCCATCCATGATGACGGCGACGTGCCGCGGCACTTCGCCGTGCGCGGGTATCTCCAGGGTAGAACTCGCGTGCGCCACGTTGCGCCTAGACCGCCAGCAATTCGGCTTCCTTCTGCTGCAGGAGCTTGTCGATCTCTCCGATCGAACGGTCGGTGAGCTTCTGCACGTCGTCCTGCGCGCGGCGCTCGTCGTTCTCGGAGACTTCCTTGTTCTTCAGCGCCTCTTTCATGTGCTGGATGGCGTCGCGCCGCTGGTTGCGCACTGCCACGCGCGCATTCTCGGCCTCGTGGCGCACCACCTTGATCAGTTCCTTGCGCCGCTCCTCGGTCAGCGAGGGCGTCGGCACGCGGATCGTATCGCCCGCGGTGGCCGGATTGAGGCCGAGATCGGATTCGCGAATCGCCTTCTCCACCGCCGGGATCAGCTTTTTCTCGAACGGCGCCACGCCGATGGTGCGTGCATCGAGCAGGATCACCTTGGCCACCTTGAGCAGCGGCGTCGGCGTGCCGTAGTAGTCCACCATCACGTGGTCGAGGATGCCCGTATGCGCCCGGCCGGTGCGCACCTTGCCCAGGTCGCCCTTGAACGCCTCGATGCTCTTGCCCATCTTCTGTTCGGTCGTCTTCTTGAGCTCGGCCAGCATTTCGCCCCCTTCAGACTTGCACCAGCGTACCTTCGTTGCCGCCCGTCACCACACGCAACAACGCGTTGCGTTTGAAAATGCTGAACACGTTGACCGGCAGTTTCTGGTCGCGGCATAGCGTAAGCGCGGTGGCATCCATCACATTGAGTTTGCGCTGTATCGCCTCGTCAAACGTCAGCCGGTCATAGCGCGTCGCCGTGGGATCCTTCCTCGGGTCGGCAGTATAGACGCCGTCGACCTTGGTGGCTTTCAGCACGATTTCCGCTCCGACTTCGCTGGCGCGCAGCGCGGCCGCGGTATCGGTGGTGAAGAAGGGATTGCCGGTGCCGGCGGCAAACACCACCACCTTGCCTTCTTCAAGATAGCGGATGGCCTTGCCCCGGATATAGGGCTCGACCACCTGCTCTATGTTGAGCGCGGACTGCACGCGGCAGTCCAGCCCCGCGCGGCGCATCGCGTCCTGCAGCGCCAGCGCGTTCATTACGGTGGCCAGCATGCCCATGTAATCCGCGGTGGCGCGGTCCATGCCAGCCGCGCCCGGGGCCACGCCGCGGAAGATGTTGCCGCCGCCGATCACCACGCCGATCTCCACCGACAGGCGCGCGACCACCGCGATCTCCTCGACGATCATCTCGATGGTCTGCCGGTTGATGCCGTAGGCGTCTTCGCCCATCAGCGCCTCGCCGGAGAGCTTGAGCAGGATGCGCTTGTATTTGGCGGCGGCGACGGCTGCGCGTGGCTGCATGGTGTCCGCCTAGCGCCCGGCGCCTGCGGTTGCCATCACTTCGGCGGCGAAGTCACTGCTCTTCTTCTCGATGCCCTCGCCCACCACCAGGAAGCGATAACCGTTCAGCGTCGCCTTGTTGGCCGTCAGCAGTTTCTCCACGGACTGCTTGTCGTCCTTTATGAACGGCTGCCCGAGCAGCGTGATTTCATTGACGAACTTGTTGACGCCGCCCTCGACCATCTTGGCGACGATATCGGGCGGTTTGCCCGAGTCCTTGGCCCGCGCCGCGGCGATGTCGCGCTCGCGCCGCAGCACATCGGCCGGCACTTCCGTCTTCGACAGGTACTGCGGTTTGGCAAACGCGATGTGCATGGCCAGGTCCTTGGCCAGCTCTTCCGGTCCTTCAAGGTCCACCAGGACCCCGATCCTGATCCCGTGCAGGTACAGCGCCAGGCGCCCTTGCGCCTGCAGGCGCGCGAAGCGCCGGATCGAGATGTTCTCGCCGATCTTTTGCACCAGGGCCTGCCGGCGCGCCTCGAAGCTCGCCAGCCCCTGCAGGTCCGCTGGATTGGTCGCCGCGACCGCCTCCGCCACTTGCCGCGCGAAAGCGATGAAGTCCTCGTTCTTCGCCACGAAGTCCGTCTCGCAGTTCACTTCCACCAGGGCGCCCAGCTTCGCGTCGGCGGACCGCCAGGCGCCGATCACGCCCTCGGCGGCGATGCGGCCGGCGGCCTTGCTCGCTTTGGTTCCGCTCCTGATGCGCAGCAGCTCCTCGGCCTTCCTCAGGTCGCCGTTCGCCTCGGTCAGCGCTTTCTTGCATTCCATCATGCCGAGCCCGGTCAGCTCGCGCAACTCCTTGACCAGGCTTGCGCTGATTTGCGCCATTTCCAATTCACTCCTCGAGTCCAAAAAAAGGGGCCCGGGGGCCCTTGTCCACTTTATTGCGCGCGCCCTGTCAGGCGCTGCGCTCTTCGTCCACTTCGACGAACTCGTCGCGCGATGCCGCTGTGACCTCCTCGACCGCCTGCGAACGGCCTTCCAGCACCGCGTCGGCCATGCCGCGGGCATACAGCCGGATCGCCCTGCTCGAATCGTCATTGCCGGGAATCACGTAGCTGATGCCCTCCGGCGTGTGATTCGTGTCGACCACCCCGATCACCGGTATCGCCAGCTTGGTGGCTTCGGCCACCGCGCCCTTCTGGTAGCCGACGTCGATGATGAACAGCGCATCGGGCAGACCGGAGAGATCCTTGATGCCACCCAGCGAGCGCTGCAGCTTGGCCAGCTCACGCTGCAGTCCCAGCGCTTCCTTCTTCACCATGTTGTCGAAGGACCCGTCCTGCGCCATCTGCTCCATTTCCTTCAGCCGCTTGATGGACTGCTTGACGGTCTTGAAGTTCGTCAGCATGCCGCCGAGCCAGCGATGGTCGACGAACGGCATGGAGCAGCGCATCGCCTCTTCGCGCAGGATCTCCCGCGCCTGGCGCTTGGTGCCCACGAACAGGATGCTGCCCCGCTTGGCCGCCAGCTGGCGCACGTACTTCAGCGCCTCCTGGTACATGGCCAGGGTCTTTTCCAGGTTGATGATGTGGATCTTGTTGCGGTGGCCGAAGATGTACGGTGCCATCTTCGGATTCCAGTACCGGGTCTGGTGTCCAAAATGGACCCCGGCCTCTAGCATGTCACGCATGGTTGCCGACACTATTCACTCCTTAGGGTTGATGTCTGCCGCCCCGGTCCAACCGAAAACCCTTGCGGGCACCCTAACCGGCCGGGGCGGGAAATTTGGCCTGCGGCACGATGCAACCGCGCGCAGACCAGCGCAAAATTCTAGCATAATCAGCCTTTTCGAGCCCATGCCGGTCGCACTGAAATCCACCGAAGACATCGCCAAGATGCGGCTTGCGGGCCGCCTTGCGGCGGAAGTTCTCGATTACGTCACCGCCTTCGTCAAGCCGGGCATGTCGACGGGAAAATTGAACGACCTGTGCCATGAGTACATGATCACGGTGCAGGGCACCACGCCGGCCCCGCTGAACTACGCACCGCCGGGCTACAAGCCCTACCCGAAGTCAATCTGCACCTCGGTGAATCACCAGGTCTGCCACGGCATCCCTGGCGAGCGCGTGCTCAAGCCCGGGGACATCCTCAACATTGATGTCACGGTCATCAAGGACGGCTTCCACGGCGACAGCAGCCGCATGTATTACGTGGGCGAGCCGAGCATCCAGGCGAGACGCCTGGCGGAAGTCACCTACGAATGCATGTGGCGCGGCATCGAGCAAGTCCGCGCCGGCGCCCAGCTCGGCGACCTCGGCGCCGCGATCCAGTCGCATGCCGAGCGCCATGGCTACTCGGTGGTGCGCGAATTCTGCGGCCACGGCATCGGCCGCAAGTTCCACGAGGATCCGCAGATCCTGCATTACGGCAGGCCAGGCACCGGCCTGCGGTTGGAGGCCGGCCTGACCTTTACGGTCGAGCCAATGATCAATGCCGGCAAGCCCGGCATCCGCGAACTTGCCGACGGTTGGACCATCGTCACCAAGGACCACAGCCTGTCGGCGCAATGGGAGCACACCGTACTGGTCACGCCGACGGGCTACGAAGTACTGACGATCTCGGCCGGTACCCCGGCGGCGCCTGCCGTCGTGCAGTGACATGAGCGCAGTCCTGGTGCCGACCGGGGAGCGGCGAGAGTCGTTGCTGGCCGGTCGCCGCACCCTGCGCGAGGCCTATCTGCGCAGGCCGTCGCCGGTGCAGCTCCTGCGCGGGCATACGCGGTTGGTCGACAACGTCCTGCGCGGGTTGTGGCGGGATTTTCAGCCGACGGCCCGGGCGGCACTCGTCGCCACCGGCGGCTACGGCCGGGGCGAGTTGTTTCCCAGTTCCGACATCGACATCCTGGTGCTGCTGGCGCGCGAGCCCGGCGCTGGAGAGCGCGAACGCCTGGAACGGCTGGTGGGCATGTTCTGGGACATCGGCCTGGATGTCGGCCACAGCGTGCGCACAGTCAGGGGCTGCGCCGAGGCCGCCGCGGGCGATGTCACTATTCAGACCGCGCTGCTTGAGGCCCGCCATCTCGCCGGCAGCCGGTCGCTGTTCAATCAGCTCACTGCCACCATCGGTCGTGCCCTGGATGCGCCCGGTTTCCTCAAAGGCAAGATCCTCGAGCAGGAGCAGCGGCATGCGAAGCACCAGGACACCGCCTATGCGCTCGAGCCCAATCTCAAGGAAGCACCAGGTGGCCTGCGCGACCTGCAAACCATCCTGTGGATCGCGCGCGCCTGCGGCCTGGGCTGGCGCTGGCGCCAGTTGCAGCGCCGCGGTCTGCTGCTGCCGGCGGAGGCCACGCAGCTCATGCGCCACGAGTTGCTGCTGCACGACCTGCGCATCCGGCTGCACTACCTTGCAGGACGGCGCGAGGATCGTATCGTGTTCGACTACCAGGGCGCGCTGGCCGAACAGTGCGGCCTGCGCGGTTCGCCCACGCGGCGCGCCAGCGAGCAGCTGATGCAGCGCTACTATCACGCGGCCAAGGGCGTCACCCAGCTCAACACCATCCTGCTGCAGAACCTGGAAGCCCGGCTGCTGCCGGAGAAAGAGCTGGCGCCACGCCCCCTGAACGAGCGCTTCCAGGTGCGCGGAGAGCGCTTGGATGCCTGCCGCGAGGACCTGTTCGAGCGCGAGCCGCGCGCGATCCTGGAGAGTTTCCTGCTCCTGCAGCAGCATCAGCAACTGCGAGGCATGACGGCGCCGACTCTGCGCGCCCTGTGGCGCGCGCGCGTGAGAGTGAATGCGCGGCTGCGCAGCGACCCCACGGCGAGGCTGATGTTCCTGCAGATGCTGCAGCAGCCGCGCGGCATCGTGCACGAGTTTCGCCGCATGAACCAGTACGACGTGCTGGGGCGCTACCTGCCCGAGTTCGGGCGCATTGTCGGCCAGATGCAGCACGACCTGTTTCACGTCTATACCGTGGACCAGCATATCCTGATGGTGGTGCGCAACCTGCGCCGCTTCACGATGACCGAGTTCGCGCACGAGTTTCCGCTGTGCAGCCAGCTGATCGGCGGCTTCGAGCGCCGCTGGCTGCTGTACGCGGCGGCGCTGTACCACGACATCGCCAAGGGGCGCGGCGGCGACCATTCCGAGCTGGGCATGCACGATGCGCGCGCCTTTGCGCGGCGCCACGGCCTGGCACGCGAGGATGGCGACCTGGTGGCCTTCCTCGTCGAGCAGCACCTGAGCATGTCGGGCACTGCGCAAAAGGAAGACGTGCACGATCCCGGGGTGGTGCAGGCTTTCGCGCGCAAGGTTGGCAGCGAGCGGCGGCTGATCGCGCTGTACCTGCTGACCGTGGCGGATATCCGCGGCACCAGTCCGAAGGTGTGGAACGCCTGGAAAGCCAAGCTTCTCGAGGATCTGTTCCGCGCCACGCGCCGCGTGCTCACCGGCCAGTCGCAGGCACCCGACGCGGCGCTGGCCGAGAAGCAGGCCGAGTCCGCCGGCCTGCTGAAGCTGTACGCCCTGTCGGACGGCGTCAAGGACCGGTTCTGGGCGCAGCTCGATACGCCGTATTTCCTGCGCCACGACGCCAAGGAGATCGCCTGGCAGACACGCAACCTGCACTACCGGGTGGACACGCCACTGCCGGTGGTCAAGGCGCGCCTGGCGCCGATCGGCGAAGGGCTGCAGGTGATGATCTATTGCCCCGATCGCGAGGCCCTGTTCGCGCGCATTTGCGGCTACTTCGAACGCGCCGGGTTCAATATCGTTGAAGCGAAGATCCACACCACGCGTCATGGCTACGCGCTGGACACGTTCCTGATCCTGGGCCAGGGCCCGGGCGCCCACTATCGCGACATGCTCGACACCATCGAAAAGGAATTGCCGCAGGAACTCCAGTCGCAAGCGCCGCTGCCGCCGCCGCGCGGCGGGCGCTTGTCGCGCCGCGTGCGCCACTTTCCGATTTCCCCGGTGGTCAATCTGCGACCGGATGAGCGCGGCGCCTACCAGGTGCTGTCGATCGTCGCCGCCGACCGCCCGGGCCTGCTCTACGGCGTGGCGCGCACGCTGGCGCTGCACCGCGTGAGCCTGCACACGGCCAAAATCAATACGCTCGGCGATCGCGCGGAGGACGTATTCCTGGTGTCAGGGGAAACGCTGTCCCAGCAAAAGGCAGTGCTGCAACTGGAGCAGGAATTGCTCAAGCATCTGCAAGTCGGCTAGCCCGGTCAGCTTTCAGGCGGCAGATCCTGCCCGGGGAACAGTTCTTCGATGAAACCGAATTTGCTGAAATCCCGCATGCGCATCGGGTACAGGATGCCGTCCAGGTGGTCGCATTCGTGTTGCACGACGCGCGCATGGAATCCCGCCACCGTGCGCTCGAAGCGCCTGCCCTGCTCGTCGTAGCCCTCATAACGCAGCTGGTGATGGCGCGCCACCAGACCGCGCATGCCGGGGACCGAGAGACAGCCCTCCCAGTCGTCCTGCATTTCTGCGCCCAGCGGCTCGAGCACCGGGTTGATCAGCACGGTGTCGGGCACTTCCTCGACCTCCGGGTAGCGCGGATTGGATTGCACGCCGAAAATCACCACGCGCAGCCCGACCCCGATCTGCGGCGCCGCCAGCCCCGCGCCGTTCAGCTGCGCCATCGTGTCCCGCAGGTCGACGAGCAGCGCAGCGAGTTCCGGCGTGCCGAAGCGCTCCACCGGCGCCGACTTCTCGAGCAGACGCGGGTCGCCCATGCGCAATACATTGCGCCTCATCCGGCCACCAGCTGCTCGATGATCCGGCGCACCCGGCCCATCGCCTCCTCCAGCACTGCTTCGATGCGTTCGAGCACGATGGCGTGGGCGCTGTCGCCGCGGCCGGCGGCGAAATTCGCGCTGACCGTAAGCGCCGCGTAGTCCAGGCCGAGCTCTCGCGCCAGCGCGGCCTCGGGCATCCCGGTCATGCCGACCACGTCGGCGCCATCGCGCTCCAGGCGGGTGATCTCCGCCGCGCTCTCCAGCCGCGGTCCCTGCGTGGCGGCATAGGTGCCGCGATCGAACACCTTTTCGCCGCAGGCCCGGGCCGCCGCGAGGATGCGGGCGCGCAGCGCCGCAGTGTACGGTTCGGTGAAATCGATGTGCGTGACCTGATTCCCGGTGCCTTCGAAGTAGGTCGAGCGGCGGCCCCAGGTGTAGTCGATGATCTGGTCCGGCAGCAGAAGGCTACCCGGCACGAGGTCCTTGCGGATGCCGCCCACCGAGGCAACCGAAACCACGCCTGCCACCTTTTCTTCCTTGAGCGCCCATAAGTTGGCGCGGTAATTCACCTCGTGCGGCGCAATGGTGTGCCCGTAGCCGTGGCGCGCAAGGAACAACACGTCCTTGCCGCGAATGCGCCCGAAGGTGAGCGCGCCGGAGGGCTCGCCGTAGGGTGTGCGCACCACCTTGCGGCGCATGTCCGCCATGCTGGAAAGCTGCGACAGGCCGCTGCCGCCGATGATTGCCAGCATCATTGGCCCCGGATGGCGCGGATTTCCGGCAAATTTCGCCAGTAGCCCTTCGCGTCCATGCCACAGCCGAATACGAAGCGGTCGGGGATGCGCATGCCAACGAAGTCGGCCGCGA
This sequence comes from Betaproteobacteria bacterium, assembly GCA_031394435.1. Taxonomy (GTDB): domain Bacteria; phylum Pseudomonadota; class Gammaproteobacteria; order Burkholderiales; family SG8-39; genus JAABQT01. The sequence continues at coordinate 30,281 of JANNTQ010000074.1, forward strand.
TCGGCTTGGCTCGAGGCAGTATCTTCTCCACCAGCACCGCGCAGTGCACCTTCTTTGCACCCAGCGCCTGCAGGCGGTCGCTGATGGCGCGCAGGGTCTCGCCGCCGTCCAGGATGTCGTCCAGCACCAGCACCGTGCGACCCCGCAGGTTCTCGGGCGGGGTCACTTTCCAGTCGATGCCGCCGCCCTGGACCGCAGTGCCATAGCGGGTGGCATGCACATAATCGAAATCGATCGGGAAATGCAGCTTCGGCAGCAGTTGCCCGGCGAACACCACCGCGCCGCCCATCACGACCAGCACCAGCGGATAGCACCCGGCCAGCGACTGCGTGATTTGCGTGGCCAGGCGCTCGATTGCCGCCTGTACTTCGTCCGCGCCGGCGACCAAGTCCGAGTTCTCCAGGAAATCCCAGGCAGACTTCTCATCAAGCATTGCGACGCCCCGCCAGGTAGTGCGCGAATTCCGCCCCCACCTCGGTGTGCCGGACGCCGAGTTCCACGGTCGCTTGCAGGTATCCCAGCTTCGAGCCGCAGTCGTATCGTCGTCCGGCGAAGCGGTAGGCCATCACCTTCTCCTCCGCCAGCAGGGCGGAAATCGCGTCAGTGAGCTGGATCTCGCCGCCGCGGCCGGGCTTGACGGCGGCCAGCTTGCCGAACACGCCCGGCGTCAGCACGTAGCGGCCGACCACCGCGAGCGTGGACGGCGCCTGCTCGGGCGCCGGTTTCTCCACGATGGCCCTGATCGCGCTCAGCTCCGCGCCCGCGCGCTCCGGGCTGACGATGCCGTAGCTGCCGGTGTGCTCGCGCGCTATCTCCTCCACGCCGAGGATCGAGCATTGCTGCTGCGAAAACTTCTGCGCCATCTGCGCCAGCGCGGGCGGTCTGGCGTCGATCAGGTCATCCGCCAGCAACACCGCAAACGGCTCGTTGCCGACGACGGGTTGCGCACATAGCACGGCATGCCCCAGGCCCAGCGGCTCCGCCTGGCGGATGTAGATGCAGCGGCAGCCCGTGGGCAGCACGCCCCGCACCGCGTCGAGCAGCTCGCGCTTGCCCTGCGTCGCGAGCACACTCTCTATTTCGTAGGCCGTGTCGAAATGGTCCTCGATCGCGCGTTTGTTGCGGCCGGTGATGAAGATCATGTCGGTGATGCCGGCGGCGGCGGCTTCCTCCACCGCGTACTGGATCAGCGGCTTGTCCACCACCGGCAGCATTTCCTTCGGGCTCGCCTTGGTGGCGGGCAGGAAGCGGCTGCCGAGGCCGGCCACGGGGAATACCGCTTTCCGCAACTGCTGCGCCATGCGCCTCAGGAGTCTCCGAGCAGTTTTTTCAGGCCGGCCGCGTCGAGCACTTTGACCTCCAGCGCGCGCGCGCGCACTAGCTTGCTGCCGGCATCCGTTCCGGCGACGAGGTAATCCGTGCTGTTCGACACCGAACCGGCCACCTTGTGCCCCCGGGACTCTATCAGCGATTTCGCTTCGTCGCGCGTCATGCCGGCGAGGGTTCCCGTCAGCACGAAAGTCTTCGACGGGCCGCCCGCCGTGGCTGCCCGCGCCGCGGGCCGGATGCGCACGCCGGTGCGCGGATCCACCAGGCGCAGGATCACTCTGCGGTTGTGCGCCGCCTGCAGGAACTGGCGAATGCTGTCCATGATCTCCGGCCCGATTCCCTCGAGCGGCACCGGCAGGGCTGTTTCGCCGCGCCGTTTGCGCTTTGCGTTGTCCTTGCGCGCGGCTTCCTTGTGCGCCGCGAGCGCCTCCCAGTCGGACGCCAGCAGCGCCTCGAGCGTGCCGAAATGCCGCGCCAGGATCTTGGCCACTTCCTCGCCGACGCCCGGGATGCCGAGCGCGAAGACGAAACGCGGCAACGTCGCCTGCCGCGAGCGCTCGATGCTGGCGATGACCTTGCGCGCCGACTTCTCGCCCATGCGCTCGAGCGCGGCGAGGCGCGCGGCGTCCAGGGCATACAAGTCGGCAGGACTCTCCACCAGATTCTGCTCCACAAGCTGCTCGGCGAGCTTGTCGCCCAGGCCTTCGATGTCCATCGCGCGCCGGCCCTTGAAGTGCAGCAGTGCCTCCTTGCGTTGCGCCTGACAGTAGAGACCCCCCGTGCAGCGCGTAACGGCTTCGCCCGCCAACCGCACCACCGGCGAGCTGCATACCGGGCAGCGGTCCGGCATGCGGAACTCGTGCGCTTGTGGCGCACGCCGTTCCATGCGCACCGACACCACCTCGGGGATCACATCGCCGGCGCGCCGCACCACCACGGTGTCGCCAACGCGCACGTCTTTGCGGCGCAGCTCATCCTCGTTGTGCAGTGTGGCGTTGGTGACCGTGACACCGCCGACGAACACCGGCTTGAGGCGCGCGACCGGCGTCAGCGCCCCGGTGCGGCCGACTTGCACTTCGATGCCGAGGACTTCAGTCTCCTGCTCTTGCGCCGGGTACTTGTGCGCCAGCGCAAAGCGCGGCGCGCGGGCCACGTGGCCAAGTCGTTCCTGCCAGTCGAGCCGGTTGACCTTGTAGACGACCCCGTCGATGGCATACGGCAGGCGCTCGCGCTGCGCGCCGATGCGCCCATAGTATTCCAGCAAACCCTCCACGCCGCGCGCGACGTCGCGCTCCTGCGCCACGGGAAAGCCGAGTTCGGCCAGCCGGTCGAGAACCTGGGCATGCGTGCCGCGGTCGCCAGCGGGCAGCGCACCCACGCCGTAGGCAAAAAAGCGCAGCGGCCGCTGCGCGCTGATGCGCGAGTCGAGCTGCCGCAAGCCGCCCGCCGCGGCATTGCGCGGGTTGACAAATTCCTTCTGTGCCGCCGCGCGCTGGCGCTCGTTCAAGGCCGCGAACTCCCGCTTGGTGATCAGCACTTCGCCGCGCACTTCCAGATCGCGCGTGTCCCCCGCCCGCGGCAGCCGCAGGGGAACGGAGCGCAGGGTACGCAGGTTGAGCGTCACGTCCTCGCCGGTATTGCCGTCGCCGCGCGTCGCCCCCTGCACGAATACGCCGTCGCGGTATCCGAGGCTCACCGCCAGTCCGTCGAATTTGGGCTCGACGGAATACTCGACGGTATCCGCCTGCACCGCTTCGCGCACGCGCCGGTCGAACGCCCGCACCGCTTCCTCGTCGAAGGCGTTGCCCAGGGAAAGCATCGGGCTGCGGTGCCTGACTTGCGCAAACTCGCGCAGCGGGGCGGCGCCCACGCGTTGCGTGGGCGAATCCGCGCTGGCCAGCTCGGGATGCTCGCTTTCCAGCTGCGCCAGTTCGGCGAACATACGGTCGTACGCCGCGTCCGTGATCTCGGGCGCGTCCTTCACGAAGTAGAGGTGATTGTGCCGCTCGATTTCACGGCGCAGCGCCTCGGCGCGCGCGCGCGGGGGCTTGGGCGCCGGCATGCTTCAGGCAAACAGCCGCAGCGCCGCCGGCCCGCCCGGCTCGATGCCGCGCGCCACCAGCGTCTCGCGCACCGCGTCGAGCTGATCGCCGATCGCCGCGAGCGAGCGCTCGTCCAGCACGCGGCCATTGTCGTCCACGATCATCCCGCCCAGCGATACGCAGAGGTCGCGCGCGCAGACCACCATCGCGTCGTAGCCGCGGCGCACTTCCACCGACCGCGGGACGTCCAGCGACAGGCTGAAGGCACCATCCTCGCGCCGGCCGACCGCGAACGCTGCCGATTGTCCGCCTGCCGGCGCAGCCGGTGCGGCATCGAAGGTGCCGCCGGGCTGCGGCACGACGTGCAGCACCACCTGGATATCGGCGTCCGCGCATAACTGGTCGAGCTCGCGCGCCGCCTCGACGGCGTGCTTCACTTCCGGGGCCTGCACCGTGGCGCCGATGCTTGCCGCCAGCGTATCCACCGCGGCGCGGAACTCGATCAGCTCGGACTCGCCGATCGGCCCGGCACGGCTTGCCAGCTGCAGCGCCGCCCTCACGGCCGCGCAACTCCCCGCTGCCGACAGGGGGCGCCAAGTGCTGCGATCCGGGCTGGCCGCGAGCAGGGCGCGCCCAGCAAAGCGATGCTCGAACGGCGCCCAATGCTCGGCGACCGCGGCGGCCGACATCAGTTGGCGCAGGCTCAATTCGACCACGTAGTCCAGCCTGGCATCGGGCAGCGCCGCTGTCTCGAGCGCAGCATCGCGGCGCGGCGCGCCGTCGAGATTCGGCTCGCGGCGCTGCTGCGCACCGTCGCCCATCAGCGCATCGGCGTGGCCCGAGCCAAAAGCGCGTTCCAGCGCGCGCCGTGCGCGACGTTCCTGCAGCGTGTTGTAGGCAAAGATGCCCCCCACCAGCAGAACCCCCGCCGCCAGCAGCCCGATCTGCAGATCGCTCATGGCCGTCGCTCCGGGCTCAGGCGGCGAGCTCCTCGCGGATGCGCAGCGCCTCCTCGATGTCCACGGCGACCACGCGCGACACGCCGGACTCGGGCATGGTCACGCCGATCAGCTGCGCTGCCATCTCCATGGTGATCTTGTTGTGACTGATGAACAGGAACTGGGTCTGCGCCGACATCTTGCGCACCAAGTCGCAGAAGCGCTGGGCGTTGCTGTCGTCGAGCGGCGCGTCCACCTCGTCCAGCAGGCAGAACGGCGCCGGGTTGAGCTGGAACAGCGAAAACACCAGTGCAATCGCGGTCAACGCCTTCTCGCCCCCCGACAACAGGTGGATGGTGCTGTTGCGCTTGCCCGGCGGCTGGGCCATCACCTGCACGCCGGCGTCGAGCAGCTCTTCGCCGTACATGATCAGCCTGGCCTCGCCGCCGCCGAACAGCAGCGGGAACAGAGCGCCGAAGTGCCGGTTCACGCTGTCGAAAGTTTCGCGCAGCAACTCGCGCGTCTCGCGGTCGATGCGGCGGATGGCGTCCTCGAGCGTGCTCACCGCCTGTTGCAGATCCGCCGACTGGGCGTCGAGGAAGGCTTTGCGCTCCTGGCTGGTGTTGAGCTCCTCGAGGGCGGCCAAATTGACCGCGCCCAGTTCGGCGATCGACTGCGTCAGGCGCGTGATCTCGCCTTGCAGCGACGACGGGCGGGCGGTGCCTGCCGCCTCGGCGGCGAGGCGCTCTTCGTCGGCACCTGCCTCCCGCAGCTGGCCTGCGTGCTGATCGTGGTTGATCTGCGCCGCCTGTTCCTTGAGGCGCAGCTCGCCGATGCGCTCGCGCAAGGGCGCCAGCGCGGACTCGGCTTGCAGCTTCTGCTCTTCGAGCCCGCGCAGCGTGCCGGCCGCTGACTCGACCGCGTTGCGCGCCTGTGCCAGGGTTTTTTCGCGCGCGATGCGCGCCTCGACCGCCGCGTCAAGGGACGTGCGTACCGCTGGTACCGGATCGACCGACAGTTCCTCGGTCAACTTGGCCACTTCGGCATCGGCACGCTCGATCTGCTGGTCGATGAGGCGCACCGAACTGTCGATCTCGGTGATCTTTGACGTACACTCGCGCTCGCCGAAAAGCGCGTCCTGCGCTTCGCGCTCCGCCTGCTGTCCGGCCAGGCGTTGGCCTGCCAGCGCCTCTTCCGTACCGACAAAGGCAGCGCGCACGCAGTCGACCTGGTCCCGCGCCGCCGCAATTTCTTCGCCCGCGCGTTGCGCCGCCGTCGCGCATTCGGCGCGGCGCGCTTCGTCGCGCTCCGCCTCGGCAGTGATTTCGCCCAGCTCCCTGGCGATCTGCCCGCTGCGCTCGCGGTAGCGTTCCTGCGCCTGCTGCAGCTTGAGCAATTCGATCTGTAGCTGGTGGCGCAATTGCTGGCGCTCGGCCAACGCCTCACGCGCCGCATCGAGTTCGCCGATGCGCGAATCATGCGAACTGCTCGCCCGCTCGCTGCGCAGGCGCGCGGCGCCGACCCGCTCCGCCAGCTCGGCGACCTTTGCCTGCCGCGCCTCGATCTCCGCCTGGCGCGCGAGCAGCCCAGCATCGGCCGGGTCAGGGGCGTGGAAGGCCACGGTATGTCGCGTGAACTGGTGGCCCGCGCGGTTCACCAGCAGCGCGCCGGGCGGCAGCCGGTCGCGTACAGCCGCGCTTGGCGTGCCCTCGCAGGCATAGGCATGCGCGAACCAGTCCGCAAGCGCGCCACCAAGATCTGCGCTGCTTGCATGCACCTTGGCGCTCAACGACGTATGACCGGCAAGCGGCGCCAACCCGCCCGGCGCACCATGCCGAAATACCCCTGCCTTGACCGGCGGCACATCCGCCACCACTGCATCGAAGCGCGATCCCTCGGCCAGGTCGAGCGCGTGCAGGCGTTCGCGCAGCACCGACTCGACCGCCACCTCCCAGCCGGCATCGATGCGCACCCGCTGCCAGAAGCGGGGCAGCGTACTCAGGCCGTTACGCTCCAGCCAGTCGCGCAATGGCGCGTTGACTTCGGCGGCTGCCTGGATCTGCTGCAGCGTCGAAAGTTGCGCGTCGGCAGCCGCATGCTCCTGCGATGCCGTGGACAGGTCCGCGGCGGCAACTGCCCGTGCCGCATCCAGCGCATCGCACTCCAGCTGCAAGGCGCCGAGGCCTTCTTCGGCGGCTGCAATCGCCGCATCGCCGTCGCTGCGCCGCGTCTCCTGGGCCGCTAGCGCCGCCGCGTCCGGTTGCAGCATCCCTTGCAGCTCGCCGGCAAGCCGTTCGCGACGCTGTGTCAAGGTCTGCAGGCCCCGCTCCAGGTGCGCCAGATTGGCTTGCTCGAGCTGCGCGCGGCTCTCGGCGCGCAGCTGCTGGCTGCGCGCCTCATTCAATTGCTCCTGCATGGCGCGGAATGCGTGCTCCGCCTCGGGGAGTTTCGCCTGCTGCGCGGCGAGGAGCGCCTGCGCCTGCGCCACGCGCTGGCGCGCGCCCTCGGCGCGGCCCAGCCACAGGTGCAGCGCCTGGGGTCAATTGCGCGCGCTGCTCGCGCCAGGAACTGAGCTGGGTGCTGCGCTCGGCGTGCTGGTACTCGAGCCGCTGGCGCAGCTCCTCGACGTGGCGCAGCTCCGATTCCAGGCGCGCCACTTCCGCATTGGCGGCGTACAGTGCCGCCTGCGCGGCATTCATCGCATCGCCGTCACGATAATGCGCTGCCCGCGCGGTCTCGACGCGGCTCTCGATCTCGCGCAGCGTGGCAATGCGCGCCTCGAGATCGTTGGCCTGCCGGACGATCTCCTGCGCGTGGCGCTGCCGTTCGGCCGCCGCGTCGCGGCGCCGCAGGAACCACAGCAGCTGCTGCCTGAGCTGCAGCTCGGCCTGCAACGCCTGGTAGCGCGTCGCCACCTTGGCCTGCGCGTCGAGCTTATCGATCTGCGAGCCCAACTCCAGGCGGATGTCGGTGACGCGGGCCAGGTTCTCGCGCGTGTCGCCGAGCCGCTGCTCGGTCTCCTTGCGCCGCTCCTTGTAGCGCGAGATGCCCGCTGCCTCTTCCAGGAACACGCGCAGCTCGTCGGGCCTGGCCTCGATCACCCGCGAGATCATGCCCTGCTCGATGATGGCGTAGGCACGCGGGCCGAGACCCGTGCCGAGGAAGATGTCGGTGATGTCGCGGCGCCGCACGTGCTGGCCGTTGATGAAGTAGGACGACTCGCTGTCGCGCTGCAATACCCGCTTTACCGCGATCTCGCCGTACTGGCTCCATTGCCCGCCTGCGCGGCCAAGCGAGTTGTCGAACACCAGCTCGACGCTGGCGCGCGCCAGGGGTTTGCGCTCGCCCGAGCCGTTGAAGATCACGTCCTGCATCGAGTCGCCGCGCAGGGCCGAGGCGCGCGATTCGCCCAGCACCCAGCGCACCGCATCGATGACGTTGGACTTGCCGCAGCCGTTCGGCCCGACGATGCCGACCAGCTGGCCGGGAAAGTGGATCGAGGTAGGGTCGACGAAGGACTTGAAGCCTGAAAGCTTGATCTGAATGAGGCGCACGGAGCGTTTTCTCGTTTCGAAAATGATACCATCTGCGCGCTCGCTTTCCGCCGAGTTGCAACGCAATTCCGATGCCTTCGCGCCCAAGCAAGCGCCTGCAGACCTTTCGCAATCCGTCGCCGCGGCGCGACTACCGCATCCAGATTTCGATGCCGGAGTTCACCTGCCTGTGCCCGCTCACCGGCCAGCCGGATTTCGCCACGCTGGAGCTTGAGTACGTGCCCGATCGGCTGTGCGTTGAATTGAAGTCGCTCAAGCTCTACGTTTGGTCGTTCCGCGACCAGGGCGCGTTCCATGAAGCGGTGACCAACCGCATCCTGGACGACCTGGTGCGCGCGACGCGGCCGCGCTACCTGCGTCTCACGGCGCGCTTCAACGTGCGCGGCGGCATCGCCACCACGATTGCGGCCGAACACCGCAAGCGCGGTTGGAAAAAACCCGTTTGATGGACAATCGGACTTCTGGCGCACAGCCTGTAGAGGACTCATGGACAAGCAGCAGAGCATCATCGAGCAGGCCTGGGAAGAGCGGGCCACCTTCAACGCCGCCAGCGTCCCCAGAGAACTGCGCGCGGCGATCGAATTCGCGCTCGCCGGCCTAGACGCCGGCACCCTGCGCGTTGCCGAGAAGCGCGGCGGCGAATGGCTTACCCACCAGTGGCTGAAGAAGGCGGTGCTTCTCTCCTTCCGACTGGAGGACAACCGCCTGATGCCAGGCGCCAGCACCAATTACTACGACAAGGTACCGGGCAAATTCGCCTCCTACGATGCGGCGGCGTTTGCCCGCGGCGGCTTCAGAGTGGTGCCGCCTGCGATGGTGCGGCGCGGAGCCTACCTGGCGAAAAACGTGGTGTTGATGCCCTCCTACGTCAACGTCGGCGCCTACGTCGATGAGGGCACCATGGTGGATACCTGGGCCACGGTCGGCTCCTGCGCGCAGATCGGCAAGAACGTGCACCTGTCGGGCGGCGTGGGCATCGGCGGCGTGCTGGAACCGGTGCAGGCCAACCCGGTGATCATCGAAGACCATTGTTTCATCGGTGCCCGCTCCGAGGTGGTCGAAGGCGTGATCGTCGAGGAGAACAGCGTCATCTCGATGGGAGTGTTCCTCGGCCAGAGCACCAAGATATTCGACCGCGCATCCGGCCAGGTGCACTACGGCCGGGTTCCCGCGGGCTCGGTGGTGGTCGCCGGCACGCTGCCTTCGGGGGAGCGGGGCTGCGCCCTGTACTGCGCGGTCATCGTCAAGCGGGTGGACGCCAGGACGCGCGCCAAAACTAGCCTGAACGAACTTCTGCGCGAGGATTAAACTAGCGGGGGTGTGTTACCTGGGAGGTGCGCGATGTCGGCAATGAAACGCCTGTTCCAGCTGATGGCCGATAAGAAGGCGTCGGACATTTTCCTGTCCATCGGGGCGCCGATCAACATCAAGATCAACGGCAATGCCATCCCGGTGAACCAGACCATCCTGACCGCCAGCGCCGTCCAGTCGCTGCTGTACGAGGTGCTGAACGAGCACCAGGTGCGCGAATTCGAGGAAGAGCTGGAGCTGAACACGGCCTACACCCTGGAAGGGGTGGGGACCTTCCGTATCAGCGCCTTCCGGCAAAAGGGCACGCCCGCCGTGGTCGTGCGCTTCATCCCGGGGGCAGTGCCGCCGCTTGCCTCGCTCGGGCTGCCGGCAGTGCTGAGGGAGATCGTGATGCAGAAGCGCGGCCTGATCCTGATGGTCGGCGCCACCGGCTCGGGCAAATCCACCTCGCTTGCCGCGATGATCGATTACCGCAATGCCGAGAAATCGGGCCACATCCTGACACTGGAGGACCCGGTTGAATTCATCTTCAAGAACCGCAAGTCCATCGTCAACCAGCGCGAAGTCGGCACCGACACCAAGGCGTTCCAGACCGCTCTGAAGAACGCCCTGCGGCAGGCGCCGGATGTGATCCTGATCGGCGAGATCCGCGACCGCGAGACCATGTCGATGGCCCTGCAGTACGCGCAGTCGGGACACGTGTGCATGGCTACGCTGCACGCCAACAACAGCTACCACGCCATGAACCGGATCATCAGCTTCTACCCGCTGGAGAACCGGCCGACCCTGCTGCTCGACCTGTCGGCTTCCCTGCAGGCGGTGGTTTCGCAGCGCCTGGTGCGCACCAAGGCGGGCCCGCGCAAAGTGGCCTGCGAAGTGCTGCTGGGTACGCGCCTCATTACCGAGCTGATCGCGAAAGGCGAGATCAACGAGATCAAGGAAGCCATGGAAAAGAGCATGGCGCCCGGCTCGCAGACTTTCGAGCAGTCGCTGTTCAAGCTGTTCATCGACGGCGACATCACGCAGGACGAGGCGATGCTGAACGCGGACTCGGCAACCAACATGCTGTGGCTGATCAACCAGGCCACCGCGGGCCAGATCACCTCCGGTCAGGTGTCCATTCCCGTGCCCTCCGACAGGAAGGAAGGCGACAAGAGGGAAGGGCTGCTGGCCGCAGGCAAGGGCGGCGCCGCTTTCGATGGCATCAAAATCGACATGACCAGCTGAGGTGAATTCTGCCCTCGACCTTTCGCGGGAGCTGATCGCCCGCAAGTCCCTCACGCCCGCCGACGCGGGCTGCCAGGCGCTGCTGACCGAGCGCCTTGCCAACACGGGCTTCCGCTGCGAAGACGCCAGCGTGAACGGCGTCAGCAATCTCTGGGCGCGGCGTGGCAACGGCCGCCCCCTGCTCTGTTTTGCGGGACACACCGACGTGGTGCCGACCGGCCCGCTCGAACAGTGGCACTCCGACCCTTTCGTGCCCAGCGTGCGCGATGGCAAACTCTACGGACGCGGCGCCGCCGACATGAAGTCCTCCATCGCCGCGTTCGTCGTTGCAGCAGAGCAGTTCGTCGCCGAACGCCCGGCACACACAGGTTCGATCGCCCTGCTGATCACTTCGGACGAGGAAGGCCCCTCGGTCGACGGCACGGTGCGCGTGGTCGAGAAGCTAAAGCAACGCGGCGAAACCATCGACTACTGCATTATCGGCGAACCGTCTTCCGCGGAAACGCTGGGCGACATGATTCGCGTTGGGCGCCGCGGCTCCCTGTCGGCAAAGCTGACGGTGCGCGGGGTGCAGGGCCACGTCGCGTATCCCGCGCAGGTGAAGAATCCCATCCACCTGCTCGCGCCCGCGTTGGCGGAGTTGGCCGGCATCGAATGGGATCGCGGCAACGAGTCGTTCCCGCCGACCAGCTTCCAGGTGTCGAACCTCAACGCCGGAACCGGCGCCGAGAACGTCGTGCCGGGGTCGGCGCTGATGCTGTGCAATTTCCGTTTCTCGACCGCCAGCACCGAGGCTTCGCTGCGCACGCGTTTCGAGGATCTGCTGCGCAAGCACCGCCTGGACTACGCTATCGTGTGGACGCTGGGCGGCAAGCCGTTCCTCAGCAGCAAGGGCCGGTTGCTCGATGCGGTGCGGCGCTCGGTGCAGGCGCATGCGGCCTGCGGCCCGCAACTGTCGACCGGCGGCGGTACGTCGGATGGCCGTTTCATCATCGATATCTGCCCCGAGATCGTCGAACTCGGCCCGGTCAATTCCAGCATCCACAAGCTGAACGAGCACATCGAGCTCTCGGCGCTCGAGAAGCTACCGCGCATCTACCTCGACACGCTGCGCGCGCTGCTGCCTTGATCCTGCGACAGCTGGTGCGCGACGTTGCGCAGCGCTTGCGCAAGGCGCCACTGCACTACGGCCACGGCACGACGAACGCGCGCGACGAAGCCGCCTTCCTGGTGCTGCGCGGGCTGGGCTTGCCATTCGATGCGGCAGCCGACCGCGCTGTCAAGCGGTCCGAACATGCGCGCATCGAGCGCCTGCTGCAGCGTCGCATTCACGAGCGCATTCCCGTGGCCTACCTGCTCAACGAGGCTTGGCTGGCGGAGCAGTCGTTCTACGTCGATCGGCGCGTCATCATTCCGCGCTCGCATATCGCGGAACTGCTGCAGGAGCGGCTGCGGCCCTGGCTGCGGCGTCCGGTGCGGCGCGCGCTGGACCTGTGCACAGGCTCTGGCTGCCTTGCGGTGCTCGTGGCGCAGGCGTTCCCGCGCGCGCGAGTCGATGCTTCCGAGCTGTCCCAGCGCGCGCTCGCGGTGGCAAGGCGAAACGTCGCGAGACACCAATTGCGCAGCCGGGTGCGGCTCGTGAAGTCGGACTTGATGTCGGGCCTTGGAGCGAACCGCTACGACTTGATCGTCAGCAATCCGCCATACGTGGATGCATCTTCGATGGGCGCCTTGCCGCGCGAGCACCGGCATGAGCCGCCACCGGCTCTGGCCGGCGGCACGGATGGGCTGGCAATCATTCGACAGATTCTGCGACAGGCGCATGCGCACCTGCAACCGAAGGGACTGCTGGTGTGCGAAATCGGGCGCAACCGGAAAGCCCTGCAGCGTGCATTCCCGCATACGCAATTCGCGTGGCCGCAGACTGCGCTCGGATCGGGTCAGGTGTTCCTGCTGTCGCGCGAGGACCTGCCGCGCCGGGAGAATGTGGGGTGACCGATGGGACTCGAACCCACAACAACTGGAATCACAATCCAGGACTCTACCTTTGAGCTACGGTCACCATTGCATCTGTGGCCTGCCCGGCGGGACTCGAACCCACAACCCCCAGCTTAGAAGGCTGGTGCTCTATCCGGTTGAGCTACGGGCAGCCGCCGGGCTTCCTGCTGGTCGGGGTGGAGAGATTCGAACTCCAGACATCTTGCTCCCAAAGCAAGCG
>JANNTQ010000100.1:0-10761 GCA_031394435.1 Betaproteobacteria bacterium
CAGGCATTTCTGCTCTGGCGGTTTGTCGGTTGCGCTGGATTGCGGCTAGCCGTTCCCCTCCGCCAGAGGGCGCGGGAAGCAGAAGAAATAGCCAAAGCACCAGCGGGTCATGGAGGCGGATTCAAGCATGAACCGCCTGCCTCTGTCTACTTCGGCCACAGGACCAGCCAATCTGGCACTCTGCTCGAGCGACTGCCAAAGCGGAACTCGAAGTCCTCCGGCACACTCCCATATGCGTTGTTAGATGGCGCAAGTAACAGGAGGCTCACATGTCGGCAAGCGTTGCTATTCCAATTGCAGGCTTCAAGGACGTCTACGACGTCCCCGCCGTGGAAAAAGCGTTGCACGAGCTTCCTCCCAGCGCGAACGAGGCACTGCGCGCGCTGTACGACAAGATGCTGCGCGTCGGCGGCCAGCGCTTCACCGTCAAGCCCTCCGCCCTGCCGGCGATGGACGATCTGTTCGACGAACTGCCCAACTTCGGTGCCGTGCTGCAGGACATCCGCAAGCAGCTGGCCCTGTGCATCGATTCCGAAGACGCCGTCGAGCTGCCGCCGACGCTGCTGCTGGGCGAGCCGGGCATCGGCAAGACGCACTTTGTGCGCCGCGTCGCGCAGCTGCTCGGCACCGGCTACGGCTTCGTGCCGATGAGCTCGCTCACTGCCGGCTGGATCCTGGGCGGCGCCTCCTCGCAATGGAAGAACGCCAAGCCGGGCAAGGTGTTCGACACCTTCCTCAACGGCGAATACGCCAACCCGGTGATGGTGGTGGACGAGATCGACAAGGCCAGCGCCGAGGGCCAGTACGACCCGCTTGGCGCGCTCTACGGTCTGCTCGAAGTGGATACCGCCATGCGCTTCGTGGATGAGTTCGCCGAGGTGCCGATCGACGCCTCCGGCGCGGTGTGGTTTGCCACTGCGAACGACGCGGCGCGCATCCCCGAGCCGATCCTCAACCGCATGCACGTCTACCAGATCGAGGCGCCGGACGCCGGGGGCGCGGCGCGCATCGCGCTTTCCATCTACCGCGAAATCCGCGGCGCCCACGATTGGGGCAAGGGCTTCCCCGATGTCCCGGGCATGGCAGTGGTGGAAAAACTCGCTGCACTCTCGCCGCGGGAGATGCGGCGCGCGGTGCTCGCCGCCTTCGGCAACGCCAAGATCGCCGGGCGCGGGGAACTCAGCCCGGAGGACGTGCACGACGGGCGCGGCCGCAAGGGGCGCATCGGCTTTTAGCGCGGCCGGACCTCGAGCCCGTCAGGGCAGCGCAGATACGCGCTGCTCAACCCAGGCCTGCACCGACTGCAGCGCCGCGGGCAGATTCGCGGGTTCCGTGCCGCCGGCCTGCGCCATGTCCGGGCGCCCGCCGCCCTTGCCGCCGACCTGCTGCGCGACGAAATTCACCAGGTCTCCTGCCTTCACCCTAGAGGTGAGATCGGCGGTGACGCCGGCGATGAGCGACACCTTGCCGTCGCTCACCGCACCCAGCACGATGGCAGCGCTTTTCAGTTTGTCCTTCAGCTTGTCCATCGTCTCGCGCAATGCCTTCCCGTCGGCGCCGTCGAGCGAGGCGGCGAGCACTTTGACGCCCTTGACGTCCACCGCTTGGCCCGCGAGATCCTCTCCTTGGCTCGATGCCATCTTGGACTTGAGGCGCGCAAGCTCCTTCTCGAGCGACTTTTTCTCCTCCAGAAGGTTGTTCACCGCCTTTTCAACCAACCCACCCCCGGGCTGGGCCCGAAGGTGCTTGGCGACCTCGTAGAACTCCTGCAGCTGGTTATTCATCATCGCAAGCGCATTCCCGCCAGTTGTTGCTTCCACGCGGCGTATGCCTGCAGCCACCCCGCCCTCCGAATAGAGCTTGAACACCCCGATGTCGCCGGTGCGCTCGACGTGCGTGCCGCCGCAGAACTCGCGCGAGGAGCCGATGTCGAGCACGCGCACCTCGTCGCCGTACTTTTCGCCAAACAGCATCACGGCGCCCGAATTCTTCGCCTCGTCGATCGACATGATCTGCGCCCGCGTCGGCGAGTTGTGCAGGATCTCTGCGTTGACCAGCTGCTCGACGCGGCGCAGCTCGTCCTCGCTCACCGGCTTGTCGTGCGCGAAATCGAACCGCGTCTTGTCGGCGTCGACCAGCGATCCCTTCTGCTGCACGTGCGGGCCCAGCACCTCGCGCAGCGCCTTGTGCATCAGGTGCGTGACCGAGTGGTTGCGCATGGTGCGCTTGCGCCGCTCCACATCCACTCGAGCCTCGACCCGGTCGCCGACCTTGAGCGTCCCGGTCTTCAGCGCGCCGTGGTGCCCGAACACCTCGGCCTGGATTTTCTGCGTATCCGCGACTTCGAAAGTGCCGCCCGAGCCGACCAGCTCGCCGCGGTCGCCCACCTGGCCGCCGGACTCCGCGTAGAACGGCGTCTGGTCGAGGACTACGACGCCGGACTCTCCCGCGCGAAGCTGCTCGATGGGCGATCTCTCACGGTACAGCGCAACCACCTTGGCCGCCAACTCCAGCGTTTCGTAGCCGCGGAACTCGGTCTTGCCGCCCGCGTAGTCGAGCCCCGCTGCGGCGGAGAACTTGCTCGCCGCGCGCGCGCGCTCGCGCTGCGCCTCCATGGCGGCCTCGAATCCCGCCATGTCGAGCATCACGCCGCGCTCGCGGCAGATACCTGCGGTCAGGTCCACCGGAAAACCGAAAGTGTCGTAGAGCCGGAACGCCGTCTCGCCGTCGAGCAGCTTTTCGCCCGAAGCGAGCGCGCCTTCCAGCACGCTCATGCCGTTCTCCAACGTCTCGGCGAAGCGCTCCTCCTCCTGCTTCAGGATGCTCGCGACGCGTTGCCTGTCCTTGCGCAGCTCGGGATAGGCGTCGCCCATCGCGCGGTCTAGGTCCTCGACGATGCGGTAAAAGAAAGGCTGCTTCTGCCCCAGCTTGTAGCCGTGGCGGATCGCGCGTCTGACAATGCGCCGCAGCACGTAGCCGCGGCCTTCGTTGCCCGGGATCACGCCGTCCACGATGAGGAACGAACAGGCGCGGATATGGTCGGCGATCACGTTGAGCGAAGGATTCTTCAGCTGCTTGTGCCCTGTTTCGCGCGCCGCCGCCTTGATCAGGTCCTGGAACAGGTCGATGTCGTAGTTCGAGTGCACGTGCTGCAGCACCGCCGCAATGCGCTCCAAGCCCATGCCGGTGTCCACGCAGGGCTTGGGCAGTGGCGCGAGCACGCCCTTGGCATCGCGGTCGTACTGCATGAACACCAGGTTCCAGATTTCGACGTAGCGGTCGCCGTCGGCGTCGGGGGATCCCGGCGGCCCGCCGGCGATGCCGGCGCCATGGTCGTAGAAGATCTCGCTGCAGGGGCCGCAGGGCCCGGTGTCGGCCATCTGCCAGAAATTGTCCGACTGGTACTTCTGGCCGCCCGGCTTGTCGCCGACGCGCACCACGCGCTCCCGCGGCACGCCGATGGTCTTGGTCCACAGATCGTAGGCCTCATCGTCTGTCTCGTAGACAGTGGTCCAGAGCTTTTCCGCCGGCAGCTTGTACACCCTGGTGAGGAGTTCCCAGGCGAACTGGATGGCGTCCCGCTTGAAGTAGTCGCCGAAGCTGAAATTGCCCAGCATCTCGAAGAAGGTGTGGTGGCGCGCGGTGTAGCCGACGTTCTCCAGGTCGTTGTGCTTACCGCCCGCGCGCACACACCTTTGCGAGGTGGTGGCCCGCGTGGTGGCGCGCTTCTCCTTGCCGAGGAACACGTCCTTGAACTGGACCATGCCGGAATTGACGAACAGCAGCGTCGGGTCGTTGGCCGGCACGAGCGAGCTGGAAGCCAGGATGGCGTGGCCCTTCGACTTGAAATACTCGAGGAAACTGGCGCGGATCTGGTTCGAATTCACAGGACCGCTATTCTAAGGGAAGGCCTGCGGTGCCCGGGCACCGCAGACTTCCCGTACCACCCAGATTACGCCGCCAGCCGGCCGTACTTCACCAGCCGCGCGCGAATGCCCGTCTGCGTGCGCTGGTGCGCCACGGCGAGATCGCCGAGCGCATGGCCAGCGTCGAACGACGCCAGCAGCTTGCGGTCCTCCTCCTCCGACCACGGCTCGCCGGTCTTCGCCGGCAACTGCTGCTTGCGCCGCTCGAACTGCGCGGAGCGTTCCAGCGCCTCGACCGCGGTGTACAGCGCGCGCACCGTCTGCGGCCGCTGATAGGCGCCCTCGGCCGGAAACACTTCGCCGTTTTCCGGATCGACGCCGTTGGCCAGCGACTTCACGATCGCCAATGCCTGTGCCTGTTCCATCTTCATCACCTCCCTTCCGCGCAAGTCGCGCAAGGGGATCAACGCCTAGTCGGTGTCCGCGGATGACAGCAGCCGGCGAATAGTGTCGTGGGAAAAACCGCGTTGCTGCAGGAAGCGCATGCGGCGCGCACGGTCCTCCCGCGAATTTGCGGGCGCGCGGTACTTGCGCTGCAGGATCGAAGCGGCGCGCTGCAGCTCGCCTTCCCGGCCAACGCGCTGTACCAGCTCCTGTGCGACGCCTTTGGCCTTCAGCTCGAGGCGGATGCGCGCCGCGCCGTACTTGCGCGACAACTGCTGGGCGCGCAACTCCGCGTAGCGTTCATCCGACAACTGCTTCTTCATGACCAGCGCATCGAGCAACAGCTCGAGCGCCTCGGGCGATGGCGTGAATGGGACGAGCTTGCGGGCGAGCTCGGATCGCGAATGCTCGCGCCGCACGAGGTGCCTTAGCGCCCGCGCTTTGAGCGCCGCGGGCGTGTCAGGGCCGTCCATTCTCAGCCGTTGCTGCCGCCCCGCTTGCGGGTCGGAAGGTGCTCGACCTTCTTGTCTTCGATCGCCTCGGCTTCGACTGCGGCAGCTGCGGCCGGGGCCTTCACGCCCGCCTTCTCGCGGATCTTCATCTCGATCTCGCGCGCCAGCTCGGGGTTCTCCTTGAGGAATTCGCGCGAGTTGTCCTTGCCCTGGCCGAGCCGGTCGCCCTTGTAGATATACCAGGCGCCGGATTTCTCCAGCACGCCGTGCGCCACGCCCAGTTCCAGCACTTCGCCCTCGCGCGAAATGCCCTCGCCGTACAGGATATCGAACTCCGCGGTGCGGAACGGCGGCGCCACCTTGTTCTTCACGATCTTGACGCGCGTCTCCGAACCGATCACCTCGTCGCCCTTCTTGATCGAGCCGATGCGCCGGATGTCGATGCGCGCCGAGGCGTAGAACTTGAGCGCGTTGCCGCCGGTGGTGGTCTCCGGGTTGCCGAACATCACGCCGATCTTCATGCGGATCTGGTTGATGAAGATTACCAGCGTGTTGGTGCGCTTGATGTTGGAGGTAAGCTTGCGCAGCGCCTGGCTCATGAGGCGCGCCTGCAGGCCCATCTGCGGCTCGCCCATTTCGCCCTCGATCTCGGCCTTGGGCGTGAGCGCGGCGACCGAATCGACCACGATCACGTCCACCGCGCCCGAGCGCACCAGCATGTCGGCGATCTCGAGCGCCTGCTCGCCGGTATCCGGCTGGGAAATCAGGAGATCTTCGGTCTTCACGCCGAGCTTGCCTGCGTAGCTGATATCGAGCGCGTTTTCCGCGTCGATGAAGGCGGCGGTGCCGCCCGTCTTCTGCACTTCCGCAATCACCTGCAGCGTCAGCGTGGTCTTGCCCGAGGATTCCGGCCCGTAGATCTCGACCACCCGGCCGCGTGGCAGGCCGCCGACGCCCAGCGCGATATCGAGCCCCAGCGAGCCCGTGGACACTACATCGATGTCCTTGATGGCAGCGGAGTCCATGCGCATGATGGAGCCCTTGCCGTACTGCTTCTCGATCTGCGACAGCGCCGCGGCCAGCGCCTTGGCTTTGTTCTCGTCCATGCTGTACCTCTTGTTCTGGTTGTCGGCATCTGCGGCAGGCTGCCCCAGGATCAGAGCACCCGGGCCAGCACCGGATACTGTATAAACGTCCATGTATTGTAGCCGTTGACGCGGACCTGTCAACGCGGCTGCGGTAACATCCTGTTTTCTTAATACAGACAACAGCTTGGGAGAAACGAGATGGCCAAGGTCGCATTCCTCGGATTGGGCGTGATGGGCTACCCGATGGCGGGTCACCTGCTGAAGAAAAGCGGTCACGACGTGACCGTCTACAACCGCTCGGCAGCCAAGGCCGCGCAGTGGGCCAAGGAGTACGGCGGCAAGACTGCCCCCACCCCGCGCGAGGCGGCGCAGGGCGCCGATTTCGTCATGATGTGCGTCGGCAACGACGACGACGTGCGCTCGGTCGCGTATGGCGACAACGGCGCGCTCGCGGGACTGAAAAAAGGGGCGGTGCTGGTGGACCACACCACCGCCTCCGCGGTCGTGGCGCGCGAACTGCATGCCAAGTGCAAGGAAAAAGGCGTCGGCTTCGTCGACGCGCCGGTGTCGGGCGGCCAGGCGGGCGCGGTCAACGGCCAGCTGGGCATCATGTGCGGCGGCGAACAGGGCGACTACGACAAGGCGCTGGCGGTTCTCAACGTCTACGCCAAGATGTGCGCGCTGATCGGCGGCCCCGGCTCGGGCCAGCTCACCAAGATGGTCAACCAGGTCGCCATCGTCGGCCTGCTACAGGGGCTCGCCGAGGCGCTCAACTTCGGCCGCAAGGCCGGCCTCGACATGGAAAAAGTGATCGCGGTGATCTCCAAGGGCGCGGCCCAGTCCTGGCAACTGGAGAACCGCTGGAAGACCATGGTGGAGGGCAAGTTCGAGGGCTTCGGCTTCGCCAGCGACTGGATGCGCAAGGACCTCAACATCGCGCTGGCCGAAGCGAAGAAGAACGGCTCGTTCATGCCCGGCACCGCGCAGATCGAGCAGTATTACGGCCGCATCAGCGCCGGCGGCCACGGCCGCTGGGACAACAGCGCGCTGATGAGCCTGCTGGCGAAGGACTAGCGCCGCAGCCAGGCCCTGGCGCGCGGGTGCGCCAGGGCCCGCGCGTCGACCGGGAAATCCGGCCGCCGACCGCCGTGCACGGCGAGGACGGCGCCGATCGCGGTGCGCGCGATGTTGCCGAACAGCTCGTCGGTCCAGCACAGCGCGTGCGGCGTCACGATGACGTTGCCGAGCCTGAGGATCGGGTTCGACGCCGGCGTCGGCTCCTCCTCGAACACGTCGAGTCCGGCGCCGGCGATTTTCTTCGCCGCAAGAACTTCGTAGAGCGCCTTTTCGTCCACCACCGGACCGCGCGCCACGTTGATCAGATAGGCGCTAGGCTTCATGCGTGCGAGCTGCGCCGCATCGATCAGGTGCCGCGTCTCTTCGTTCAACAACGCAGTGACGACGACGAAATCCGCTTCGGCCATCAGCGTCTCGAGCGGAATCTTCTTTGCGCCGATGTAATTGAGCTCCAACTCTTCGGCATAGGGGTCGGCGGCGACCAGCTTCAAGTCGAACACCTTCGCCATACGCAGCAGCTCCTTGCCGATGCGCCCGGCACCGACCACGCCAAGCGTGCGCCCGGTGAGGCCCATGCCCATGTGTTCGACGCGGTCGTTCCAGCGGCCCTCGCGCGTCATACGGTCCTTGGCGAACAGTTGCTGCGCGAGCGCCAGCACGAAAGTGAGCGCCATGGTGGCCACGGGCCGCGGCACGGCGTTGGGCGTGTTGCACACCAGCACACCCGCCTTGGTCATCGCCTCCACGTCCACGCTGTCGTAGCCGACCCCATGGCGGGAGATCAGTTTCAGGCGCAGGTCCTTGCCCGCCACCGCCGAGGCCGGCACCTTCGGAGAATTCACGTATAGCGCGTCGTACTTCGCCGCCTGCTCGGCGGTGATCTCGCGGATGCCCTTCGGCAGCCACTCCCATTCGAGTCCCGGCACCTTGAGCGCTTCGAGCGGCTCGCGGCCGAAGACGGGTTCGCCCTTCGCGTCGAGGATGTCGCTGGTGACACCGACCTTGAAGCTCATTTGCGCATCCCTTCCAGCATCGTGCGCGTCGCCTCCTGCAGCATCCCCTGGTCGGTGCCAGTGGCGATCATGCGAAAGCCGTGGCCGAGGTACTCCTTGCCAAGCGCCGCGCCAGCCGCCATGTAACCCGCGGCCTTGCCGTGCTTCTTCGCGGCGCCGACGATGC
Source organism: Betaproteobacteria bacterium (assembly GCA_031394435.1). Lineage (GTDB taxonomy): Bacteria > Pseudomonadota > Gammaproteobacteria > Burkholderiales > SG8-39 > JAABQT01. The sequence goes on from JANNTQ010000100.1 coordinate 8,107, forward strand.
GCCGGATCGCATCCTGGAACATCGGGTGCGAGAACTGCCCCGGGATGCCAAGAAAGTTGGTCAGATCGAAATGCCCGAGCCAGAGCACGTCCACGCCCGGGACGGCGGCGATCGCCTCGACATTCTCCAGGCCCGATTTCGTCTCGATCATGGCGATGACCAGCGTGCGCTCGTGGATCATGCGCATCTTGGGCACCACGTCGCCGCCTGCGTAATCGTCGTGCGCGAAGCCGAACGCGGCGCCGCGCCGGCCGCCCGCAGGCGGGTAGCGGGTGCAGGACACGATGAACTCGGCCTGCGCCGCCGTGTCGACCAGCGGGACCATCACGCCCAGCGCGCCGCAATCGAGCGCGCGCGCGATGAAGTCGTACTCGGTGCCCGGCACGCGCACCAGCGGCACCACGCCGAGCGCGCGGCACAGCGCGAACTGGGGCTTGAGCGTCTCGAAGCCCGCGCCCGTGTGCTCCATGCAGTACAGCGCATAGTCGGCGCCAGCGTTCTTCAGGAGCTGCGGCATGCCTGGCGTGAAGAATTCGAAGACCATCGAGCCGAACGCGCGGCCGCCCGAGGCGAGCTTCTGCTTGACAGGGTTTTCGTGCATGGCCCGGATTATCTCTGAAGTTTCTGCAGTTTCCAGGTGGCCAGCGGCCCGAGCAGCCCGCCCAGGCCGAGCGTCGCCCAAGCGACACCCCAGGCGAAGGCGTCGCCCGAGGTCTTGCCGCCGCCCGCCAGGTCCAGCGCCCAGCCGAAAACCACGGGACTGATCACGCCGGTACCGAAACCGACCACCGAGCGCACGGCGTACGCGGCGCCCAGGATGTGCGGCGGCACGCTCTCCGCGATGACGGTGGAATGCACCGAGGAGTCGGCGATGGCGGAGAAGTTGTGCAGGCAGGCGATGGCGACAAGCAGCGCCACCGGTAGCGCAATCAGCCAGCCGATGGAGAAAGACAGCACCAGGCTCACGCTCGACCAGAGCAGGATCGCCTGCGTGCGCCCCCAGCGGTCCGCCATCGTTCCGCCGACGATCGAGCCCGCGATGTTCGCGACGTAGGTCAATGCCGAGAGCGCGAGCCCGATCGCTACCGCCTCCCCGGCCCCTGCGCCGTTGATTACCAGGGCAGCCGTGAGGAACGCCGGCAGCCAGGCCCACAGCCCGAGCAACTCCCAGCTGTGAAAGGTGTAGGCCCACACCGAGAGCATGCCCTTGCGATTGCGCAGCACCGCCGGAATCGAGGCGAACACCGTGTGGCCTTCGGGCCGTGGGTGCACGACGTTCGGCGTGGCTCGCGTCGCCGCGAGGGCGATGAGCCAGGAGAGGATCGGCATTGCCGCCACCACGGCGAGCGCCGAGCGCCAGCCTGCGAAGGTGAGCACCAGTCCGGCGACACCGAGCGCCAGCGCGTATCCAGCGCTCGACGCGGCGATCATCAGGCCCATCGCGCGCCCGCGCCTCTGCCGCTCGACGTGCTCGTTCACCATGGCGAGCACCGGCGTGTAATAGCCGCCCTGCGTGAGCCCGGTGAGCGCGTGCAGCCAGAGTGCCGACCAGAACCCGTCCACCAGTAGCACGAAGGCGATAGGACTGAGGAAGCCCGCCACCCCGGTGACGAGGAAAGCGCGCTTGGCGCCGAAGTGATCGGCGATGAAGCCGACGAGGAACAGCGACGCCAGGTAGCCGAAATGGAACGCGCCCTGGATCATGCCGGCGTCGCGCGCCGACAGGCCCCAGTCCTCGCGCACCAGCGGCAACACCGCCGAGTAGGCTACGAACCAGGCGGCGGAGAGCACGCGGCTCGCACAGAGAAGCGCGAGCCAGCGCCCGGAACCGGGCGCCGCGATCACGCCGCCGCGGAGAGCCGCACCGGGATGCGTCTCGGACCGAAGGGCTTGACGAACTTCTGGTAGCGGCCGGGAAGCTGCGCGCCGCAGTGCGTGCAGGCGCCTGCCGCGGTCACGCGGTAGGCGCGGATGTCGTACCAGTCGCGCACGATGAGGGGCTTTTCGCACGACGGGCAGTAGGTCGTGCCGCCCTTCTCGTCATGCACGTTGCCCGTGTACACGTAGCGCAAGCCGTGGCGCAGCGCGATGGCGCGCGCGCGGCTCAGCGTCGCCGGCGGAGTGGCTTGCACGTCCATCATCTTCCAGTCGGGGTGAAACGCCGTGAAATGCAGCGGCACGTCGGGACCGAGGTGTTCTGCGATCCACGCGCATTCGGCTTCTATCTCCTCGTTCGAGTCATTCTTGCCCGGGATGAGCAGCGTGGTGATTTCAGTCCACACGTCCGTCTCCTTCACGAGGTAGACGAGCGTGTCGAGCACCGAGCTCAGTTTGCCGCCGCAGATCTTGAAGTAGAAGTCCTCGGTGAAGCCTTTCAGGTCCACGTTCGCTGCGTCCATCTTGGCATAGAACTCACGCCGCGCCTCCGGCTGTATGTACCCGGCGGTTACTGCGACGGCCTGCACGCCTCGCGCGTGGCAGGCATCCGCGATGTCCATCGCATATTCGGCGAATATCACCGGGTCGTTGTAGGTGAAGGCGACCGACTTGCAGCCGAGCTTCACCGCGGCGGCGGCGATCACCTCGGGCGAGCCCGCGTCCATCAGCCGGTCCATCTCGCGCGACTTGGAGATGTCCCAGTTCTGGCAGAACTTG
>JANNTQ010000111.1:0-14393 GCA_031394435.1 Betaproteobacteria bacterium
ATAACTGAAGATTACCGGATCAAAGTGGAGGTTCCTTTTTGGAAAACAGATTTGCCGGTGTAATCCACCGCTTTTACCAGCCAAACAAATGTACCAGTAGCTTGAGGCTTGCCTCCAATTCTGCCATCCCATCCCTGTCCATTAATTGTAGTATTAAAAACCAATGTCGTTTAACGTGGATTATCAACTGGAACAATTCGTGGGGCATCACCGCTAATCCCCCAATTCCAATCGATCATTAAGGGTAGGCAGCATCTAGGCCGCGGCGGCAGCGCTCTTCGCTTCGCCCACCAGGCGCGCGGCTTCCTCGCCGGCGATCCTCTCGATGTCGTCCTGGTACTTGAGCAGCACGCCGAGCGTGTTGTTGACCGTCTCCGGGTCGAGCGCGATCTTGTCCAGTGCCACCAGGCAGTTCGCCCAGTCGATGGTCTCGGCGACCCCGGGCAGCTTGAACAGGTCCACGCCGCGCAGGCGTTGCACGAAGGCCACCACCTCCCGCGACAGCGCCGCCGAGGACTTCGGCGCCTTGCGCTTGAGGATCTCCAGCTCGCGGCGCGCGTCGGGGTAATCCACCCAGTGGTAGAAGCAGCGGCGTTTCACCGCGTCGTGGATTTCGCGCGTGCGGTTCGAGGTGATGATGACGATCGGCGGCTCGGCCGCCTTCAGCGTGCCGATCTCGGGTATCGTGATCTGCCAGTCGGAGAGCACTTCCAGCAGGTAGGCCTCGAACGGCTCGTCGGTGCGGTCCAGCTCGTCGATCAGCAGCACCGGCGCGCTGCCCGGCTTGCCTTCCAGCGCGAGGGCGAGCGGGCGCTTGATGAGGAAGCGGTCTTCGAAGATGTCGTGCGAGATCTTGTCCTTGGACTTCTCCCCCGAGGCTTCCGCCAGCCGGATCTCGATCATTTGCCGCGGGTAGTTCCATTCGTAGGCCGCCTGCGCGATGTCCAGGCCCTCGTAGCACTGCAGGCGGATCAGCTCGCGGCCGAGGGCCTGTGCCAGCACCTTGGCGATCTCGGTCTTGCCGGTGCCCGCCTCGCCCTCAAGGAACAGCGGGCGCTGCATGGCGAGCGCAAGGTACAGCGCGGTGGCAAGGCTGCGGTCGGCGACATAGTCGGACGAGGTAAGCAGCTTGAGCGTGTCGTCGATGGACTGCGGCAGCATGCGGCGATTCTAAAAGAAAAAGGCCCGCCGCAGCGGGCCTTGGTCAAAACGCGCAGCGCCTACTTCAGCGCCGCTTCGACCGCGCGCTTGGCCATCACCGTGATCAGGTGGGCGCGGTACTCGGCACTTGCGTGCAGGTCGCTGTTGAGGCCATCGGCCTTGACCTTCAGGTTCGCCACCGACTCCGGCGCGAACTTGGCGGCCAGCGCTTTCTCCATCTCCGCCAGGCGCAGCACGCAGGGCGCGGCGCCGGTGACCGCCACGCGCACGCCCGCACCGGTGTCGGCGACGAAGACGCCGACGATGGCGAAGCGTGAAGCCTGGTTCTTGAACTTCATGTACGCCGCGCGCTTCGGGATCGGAAACGACACCGAGGTGATGATCTCGCCCGGCTTGAGCGCCGTTTCGTACAGCCCCCTGAAGAATTTGTCCGCGGGGTGCGTGCCCTTGGTGGTGGTGATGGTCGCCCCGAGGCCGAGCACCGCGGCGGGGTAGTCGGCGGCCGGGTCGTTGTTCGCCAGCGCCCCGCCGAGGGTGCCCATGTTGCGCACCTGGCGGTCGCCGATCATGCCGGCGAGCGCGGCGAGGGCCGGGATGGCCTTCTTCACGTCGGCCGAGCCCTCTACCTCGGCATGTCGCGTCATGGCGCCGATGGTCACGGTCTTGCCGTCGGTCTTGATGCCGGCGAGGTCCTTGACCATGCCGAGGTCGACGATGTCCGTGGGCGCGGCGAGGCGCAGCTTCATCGCCTGCACCAGCGACTGGCCGCCGGCGAGCAGCCTGGCGTCGGTCTTCACGGCCTGCGCCGCGGCGTCGTTCACGTTTGAGGGACGGTGATAGTTGAATGCGTGCATGGTGGTTTCCTCAGGCCGCTTTTTTCTGCTGGAGTGCGCGCCACACGGTTTGCGGCGTCGCTGGCATCGGGATGTCCTTCACCCCGAGCGCGTCGGTGATGGCGTTGATCAGCGCGGCCGGCGCACCGATGGCGCCCGCCTCGCCGCAGCCCTTCACGCCGAGCGGATTGTGCGTGCACGGCGTCTCGCGCGTGTCCACCTGGAAGAAGGGCACGTCGTCGGCGCGCGGGATGCAGTAGTCCATGAATGAGCCGGTCACCAGCTGGCCGGTGGAGTCGTACTTCGCGCCTTCGATCAGCGCCTGCCCGATGCCCTGCGTGAGGCCGCCGTGTACCTGACCTTCGACGATCATCGGGTTGATGATCTTGCCGAAGTCGTCCACCGCGGTCCAGCGGTCCACCTTTACCGTGCCGGTGTCCGGGTCCACCTCCACTTCGCAGACGTAAGTGCCGGCGGGGAAGGTGAAGTTGGACGGGTCGTATAACGCGATCTCGTTCAGGCCGGGCTCGAGCTTGTCGTGCGGGTAGTTGTGCGGCACGTAGGCGGCGAAGGCCACCTCGCCGAACAGCTTCTGTTTGTCGGTGCCCGCCACCTTGAACACGCCGTTGGCGTACTCGATGTCGCCTTCCGCCGCCTCCAGCAGGTGCGCGGCGATCTTCTTGCCCTTGGCGATGATCTTGTCGAGCGCCTTGACGATCGCCGTGCCGCCCACGGCGATCGAGCGCGAGCCGTAGGTGCCCATGCCGAACAGGACCTTCGAGGTGTCGCCGTGCACGATGTCCACGTTTTCGATCGGCATGCCCAGCCGGTCGGCGACCACCTGCGCGAAGGTCGTCTCATGGCCCTGGCCGTGCGAGTGCGAGCCGGTGAACACGGTGACCGAACCGGTCGGGTGCACGCGGACCTCGCCCGCTTCGTACAGCCCGGCGCGCGCGCCGAGGGCTCCGGCAACTGCGGAGGGCGCGATGCCGCAGGCCTCGATGTAGGCCGCGTAGCCCATGCCGCGCAGCTTGCCCTTGGCTGCGGAAGCTTTCTTGCGCGCCGCGTAGCCGGCCACGTCCGCGAGCTTCTGCGCCGCGTCCATGGTGGCGTCGTAATTGCCGGTGTCATAGAGCAGGGCTACCGGCGTTTGGTACGGAAAGCTGCGGATGAAGTTCTTGCGCCGGATCTCGGCCGGGTCCATCTTCATCTCGCGTGCCGCCGTTTCCACCAGCCGCTCGACCACGTAGGTCGCTTCCGGCCGGCCAGCGCCCCGGTAGGCGTCCACCGGTGTGGTGTTGGTGAACACCGCGGTCACTTCGACGTGGATCGCCGGGGTGGTGTATTGCCCGGCGAGCAAGGTGCCATAGAGGATCGTCGGCACGCAGGAGGCGAAAGTCGAAAGGTAAGCGCCCACGTTTGCCGTGGTCTTCACCCGCAGGGCGAGGAACTTGCCGTCCTTGTCCAGCGCCAGCTCGGCGATGGTGTGGTGGTCGCGGCCGTGCGCGTCCGATACGTAGGACTCCGAGCGGTCGGCGGTCCACTTCACCGGCCGCGCGAGCTGCTTCGAGGCCCAGGTCACCACCACGTCTTCGGCGTAGAGGTAAATCTTGGAGCCGAAGCCGCCCCCCACGTCGCCGGCCACCACGCGCACCTTGTGCTCGGGCAGGCCCATCACGAACGCGGTCATCAGCAGCCGCTCGACGTGCGGGTTCTGGCTGGCGACGTACAGGGTGTAGCTGTCGTCGGCGCGGCTGTAGGAACCATTGGCCGCGCGCGGCTCGATGGCGTTCGGGATCAGCCGATTGTTGACGTAATCGAGCTTGGTGACGTGGGCCGCCTTGGCGAAAGCCGCGTCCACCGCCGCCTTGTCGCCGAGCGCCCAGACGTAGCAGGTGTTGTCCGGCGCGATCTCGTGCAGCTGCGCGGCGCCTTTGGCGCGTGCGAGGCGCCCATCGGCCACCGCGGGCAGGGCCTCGTAGTCCACCTGCACCATTTCGGCGGCGTCGCGCGCCTGGTCCTGAGTCTCGGCGATCACCACGGCGACCCGCTCGCCGACGTGGCGCACCTTGCCCTGCGCGAGCACCGGGTAGGGCGGCTCCTTCATCGGCTGGCCGTTGACGTCGGTGATCAGCCAGCCGCAGGGCAGCCCCCCGAGCTTGGCGGCGGCGATGTCTTCGCCGGTGTAGACCGCGAGCACCCCCGGCGCAGCCTTCGCCTTGGCGATGCCCACCGACTTGAGTTTGGCGTGCGCGTGCGGCGAGCGCACGAACGCGGCGTAGGTCTGGCGCGGCAGCGTCACGTCGTCCGTGTACTGGCCCGCGCCGGTGAGAAAACGGTAGTCCTCTTTGCGCAGTATGCGAGCGCCGATCAGCGGTGCACCCATGGGTGGCTCCTTACTTTCCGGTTGCCATGGCCTTGGAACCGGCCATGATCGACTTGACGATGTTGTGGTAGCCCGTGCAGCGGCACAGATTGCCTTCGAGCGATTCGCGCACTTCCTGCTCGCTGGCACCCGGGTGGCGGGCGGAAAAGTCCACCGCGTTCATTACCATCCCCGGCGTGCAGAAGCCGCATTGCAGTCCGTGGTGCTCCTTGAACGCGGCCTGCATGGCATGCAGCGTGCCGTCGGGCTTGGCCAGGCCTTCGATGGTGAGGACGTCCGCGCCCTCGGCCTGCATCACGAGCATGGAACAGGACTTCACCGCCTTGCCGTTCATGTGCACGGTGCAGGCGCCGCACTGCGCGGTGTCGCAACCGACATGCGTGCCGGTGAGCCGCAGGTTCTCGCGGATGAAAGTGACGAGCAGCGTGCGCGCCTCGACCTCCGCGGAGACAGCCTTGCCGTTTACCTTCATGGATACCCTGACTGCCATGCTGCCTCCTTGTCGTTCGGGATTCTTGTTGCTCGCAGGGTGGCCATCCTAGCCAAGCGTTTCTCCGGGAGCAATGTTGCGCCGCAGTATCCTTCTGACGGAGTAAACTCGTGCCCCATGGATTCCGTCGACATCGAAGTGCTGCGCAGCGCCGAGGCCTGGCGCAAGGCGGGCCACCGCGTGACCCTCGGCACCATCGTCAAGACGTGGGGCTCGGCGCCGCGCCCGGTGGGCGCGCTGGTGGTGATCCGCGATGACGGCCAGGTGGTTGGCTCGGTCTCCGGCGGCTGCGTCGAGGACGACCTGGTCGACAAGGTGCGTACGCGCGCCGTGGCGAAGGACCTGCCGCAGTTCATCACTTACGGCGTCACCAACGAGGAAGCGACGCGCTGGGGCCTGCCCTGCGGCGGCACCCTGCAGCTGGTGCTCGAGCCGGTGAGCGGGCACAGCGCACTCGGCGAACTGCTGGAAACGATATCCAAGCAGCAGCTGGTGAAGCGCCGGCTGGACATGAAAACCGGCCGCGTCGGCTTGCAGCCGGGACTGTGGCAGGACGCGCTGGAATTCGACGGCGAGGTGCTCACCACGGTGCACGGCCCGCGCTGGCGCCTGGTGCTGATCGGCGCCGGCCAGCTCACGCAATACCTGGCGGAGATGGCGCGCATGCTCGACTACCACGTCAGCGTGATCGAGCCGCGCGAGGAATACGCCAGCGGCTGGAACGTGGCCGGCATCACACTGGACCGCCGCATGCCCGACGACGTGATCTCCGCCATGAACCTGGACGGCCACAGCGCCGTTGTGGCGCTGACGCACGACCCGAAAATCGACGACCTGGCGCTGATGGAAGCGCTGAAATCCGCCGCTTTCTACGTCGGCGCGATCGGTTCGAAGAAGAACAACGACGCGCGCCGCGCGCGGCTGCAGGAATTCGACCTGTCCGAGGGCGAGATTGCGCGCCTGCGCGGGCCGGTTGGCCTGTACATCGGCTCCAAGACCCCGCCCGAAATCGCGGTGGCAATCCTCGCCGAGATGACCGCGGTGCGCCATGGCGTGAGCGAGCCGAGCTGGGCGGCGAAGAAAGATGCGCGCTTCGACCCGACGGCTTGCGAAGTCAAGACTTGAAGTTCGTCGGCCTGCTGCTCGCCGCAGGCTCCGCCTCCCGCTTCGGTTCCGACAAGCTGCAGCACCCGCTGCCCCACGGCGTGGCCATCGCCGTGCAGGCGGCGCGCCACCTGATCGCGGTGGTTCCGCGCGTCATCGCAGTAGTCAGGCCGGGTGCCGCCGAGACGGCGCGCTCGCTCGCGGCCGAAGGCTGCGAGGTAGTGATCTGCGACAAAGCGGTGGACGGCATGGGCGCGAGCCTCGCCTGCGCGGCGCACGCTGCGGGTGCGGCCGATGGCTACCTGGTGACGCTGGCCGACATGCCCTTCGTGCGCTCTAGCACTATCGCCGCGGTGCGCGACGCGCTGGCACAGGGCGCATCGCTGGCGGCGCCCTACTGGCGCGCAAAGCGCGGTCACCCGGTTGGCTTCAGCGGGAGTCATCGCGCGGAACTCGAAGCGCTGTCCGGTGACGAAGGCGCCAAGCGCCTGCTCGACGCGCATGCGGCGCGGTTGGTGAAGGTGCCGGTCGGTGACCCGGGCGCGATCCGCGACATCGACCTGCCCTCCGACCTTGCGCCGCCGCTCGCGGTGTAGTTGGCGTTCGTTCGGGTACACTCGCCGCAGCAGGTAACGAGGGGGCGCACCACAGCGTGGAGACCGCGCAGCGCGCCGTGCTGTTCGTCGACGTGACCGACAGCACGAGGACTTACGAGAGGCTTGGCGATACGCAGGCGCTGGGCCTGATTCACCAGTTGCTCGGACTCCTGGATAAAACGTCGGCGCGTCACGGCGGCGCCGTGGTGAAAACGCTGGGCGACGGCATGGTTTGCGTGTTCCCGCATGCGGACGACGCCATGCAGGCGGCTTGCGACATGCAGATCCTGGCACCCGACGCGAGCCCCGAACGCCTTGCGATCAAAGTCGGGTTCACCTACGGTCCAGTGGTGCTCTCCGAGGGCGATGTGTTCGGCGACACGGTGAACGTCTGTGCGCGCCTGGTGGCGCTGGGCAACGCGGCACAGGTGCTGACGACGCAGCAGACGGTGGACGCGCTGTCGCCTGCGCTGCGCGCCCGGTGCCGGCAGATGTTCCCGATCCGCGTACGCGGCCGGCACGAGGAGATCGTTGCCTGCAACGTGCAGTGGCGCACCGACCCGGACCTTACCGAGATCAACCTCATCCCGTCTACGATGACGCGTACGCGGGAGACGGTACTCAAGCTTACGCACCAGGGAGAACTGCGGGTGCTGCGCTCGGGCGGCACCGGCATGCGCATCGGCCGCGACAAGGACAACGACCTGGTCATCGACAGCCACTTCGCCTCCCGCGTGCACGCGCGGGTGTACGCGCGGGAAGGGCATTTCATGCTGGTGGACCAGTCCTCCAACGGCACCTACGTGCTGGCGGATGGCAACAGCGCGGAGATCCTGCTGCGCCGTGAAGAGGCGGTGCTCGGCGAGCGCGGCTGGATCGGCCTGGGCAACAGCGCTACGCGGCACGGCGATCACGCCCTGCGCTACCGGGTGGAGCCGGAGGGCGGTTGAGCGCTTAGCCTGTAAAATCGCGGGTCCTTTCCCAGGCCCGCCATGTCCGCCGCCGACTTGCTAGCCCGCACCGACCCCGAACTGTGGGACGCCATCAGCCAGGAGAATCGGCGCCAGGAAGACCACGTCGAGCTCATCGCGTCCGAGAATTACGTCAGTCCCGCGGTGCTGGCGGCACAGGGCTCGCGGCTCACCAACAAGTACGCCGAGGGCTACCCCGGCAAGCGCTACTACGGCGGTTGCGAGTACGTCGATATCGCCGAGATGCTCGCCATTGAGCGCGCCAAGAAGCTGTTCGGCGCGCAGTGGGCCAACGTGCAGCCGCATTCCGGTGCGCAAGCCAACCAGTCGGTGTACGTCACGGTGCTCAAGCCCGGCGACACCGTGCTCGGCATGTCGCTCGCGCACGGCGGGCACCTCACCCACGGCTCGCCCGTCAACCTCTCGGGCAAGCTTTACCGCTTCGTTGCCTACGGCCTGGACGCGAAGGAGGAGATCGACTATGACGCGGCCGAGCGCCTGGCGCTCGAGCACCGGCCGAAGCTGATCGTCACCGGCGCCTCGTCCTATTCGCTGCGCATCGACTGGCAGCGCTTCCGCGCCATCGCCGACCGCTGCGGCGCGCTGCTGATGGCCGACATCGCGCATTACGCGGGGATGGTCGCGGTCGGGTTGTATCCCTCGCCCATCGGCGTCGCCGACTACGTCACCAGCACCACGCACAAGACGCTGCGCGGCCCGCGCGGCGGGCTGGTGCTGGGCATGCGCGACCTGGGCAAAGGCATCAACTCCGCGATCTTTCCCGGCATCCAGGGCGGCCCGTTGATGCACGTGATCGCCGCCAAGGCGGTGGCCTTCGGCGAGGCGCTACGGCCGGAGTTCAAGTCTTACCAGCAGCAGGTGCTGGACAATGCCAAGGCGATGGCGCGCGTGCTGACGGCGCGCGGCGTGCGCATCGTGTCGGGGCGCACCGAGTCGCACATGATGCTGCTCGACCTGCGCGGCAAGCGCGTCACCGGCAAGGACGCGGAGGTCGCGCTCGGCCGCGCCCACATCACGGTGAACAAGAATGCCGTGCCGAACGACCCGGAAAAGCCGACCATCACCTCGGGCGTGCGCATCGGCGCGCCGGCGATGACCACGCGCGGCTTCCGGCTGGGGGAGGCGGAATTCATCGCCAACCTGGTCGCCGACGTGCTCGAGCGTCCCGCGGACGAAACCAACCTGCGCCGCGTGGCGGGCGAGGTGCGGGCGCTGTGCGCGAGATTTCCGGTCTACGGGTAAAGTAGGCCGCCATGCGCTGCCCGTTCTGCGGCAATGAGGACACCCAGGTGCTCGACACGCGCTCGAGCGCCGAAGCAAGTTCGATCCGCCGCCGGCGCAAGTGCCCCGCATGCGACAAGCGCTTCACCACCTACGAGCGCGTCGACCTGAAAATGCCGCGCCTGGTGAAGAAGGACGGCAGCCGCACCGAGTTCGACCGCGACAAGCTGGTCGGCAGCATGATGCTCGCGCTCAGGAAACGCCCGGTGGCCACCGAGGCGCTGGAGGGCGCGGTGGCGCGCATCGAGGAAAAGCTGAGGTCCCTGGGCGAGCGCGAGGTGCGCACCAGCCGCGTCGGCGACCTGGTGATGCGCGAGCTGGCGAAGCTCGACAAGATCGCCTACATCCGCTTCGCCTCGGTGTACCGCAGCTTCGAGTCGCCCGACGATTTCCGCGAGGCGGTGCAGGAAGTGAAGCGCCCGCGCGGCAAGCGGCGCTAGAATCGCGCCATGGCGACGAGGATCGTAGGTAATCGGGTACAGCGGCCGCTGTCGCGGCTGCCGTCGGCCGAGGCGCTGGAGGCCGGCGCCCGTTTCAGCGCCGAGATGGCGGCCCTGGGCCGCGCCTCCACGTTCATTCCGAAGGGCGTGTACCGATTCCGGACGCACGCCGAGGCCGAAGAGCATCGCATCGCGTCGCTGGCGCGCGGCATGGCCGCGCGGGCGGCGGCAGGCCGTGGCGCAGGACGCTGACGGGCGGCGCTACAGCCGCCCGGCCACACTCGACGACGTTAAGCGGCTGATTCGAGCGTTGAACGACGCGGGTGCCGATTACCTGCTGATCGGCGGCTACGCCCTGCTCACACTCGGCTATGAACGCGCGACGACGGACATCGACGTGCTCCTGCCCGCGGATCGGGCGACCGGGGAGCGCGTGCGTCGCGCACTCCTGGTCCTGCCAGACCGGAGCGCCGAGGCGCTTGAGCCCGAGTGGTTCGAGACCGGGGACACCATCCGCGTCGCCGACGAGATCGTGGTCGATCTGATGTTCAATGCGGGCGGTGAAACCTACGAGTCCCTGAAGCCCCATGCGGTGACGATGGATCTGGGCGGCGTGCCGGTGCGCACGCTGGATGTTGCGGGCCTGCTGAAAACCAAAGCGCGCAGCGATCGTCCGAAAGACATCGCCGACCGACAGTTGCTGGAGCGCGTGCTGCGCGGCGAATGACTCAGTTCTCGGCGTTCGACCACGCGATGATGCAGCGTGCATTGGCGCTCGCGGAGAAAGGGCTGTACACCGCGACGCCCAACCCGCGCGTGGGCTGCGTGCTCACGCAAGGTGAGCGCATAGTCGGCGAGGGCTGGCACGAGAAGACCGGCGCGCCGCACGCCGAAGCGCACGCGCTGGTGCAGGCGAGCGCGGCGGCGAAAGGCGCTACCGCTTACGTTTCACTCGAGCCCTGCAACCATCACGGCAAGACGCCGCCTTGCGCAGATGCCCTGATCAAGGCCGGGGTGGTGCGCGTGGTCGCCGCGATGCGCGATCCGAATCCAAAGGCAGGCAAAGGCGGCGACAAGCTCGCTGCCGCAGGCATCCCCTTCGCGCATGGGCTGATGGAAGAGGAGGCGCGCGAGCTGAACATCGGGTTCGTGTCGCGCATGACGCGCGGCCGGCCCTGGGTGCGCATGAAGATCGCGGCGACGCTGGATGGCCGGACTTCGCTCGCGGACGGAAAATCGCAGTGGATCACCGGGCCGGAGGCGAGGAAGGACGGCCATCGCTGGCGCGCACGCGCCTGCGCCATCGCCACCGGCGCGGGCACCGTGAAGGCGGACGATCCGCGCCTCACGGTGCGCGAGGTCGAGACGCCGCGCCAGCCGTTGCGCGTGGTGATCGACAGCCACGTCGAGACTTCGCCGCAGGCGCGCATCCTGCAGGGCGACAAGGTGCTGGTCTTCGCCGCGGTGAGCGGAAAGTCGCTGCCGAACGCTGAGATCGTGGCGCTGCCCAACCCAGGCGGGAAAGTGGACCTGCAGAAGATGCTGGAGGAACTCGCGCGCCGCGGCGTGAACGAACTGCACGTCGAAGGCGGCTTCAAGCTGAACGGGTCCCTCGTGCGCGAACGCTGCGTGGATGAATTCCTGATCTACCTGAATCCGAGCCTGTTGGGAGATTCTGCGCAAGGCATGGTCAACCTCGCGGAGATGACTGCACTCGATCAGCGCGTTGCGCTCAAGACACGGTCGGTGGACCGGATCGGCGACGATCTCCGGATCCTGGCGAGGCCCGCCTGATGTTCACCGGTATTGTCGCGGCGGTTGGAAAGATCGTCAGCGTGAAGCCCGTCGTGGTGGAAGCCGGGCGGCTGCCGCTGTCCGACGTCAAGGTCGGCGATTCGATCTGCGTGCAGGGCGCCTGCCTCACGGTCACCCGCAAGCGCGGCAAACGGTTGTCCTTCGACGTTTCGGACGAGACCCTCGAGTGCACCACTGGGCTCGACCGGCCGGGCAAGGTGAACCTGGAGAAGGCGTTGCGCCTCGCCGACCGTCTCGGCGGGCACCTGGTCACCGGGCACGTGGACGGCGTGGGGCATCTGCTGCAGGCGAAGGGCAGCGTCTTCACCTTCCGTGCGCCGAAAGCGGTAGCGCGTTATGTTGCGCCCAAGGGCTCGATCTGCATCGACGGGGTGAGCCTGACCGTGAACCGCGTGCGCGGCGCGGATTTCGAAGTCACCCTGATCCCACACACCCTGAAGGTCACAACTCTCGCGCGCCTCAAGCCCGGTACGGAGGTGAATCTCGAGGCGGACCTGGTCGCTCGCTACATGGAGCGGCTGCGAATGGCGTCCAAGTAATTCCCGGCGTCCGGTCTTTCGCCTCGACGTCAGCTTGCGACAAGCGCGGGCGTCCTATCTCGGAGCCCGATTGCTGGCCCGACCCGCTTGATTCCGCGGACATTCATCCTTCCCCAAGCAGCCTATCTCCCCTGATATCCGCCTCGTCAAAGCCAAGACCCCGGGGAGTGCAAATACGTACAGAGGCTAAACGGCTGATTCTGAAGGACGCATGACAGGCGGAGGTTGTCGGGTGTCTAATTGACCACCAATTAGGAAGTTCACATTACGTTGCACGAGCCCGGCTGCGCCGGGGGAAGCGTGCGACGGATCGTGATGTAGGCGTGAACACGGGCCGTGCGTTCTGGAGATCATGGAATGCACGCTGCGAGGGATCTTCCAGCAGCACTTCGAAGCGTACGCCGCGCGGCACCGGTTGCCCGCGTACGTGCATCGTGCGGCGTACTGGATCGCGCGTTGCCGCACAGCGCAGCTGGGCGGTCATCTGCGCCGCTGCCCCGAGGGACACACCGAGCGCGCGTTCTACAACTCCTGCCACCAGCGGATCTGCCCGCAGTGCCAGGGCCTGGCCACCGAGCGGTGGCTTGAGCGCCAGCGCGCACGGCTGCTCGAGTGCGCGCACCATCACCTGATCTTCACCATCCCGCACGAACTGAATGCGCTGTGGTGCTGGAATCGGTCGCTGATGGCCAAACTGCTGTTCGGTGCGGTGCGCGACACGCTCATGGAACTGCTCGGCGATCCGCGCTATCTGGGCGCGCGCCCCGCGTTCCTGTCCGCACTGCACACCTGGGGCCGCTCGCTTTCGCTGCATCCCCACGTACACGTGCTGATTGCCGACGGCGGGCTCGATGAACACGGCGCCTGGGTGAAACCGCGACGCAGCCATTTCCTGCCGGCGCGGGTGCTGATGCTGCTGTTTCGGGGGAAGTTTCTTGCCGCGCTGCGCAACGCGGCCGAGCTCAGGGCCCTGCGCCTGCCGCCCGATCTCACCCGCGAGCGCCTCGTCTCGCTGCTCAATCGCCTCGGGCGCAAGAAGTGGAACGTGCACCTCCGCGCCCGCTACGCGCACGGCCAAGGCGTGGCCGCCTACCTTGCGCGCTATCTGAAGGGCGGGCCGCTGAAGAACACGCAACTGCTGCCGCCCGAGCGCGGCGGCGTGCGCTTTCGCTACCGGCCGCACCGCGATGAGGACGACGGCACGGACGAGTCCGTGGTCCTCGATCTCACGCCCGAGGCGTTCTTCGCCCGCTACCTCGCGCACCTGCCCCAGCCCGGAGCGCAAACCGTGCGCGGCTACGGCCTGTACGGCCAGCGCGCAGGCGCGCGCCTCGATCGCGCGCGCGCCGCGTTCGGCCAGCCGCCCGCCATCGAGCCCGCGCCGCTCGCCGTCGAGGATTTCCTCGCGCGCTTCGATCGAACGCCCGCCGCCGCCACTTGCGCACTGTGCGGCGCGCGCCTGCGCTTTGTGCCGCTCATCGCCCATGGTTCCGCACCACCGCCTCCGCTGCACTGACGCATTCCCGGCGGCGCGCTTGCACGACGCGCGACGGCGCACGCCCTTGCTCGCCCCAACCGCGTCAAACACGACCGGCGTGCCCGAATCGAGCGCAATTTGTTCCGCCGCTGCCATCGCAGCGCCATCGATCCTCGGGTTCGCCGCGCACACCGCCTTGTAAGCGCTGTCAACCGTTCCTACAATACCCACAGTGGCGTGCCCCGCCGGGCTCGTCCAACCAGTCGCAGGACCGACACTGCATGCACCTCGCTCTTTCGCACACGCTTCAGCGGTGTCGGTCAGCTAAACGTTGGGCATCAGAGTGAGTGTGCATGCCAGCAGACCCCGGCATCCTTGACGTATCACTGACCATTCTTAAATGGCTTGGTGCTACTTCGCTGGTAGGCGTCCTGGGCCTTTTCTCTGCTTGGTTGGCATTCCCACCAGAGCTAGTCATTGAGGGAGTTGTTGACAAGAGCAAGGCGTTCAATTCCGAGTCAAAGATGAAAATTAAAAACACGGGGCGGCTTCCAGCGTTGTCCGTGAGCGCAGATGTCGAGAATCTTTGCGCTCAAATCGGCGGCATCACAATGCAGGACTGTGGTTTCTTTGGTGGCCCTACTCTAGTCAGTCGGCTGTCACACGGCGAAACGTCCGAAATCTCCGTCCGGCCAGGAGTAGGAATGGATCAAGGAATGCGCATCTCAGCGTTCAGCTATACGCTTTCTCTTAAGTACCACGCGAAGCTCTTCTTCCTGAAGAAGAACTTCGCGAAGAAATGGAAGGTTCAACTACGCAACTTCCAGGACGGGTATTCGTGGGACATTGCAATAGTCTGATGCCCAACCAGCCCATCGAGACGGACCTTCGCAAGCGGGCTTCGCCCGCCTGGCGGCCGCTCATGGGCGACGTTGCCGTGCATCAACCGACGCCAGGCAAGCAGCCGTCAGCACTTCATACCATCTTTCCTTTGCGCCCTCTCTTTTCCCTCTGCGTTCTCTGCGTCAACGCTTCTAAAGCCGGCCCCTGGCCGGCCAACCGTCACCACGTGTACCGCACGGTGTAGCGCACCACCGCCTCGGCGTCCGCCGCCACTGTCACCGGAAAGTGAATCGTGCGGGAATCCTGCTTGTCCCAGAGCTGGTTTGCCTGGGTGATCTTCCAGTTGGTCCAGCGGTAGAGGTTTTCCTTCACGATCACCGTAACCGGCTCGTCCTTGCGGTTGCGGATCTTCACTTCGATCTCTTCGGTCATGGTG
>JANNTQ010000124.1:0-7759 GCA_031394435.1 Betaproteobacteria bacterium
GGCAGCGTGGGATACAAGCCGTCGGTGCGGGTGAATGCCATCATCACCAGATTCTCGTTTGCAAACAGCAAGACGTAGCACAGGGCCGACGCGGCGCCTGAGACGAGCATTGCGACCCAAGGCCTGGTGGATGACGTCATGGAGTGGCGATTCTATCGCCGCAGGGAGACATCGCGCGCTGAGCGAGCACCAGGCAAAAGGGCCGAGTTGCCTCAGCCCTTTCGCAAATTCGAAACCGTTATGCGCCTATCACATCTTCCAGCCGAACGCGATACCGACGCCGCCCATGCCCTTCGCCTTGAGGCCGTAGCCGTGCGAGAAGTATCCGACGGTCGCGAACGCGGAAAGCGGCGCGGCGAGCGCTGCCGCAACCGCAAACTTGACTAGCTTCATGAACTCCCCCCTTTGTTCCTTGATATGCAAGGCTGCTATATGAACAGGCTCACGTCCGCGTCGCGCGCCATCGGCAGGAACGTTGCCGCGCCGACGTAGTCTTTCACTTCCGGTATGAAATCCTCGCGCGTGAAGCCGAACAGGTCCACGGTCATCTGGCAGCCGATCAGGTTCACGCCGCCCTCGATGCACGCGCCGCGCAGCTCCTCGATGCTGGCCACGCCCTTGCTGTGGATGGTCTGCTTCATGAGCATGGTGGCGATGCTCTCGAAGCCAGGCACGATGCCCTGCACGGCATTGGGAATGTTCCAGTTGATGCCCTTGAACCAGTCCGGGCCGAAAGGCATCTTCATCGGCATGCCCGGGTTGCCGAGCGGGCTCACCTTCAGGTCGCTCAAGTCCTTGCGCAGCAGGTTCAGGCCGTAGAAGGTGAAGAACATGGACACGTTCCAGCCCAGCGCGCCCGCGGTCGAAGCGAGGATGAACGGCGGATACGCCCAATCGAGCGTGCCCTTGGTGGCGATGATGGTCATCGAGGGCGTCTGTTTTTCGCGCAGTTCGGCAAGCTTCTTCGGCAGCAGCGCGTCGAGGCGCTCGTTGATCAGGCGGTCCAGATCACTCGCGTCGGCCATGGTTTACTCCTCCTGCGTAAAGCTAATACTCTATAGGAGTATGTGCCAAAAAGTTCCTCTGATGGACATGTGCAGTTTCTCTTATGTGGCATTGCACAATAGGGGAATTGGCCGCCGTATACACGCCGGTGTATATTCATCCCATGATCGAACCCGCGATGCACGATGCCGAAGCGAAGAAATCCATGGACTCGCGCCTCGCGCGCATCGAAGGCCAGGTGCGCGCCGTGCGGCGCATGATCGACGAGGACCAGACCTGCGAGGACATCGCGCAGCAGCTCGCCGCGGCGCGCAAGGCGCTCGACCGGGCGTTCTACGAGATGGTGTCGTGCATGATCCGGCAGGAGCCACCGGCGGGAAACCAGGGGCGCAGCGAACGTGCGGGCAGGGTCGGCGAGCTGCTGGCGCGTTTCGGTTAAGTTCCAACTCTTACTTGAACGCTGGGACCTTCCCATGAACTTCGACAAAGAACTCGACGCCCGCGGGCTGAACTGCCCGCTCCCCATCCTGCGCGCCAAGAAGGCGCTCAACGACATGCGATCCGGGCAGGTGCTGAAGATCGTCGCCACCGACCCGGGAGCGGTGAAGGACTTCCAGGCGTTCTGCAAGCAGACCGGCAACGAGCTCCTGTCGCACTCCGAGGCGCAGAAGGAGTTCCTGTTCTACATGAAGCGCAAGTAGCCTCGCCGCGCAGTCGATGACCTGGCTGGCGCGAGTGGCGGCGCTCGAGGCGCTGCAGGACGCGCCGCTCGACGCCGCGCTGGTGGCCGAGTTCGAGCGGGCGGCACCGCACGTCACGGGCCGCGACATCCGCTTCTCCACCCCCAGCTTCAAGGCCTACTCGAGCTGCGAGCTTGAAGGCTGCAGCAAGAACAGCTTCCCCGCGTTCTCGGTCACCGCCGGGGGCTGCGCGCTGATGTGCGACCACTGCCAGGCAAGGATCCTCGAGCCGATGATCCCGGCGACCAGCCCGGAGATGCTCGAGCGCAAGGTGCGCGACATGATCGCCACGCAGGATCTGCAGGGTTTCCTGCTCTCGGGCGGCTCGACACGGCGCAACGAGATCCGCTACGAGCGCTACTACCCGGTGATCGAGCGCCTGAAGCGCGACCATCCCTCGCTCAAGATCGCGATCCATTCGGCGCTGCTCGATGCGCCGCGCGCGCGCAGCATGGAGGCCGCGGGCATCGATACGGCGATGATGGACGTGATCGGCGCGCAGGACACCATCGAGCAGGTCTACCACCTCGAGCGGCCGGTGGCGGATTTCGAGGCGACGCTGGAGGCGCTGTGCGCGACGACGATGGAGGTGGTGCCGCACATCGTTATCGGCTTGCACTATGGCCGCCTCCTTGGCGAGCCGGCGGCGCTGGACATCGTCAGCCGACACCGCGTGCACTCGCTGGTGCTGGTGGTGATCATGCCGTTCTATGCCAAGCCGGGCACCTTCGCGACGCCCGGCACCTCCGACATCGGCCGCATATTCCTCGAAGCGCGGCGCCGCATCCCCGAGCGCCAGGTACTGCTGGGCTGCGCGCGCCCGCCGGGCATGCACCGGCGCGTGACCGACGCCTACGCGGTAATGGCAGGCCTCGACGGCATCGCTTTTCCGGCCGACGGCGCGGTGGCGGTCGCGCAGGCCATCGGCCGGCCCGCCTTGCAGCAGCACGCCTGCTGCTCGATCAAGACCGGCCGCACGATCAGACTGCATCCTCGCGCGGCAGTGGCGGTGTGATGGAAACGGCCGACGTCCTGGTTCTCGGCCTGGGCCCCGCGGGCTCTAGCGCGGCGGCCGAGGCGGCGCGGCGTGGCGCGAAGGTGATCGCCCTGGATCGCAAGCGCGAGCCGGGCCTGCCGGTGCAGTGCGCGGAGTTCGTGCCCGCGATGATCGGCATCGACGTGGGCGAGCTCGCCGGCTCGGTGCGCCAGCGCATCGAGGCGATGGCGACGTTCGTGGAGGACGACGCAGCGGACCTGCAGCGCAACTTCCCCGGCCACATGCTCGATCGCGCGGCTTTCGATGCGGCGCTGGTGGCGCAGGCCGCACGGGCCGGCGCGCAATTGCGCTTTGGCTCCATGGTCAGGAAGGTTACCAGCGAGGGTGTCGTGGAGCTCGGCGGCGGCGGGAGCCTCCGCGCGCGAGTCATCGTCGGCGCAGACGGCCCGCGCTCGCGCGCCGGCAAGGCCATCGGCAGCGTCAACACCGAACTGGTGGAGACGCGCCAGGCGAGCGTGCAGCTGAAGAAGCCGCACGCAGCTACCGACATCTTCCTTTCCGCCGGCTTCCCGGGTGGTTACGGGTGGCTGTTTCCCAAGGGCGAGCGCGCCAACCTCGGCGCGGGTGTCAGTCCGCAGTACAAGTCGCGCCTGAAAGCGATCGTCGGGCGGCTGCATGCGAGCCTGCAGGATCGCGTCGGCGCCGAGATCCTCGGCCTGACCGGCGGCGCGATTCCGGTGGGCGGCATGCTCAAACCCTGGGGTCGCCTCGGCGAGACGCTGGTGCTCCTAGCGGGCGACGCCGCGGGGCTCGCCAATCCGGTGACCGGCGCCGGCATCGCCGCGGCGGTGCATTCCGGCCGCCTCGCCGGCGAGGCGGCCGCTGCCGGATCCGCGGCGGAATACGCAGAGGAGCTGGGAGACGTGTTCCGGGCCGCGCTCGAGCGCGCGCTGCGCCGCCGGCGCGAGCTGCTGGCGGCCGTCCCTGGAAAAGCGGCCTTGCGCCGCGGCTGGATCGCCTATCCGGAGTACTGGCAATGAGCTGCTTCGAGCATACGAACCGCATGGAGCCCCGGGTGCCCGGCGTGATCCCGGTGGCGCTGAAGAACGGCGCGCGCGTGAAGGCGAACGACGTGCCGCCGCAGGGCGTGTACCGGCCGAACTACAACATCCTGACGCCGAACATGCGCTCGGCCGAGTACGTGCAGATGTCCACGGCGGCGGCGATCACGCTCGGCATCATGGGCGGCCGCATGCACCGCACCTCCTGCACGCGCTGCCTGAACCTCCTGCTCACCTATCCCGAGGGCTGCCGCGCGAACTGCGCCTACTGCGGCCTGGCGCGCCACCGCGAGGCGGAGCGCAACTACGCCGACCGCAATTTCATCCGCGTGGACTGGCCGGCGGTGCCGTTGGCGCAGGCGATCGACATCGTGGCGAAAGACGGCGGGGCGAGTCCGTTCCACCGCATGTGCATCTCCATGATCACGCACCCGCGCTCGGACGAGGACACGCGTACCGTGCTCAAGGCCTGGACCGATCGCATCGACCCCGGCACGATTCCGGTTTCAATCCTGTCCAACCCGACGACCATGTCGCGTGCGGACGTGCAGCGCCTGAAGGAGCTGGGCGCCGACATCTTCACCGTCGCGATCGATGCAGCCACGCCCGAAATCTTCGACCGCACGCGCGGCAAGGGCGTGCAATCGCCGCACTCCTGGCGCAAGTACTGGGAAATCCTGATGGATGCGCGCGACATCTTCGGCCCGCAGAAGTTCGGCGCGCACATCATCGTTGGCATGGGCGAGACGGAGTACGACGTGCTCACGCTGGTGCAGCAACTCGTCGATCTCGGCGGCCACAGCCACATGTTCTGTTTTTTTCCGGAAAAGGGTTCGCTGATGGACCACCTGCCCGCGACGCCGCGCGAGCAGTGGCGCCGCGTGCAGCTGGCGCGCTACCTCATCGATTACAAAGGCGTGCGCGTGCAGCAGATGATCTTCGACGGCGCGGGCCGGGTCACCGGCTACGGCATCGCGCAAAGCGAGCTCGATGGCATCGTCGGCGCCGGCACCGCGTTTCGCACCTCGGGCTGCCCCGGCAAGTTCAGCGACGACGTCTCGGCCTGCGACCGCCCCTACGGCGACTCGCCGCCCTCGAACATCGCCAGCTATCCGTTCCAGCCCAACGGCAACGACCTGCGCAAGATCCGGCGGCAACTGAAGATCGTCGAGGCCAAGAGCTAGCGCGCGGTGGCGAAGGTCATCCCGATCGCCGTCAGTCCGGGCGCCGCACCCGCGCCGGGCGCCGCCGCCGTGCTGCATGTCATCCAGCACGATTCGGCGGAGTACCTTGGGCTGATCGAGGATCATCTCGAGGGGCGGGGCGTGCGCTTCAAGTACGCCCGACCGTTCGCCGGCAAGGCGCCGCTGCCGCGCGCTGACTCGCTGGGCCACGGCCTGATCCTGCTGGGCGGCGGGCCCTGGGGCAGTGCCGGCGCGCGCGATGTGCCGACGCTTGCCGCCGAGGTGGCGCTCGCCCGCGCGGCATTGGCGCAGGAGAAACCGGTCGTGGGCGTCGGCCTCGGCGCGCAGATCCTCGCCATCGCGGCCGGGGGGCGTTCCGAACCGACGCCGCTCGCCTTCGAGGTGGGCACGGCGAGGCGCACCAGTGCCCAGGCCCTGAACGGCTATCTTCCCGAGCAATTTCCGTTCGCGATATATATGCGCGACTGGCCGGTGCCGCCGGGACACGCGCAGGTGCTGGCGCGCGACGAGCAGGGCCGCGCGGTGCTGTGGCAGGTCGGCAAGGCCGCGTTCGGCTTCGCCGGCCACCCGGGGATCAAGCTCGCGATGGTCGAAGACCTGATCATGGAATTCGAGGAAGCGCCCGCGGGGATCGAGGACGGGATGGCGAAATTGCGCATGGCGCAGCGCAGCATCGAGGACGCGCTGGTGCCTATCATGACCGGACTGGTGCAGAGCACGGGTTGGATCCGCCCGCCCCCCTGAAGCGATTGCACTTTAGAATTTCCTAATATATTCTCCACGCATCCATTCCGGCAGGACCGGGCAGGAGGGCGTGGTGGCGAAAAAGCTGCTGATCGTGATGGCCAATACCGATCCCCGCCACGGCGAGGAGCTCGGCGCGCCGATCTTCCAGGCGTCCGTCGCCGCGGCCATGGAGTACGAAGTGGAAGTGATCTGCACCGCCGCCGCTGGGCGGCTGATGAAGAAGGGCGTCGCCGAGAAGCTGTTCGTCAAGGAAGGCTCGCCCAAGTCGGTGTACGACTTCATCAAGGACGCGCACGAGGCGGGGGTCAAGTTCTACTGCTGCTCGCCCAACCTCGACCTGTTCGACATGACGCAGGGCGACCTGATCCCGGAGTGCTCCGGGGTGGTGGGCGGCGCGCACCTCATCGAAGAGGTGATGGAAAGCGACTGCAAGGTCATGACTTACTGATTCGATCCGGCGGACTCGACCATGGCACACGCTGCAGGCACCCGGGTACAGGAGCACATCGGCGACCCGGTCTCCGACCAGCCGGCGGTACCGCGCGCGAAGCTCGAGGAGATCTTCAAGGACATCCAGTCCGATCTCCGCTTTGACCACGAACTGAAGGGCTGCCTCAACTGCGGCATCTGCACCGCGACCTGTCCCGCGGCCCACTACTACGATTTCAGCCCGCGCGAGATCGTCCAGTTGCTATGGACCGAGAACCTCGAGGGCATCTACGACGCGATGCAGGAGAAGATCTGGGCCTGTGCGCAGTGCTACACCTGCGCGGCGCGCTGCCCGTTCGGCAATTCCCCGGGCGGCCTGATCATGCTGATGCGCGAGACGGCGATCAAGCACGAAATGGAGTCGGCGAAGGCGGTGTTGCGCCCGTTCAGCCGCGTCATGCTGAAGCTGATCTCGACCGGCAACCAGCTCGCGCCCGACATGATCACCCCCGAGCATTTCCCGGACTGGGGGCCGAACGTCTCCAAGATCGACGCCCCGCTCAAGCTGCTGCGCCAAGCGATCCCGATGCCGACGCTGAATACCACGGCGACGGCCTGGGAAGTGAACCTGAAGACCTCGGTCGAGCTCTACACGATCTGGGAAGAGACCGGGGTGCTGAAGCAGCTCGAGGGAATCGACCAGAACCTGTTCGACGTGATCGCGGATGTCATGGACGAGAAGCGCGAGGACTGGAAGGACTTCCTCGCAGACCAGGAAGATGAACAGGACAACCGTTGAAGGAGATCGACATGGCTATCGGCAACGCGAATGGTGGTGAACGCTTCACCGGCCACGGCGCGGAGTGGCGGGATTCCAATCTCAAGACCGAAGACGCGCGCATCGCGACCTCCTGGGTCGAACTGAAGATCGACAAGCGCTCGATGCTGACTAACAAGGAGCGCGTCGAGGACGTGCGCGACCTCATGTGGCAGCTCGAGAAGGACTGCGAGATCGTGGTGCATCGCGTCTTGGACGAGCACGAGCCGGTGATGGTGAAGACGCTCTACGGCTGGGACAAGAAGATTCCGACGCGCCGGCTCTGGCACCACAAGTCCTGCGGCCAGTGCGGCAACATCCCGGGATATCCGGCCTCGCTGCTGTGGCTCATGAACCGCCTCGGCATCGAATACCTGGACGAGACCGACCAGACCTCGTGCACGGCATGGAACTACCATGGCTCGGGGATCGGCAACCTCGAAAGCCTTGCGGCGGTGTTCCTACGTAACTTCCACCAGGCGTACGTGGCAGCGAAGGCGCAGGGCCTGCCGGAGGCCTACTACTATCCGCTGGTGCATTGCGGCACCTCCTTCGGCAACTACAAGGAAGTGCGCGGTTACCTGCTGCGTTCGGCCAAGCTGCGCGAGAGCGTCAGGAGAATCCTCGGCAAGCTCGGGCGCCTGGTGGACGGCAAGCTGCTGATCCCCGAGGAGGTCGTCCACTACTCGGAATGGATGCACGTGATGCGCGATCGCATCGCGGCGATGCGGGAGATCGATTGCAGCCACGTCCGGGCG
>JANNTQ010000166.1:0-2911 GCA_031394435.1 Betaproteobacteria bacterium
GAGTAAAGGCGCGGCGAGCGTGCCGTCGACGGCCTTCGCCACGCCCGCGCGCTGCGCGAGCCGCTCGATCGAGATCAGGCTGTCCCCGGCGACGTGGCCGCGCGCGCTCCAGCCAAGCGCGCGGATATAGCCCGCCATTACCACTGCAACTTCGGCGCATCTGAGATCGGTGCGCTCTACATTGGTGCCGCGAATCCACTCGTCCCCCGCTTCCCCCGGCTTCGTCTCGCGGCCGAATTCGACCAGGAAGACGAAGGCGTGGGTGTGGGCGGGATGCTCCCGCGTACGCCAATCGTCAGGCGCGATGTGGCAGGCGCCCGCGAGGGTCACATCGAGGAAGTAGGCTGACGCCTTCAGGTTCTGCGAACGCCGAAGGAGATCGTCCGGCACCGGCGCGCGCGCAGGCGCCACCGCACCGTCGAGGTACTTGGCGAACAGTTCCCGGTACTCCGGGATCGCCGCGAGGATGGAGTCCGGCCCTGCGGGCGAGGCGTTCCCCGGTTGGCGCGCCTCGTGAATCAGGGCGGCCGCGTCGCGCGCCAGCAGCTCGGTCGGCAGGATCCCCAGGTCGAACGAGCGGTCGCGGTTCGAGAACAGGCGCGCCATGGGAGAATTGTGGCCGAATCAGGCCTCGCCGCGCGCAGGGTAGTTCTTGCTGACGGCAAAATCGATCGCCGCGGCGATCTCCGGGAAGTGCGGCCGTGCGAACGGCATGGTGGAAATGCTCCCCCAGTAAAGCGTCTGGTCCGGTTTTACCAGGAACAGGCCAGGCTCGGCGAACAGCGGCGGCTCCTCGACGCCGGCGGAGGTTATGCCGCGGCTGGTAGAGATGTAAAGGCCCCACTCCCTCGATTTGTCCAGCGCCACGCCGTAGCCGATGGTGAGGTTCGGCAGGCCCCACTTATCCTTCGCCTCCTGGGCGCGCTCGCGGGTGTCGTTGCTGGTGATCACGGTGGACACGCCGCGCTTGTCGAACTCGCCGATCATGCCGTTCAGCTCGCTGGTGTACCTGCGGCAGATCGGGCAATGCAGACCGCGGTAGAAAACCACCATCGTGAAATTCTGCGGCTTTTGCGCGGCAAGCGACCAGCGGCCGGCGCTGAGGGTGTTGAATTCCAGGCTGGGAACGGGTTTACGGGGCATGGGGCGCACTATTGGACTCCTTGGAGATTGAGGCACTGCAGCATGGTCGCCGCGACGACTTCGCGCCTTACACGGCGCGGGCTTCCAGCAGCTCGCGCAGGGCTTTCGGCAGGAAGTTCCTCAGGCACGCGGACCACTCGGCTTCGCGCCGCTGCCACAGCACCCCCAAAGCGATGATCGCCAAGCCGATGATGGAGAGCGCGAACGGGAACAGCAGGCTATCCTTGAACACGCGCTGCGCGAGGTAGCCCAAGTAGCCGGCGACGCCGAGGCCGCCGAACACGGCGAACACGCGCCGGCCGAGCAGCGCGCCGACGAGGATCATGCCCACGTTGATCATGCAATAGGCGAACTTGCCGAGTTCGCTCCCGCTGCTCATCGACGACAGGCCGCCCCAGAAGGTCATGACGCCGAAGATGTACAGCCAGAAGGCGTAGTCCCTGCGCGCGTGGCGCGAGCGGATGTCCACCCAGAAGGCGAGCCCCACGAACAGCAGGCCGAAGTAGAGCGAAATGAACTTGCGGATCTCCCAGTCCTGCCAGTCGCTGGTAAACAGCAGCGGCGCGAGGTCCATGCTCATATACCAGAGCGTCACCGCGACCGGCATCAGCATGAACGGAAACCGGTAGCGCCACAGCAGGATCGCCGCCACCGCCAGCGTGCCGAGCTCCATCAGCAGCCAGCGGCCGTCGATGAAGACGTGATAGTGGCGGAAGGGCTTGTCCATGCCCCAGTAGCCGAGCGCCTGCTGCGCGCCGAAGACGGCGAGCGGCACCATCACCACCGCCAGCGTCGCCATAATGCCGGCCGGGATCTGCAGGCCCTTCCTTTCCAGGAACCAGTGCGTGAGCGCGAGCGCAAGGACGGCGTAGAACACGGAGGTGGCGAAGCCACCCCAACCGCCGAGGGTTGCCCACCCCAGCGTCATGAACAGCGACATCGCGCCGATGGCGATCATGCCGCCCAGGTAGTAAAGGACATGGACGAAGGAGAAGCGCGGCGTTTCCGCTGCGCCCGCCGAGCTGAACGCGACCAGGCGGTCGGCCTGGTCGGCGCTCAGGATGCCTGCCTGGACGGCTTTTTCGAGATCGGCCCGCTGCATACCGCGAGCATACCCCCTCAGGCCGCGATGGCTGTGCCCCGCTCCACCGGCAGCCCCGCCGCCTGCCAGTCCTGCTGCCTGCGCATGCACGAGCTCGCGCGCTGGGGCGGGCGCTGAAAGCGGCGCGGGCTTGAGGCAGGCGCGGGTCATGTGTACACTCCATCTGTACACATAGCGCCATGGCCAAATCCGTCAAAGTCACCGAGTTGCGGCAGAAGTTGCCCCAGTATCTTGCCCGGGTGCAGGGCGGCGAGCGGCTGCAGGTCACTTCGCGGGGCAAGGTGATCGCGCAGATCGCACCCCCCGCTCCATCCGGGGACGAGACGACCGCCGCCCGGGCGCGGCTGAAGGGCAGCGTGCTGCGGTATGACAACCCGCTCGATCCGGTGCTGGCGCCGGAAGAGTGGGACATGAACCGTTGATCGTCCTCGATACCCACGCGCTCGTTTGGTGGGTCAGCGGCAGCAAACCACTTTCGGCGCGGGCGAAGCGCGAGGTCCGCTCGGCGCAGGCCGCTGGACGCCTCAGCGCGTCGGCGATCAGCCTGCTGGAAATTGCGACCGCAGTGCGCCGGGGCCGGCGCGCGCTGGGGTCTCCACTGGATCGGTGGTGCGAAGATATTGCGCGACTGCCCGAACTGCGGATTCAGCCGGTCACGGCTGAGAT
>JANNTQ010000199.1:0-11061 GCA_031394435.1 Betaproteobacteria bacterium
TGCCCGCGTGCTGAAACTCATGGCGCCGGCGCTGTTCGGCGTGTCGGTGAGCCAGATCTCGCTGCTGATCAACACCATCTTCGCCTCGTTCCTCGTCTCCGGCAGCGTGTCCTGGCTGTACTACGCAGACCGGCTGATGGAGTTCCCTGCGGGCGTGCTCGGCGTGGCGGTGGGCACCATCCTGCTGCCGAGTTTGGCGCGCCACCACGCGAGCGGCGCCGCCGACGAGTACGGCAAGCTGCTCGACTGGGGTTTGCGCGTGACGCTGCTGCTGGCGGTGCCGGCGGCGGCTGCGCTGGCGGTACTGGCATTGCCGCTGATCGCGACGCTGTTCCACTATGGCCGCTTCTCGGCCGACGATGCGTGGATGACGCGCCAGGCGCTGGTGGCCTACAGCCTCGGGCTGGTGGGCATGATCCTGGTGAAAATCCTTGCGCCCGGCTTCTACGCGCGGCAGAACGTCGTGACACCGGTGAAGATCGGGCTGTTCACGCTGGCAGCGACGCAAGTGATGAACCTGGCGTTCATCGTGCCGTTCAAGCATGCCGGGCTGGCGCTGGCAATCGGCCTCGGCGCCTGCCTCAACGCCGCGCTGCTGTACCTGCAACTGCGCCGCCACGGCATCTATGCGCCGCAGCCGGGCTGGGCGGCATTCATCGCCAAAGTCACGGCAGCGGTGGCGACGATGGCCGCGGCGCTGCATTTTGCGATGGGAACCGCAACCTGGTGGCTGGGTGCGCCCTGGCAGCACAAGGTTCCCGCGGTCGTGGGGCTGGTGCTGCTGGGCGCGGTCGTGTACCTGGGCTTGCTGACCGCGTTCGGCCTGCGCTGGCGCGACTTCGCGCGCCGCGAGGCGAGTTGATGCTCCCGCCCGACCGTTTCGCCGAGTTGATGGCGCGCGATGAGGCGCAGATCGATCTCGCGCGCGCATGCCTGCTGATCTCGCAGGACGCCTATCCGGGGCTCGACGTCGAGGGCTACCTGGGCGAGATCGAACGACTCGCGGCGCGGCTCAAGGGCCGCCTGCCGCAGGCCCGGGGCGCCGAGCAACGGGTGGTCGCGCTGAACCAGTTCCTGTTCGACGAGCTCGGCTACTGCGGCAACGCGGACAATTACTACGACCCGCGCAACAGCTACCTGAACGAAGTGCTCGACCGGCGCACCGGCATCCCGCTGACGCTGTCGGTGCTGTACCTGGAGGTCGGCAGGCGCGTCGGCTTGTCGCTCGAGGGCGTGTCCTTCCCCGGGCATTTCCTGGTCCGGCTGCCGCTGCGCAGCGCGATGCTGGTGCTCGACCCGTTCTCGGGCGGCGAGCCGCAGTCGGAAGCCGACCTGCGCGCACGCTTGCGGCGCGTGATTCCCGCAGGAGCCACCGGCCCGGTTCCGCTGGAGGAACTGCCGCTCGACCAGTTCCTCGAGCCTGCGGGAAAGCGCCAGATCCTGGCGCGCCTGCTGCGCAACCTGAAGGGCATCTACCGCGAGGCGGACAAGCCCGAGCGCCTGCTCGAGGTGCTTAATCGCATGCTGGTAGTGGCCCCCGAAGCCCACGCCGAGCTGCGCGAGCGGGGCCTGGTCTACCAGCGCCTGGAGTGTTACCGCGCCGCGCTCAAGGACCTGTCGGACTATGCCGCGCTCGAGCCCGACGCGCCGGACAGCGAGGACGTGCGCGCCAAGCTGCTCGAGCTGAGCGCGCTGTGCGCGCGGCTCAATTAGGCGCACTGTGCGCGCGCCTGAATTAGCGCGCTAGGCGGGCGCCCGCGCGCCGATGCCGGCGGCGCCGCGCATCTCCAGCGCGCGTTTTTGCACCGCGGCGTGCAGAGCGGGCTTGTAGCCCAAGGCGAAGAACACTTCCGCGGCGAGGAAGATCGGCGCGACGAAGATCTGGAAGAAATTGTCCGCCAGGGCGGGCTTGCGGCCTTCGTAGACGTGGCCGACGAGCTGGATCACCCAGCCGCCGCCGAAGAACACCAGGAACCAGAGCGCGCCGACGCCGATCGGTTGCAGCGACACCATGTCCGCGAGGTACAGCAACACCGCGTTGCTCACCAGCAGGGCGAGCGCGAGCGGTACGTCGAGCAGGAAATACCAGACCATCACCACGGCGGCGAGCAGCACGGCGGCGGTCAGCGTCACGCCGCCGACCTCGAGGCGCGCCCAGCCGAGCGCGATGAACAGACCGAAGATGATCATCGGCACACCGACGAAATGCGTCGCCTTGTTGCGCGGGTCCTGGTGATAAGCCGCATAGAAACTCATCTGCTGTTCGAGCGTCTGCATCGCCGCCTCCGTGAAAGCCACTATAATTCAGCATTTTACACACGCGCTGATGCAGGTCACGCACGGGTCCATTGCGCCGGGGAGCAGCCGGTTGGCGCTCACTATCGGCAATTTCGACGGCGTGCACCTCGGCCATCAGGCGATGCTCGAGCGCACGGTGTCGCGCGCTCGCGCCCTGCAGTTGCCCTCCTGCGTGCTGACCTTCGAGCCGCATCCGCGCGAGTTCTTCACGCCGGCGACGGCCCCGGCGCGGCTCACGCGCCTGCGAGACAAGCTCGAGCTGATGGCGGCGGCCGGGGTGAACCGGGTGCATGTGGCACGTTTCGACGCGCGGCTCGCGGCGCTCACCGCCGAGCGCTTCGTGCAGGACGTCGTGGCGCGCGGCCTGCGCGCCGCCTGGCTGCTGGTGGGGCGCGACTTCCGCTTCGGCGCGAAAAGGGCTGGCGATTTCGCGCTGCTTGAACAGTTGGCCGCGCGCCACGGCATCGAGCTTGAAGCGATGCCTGAGGTCGCGCAGCAGGGCGAGCGCGTGTCCAGTTCCGCGGTTCGCTCGGCGCTGGCGGCCGGCGACCTGGGCGCCGCGCAGAAACTGCTCGGCAGGCCCTACGCCATGAGCGGCCGCGTGGCGCACGGCGAGAAGCTGGGTCGCGAGCTGGGTTTCCCGACGGCGAACATCATGCTGCGCAAGCGGCCCCCGTTGGCGGGCGTTTTCGTCGTCGAATGCCGCATCGAAGGCGAGGCGGGTTGGCGCCCGGGGGTGGCGAGCGTCGGGCGGCGGCCAACGGTGAATCCCGCCGCGGCGCCGCTGCTGGAAGTGCATTTGCTGGACTACGCGGGGGATCTGTACCGGCGCCACCTGCAGGCGAGGTTTCTCGCGAAGCTGCGCGACGAGGCGAAGTACGACGGCGTGCCGGCATTGCGCGCGGCGATCGCGCGCGACGCAGCGCAGGCCAGAGCCCATTTTGCGAAGAACAAGACGAATGCCTGATTACAAGCACACGCTGAATCTCCCCGATACGCCGTTCCCGATGCGCGGCGATCTCGCCAGGCGCGAGCCGCTGATGGTGAAGGAATGGCATGACAAGGGCACCTACCAGCGGCTGCGCGAGGTGTCCAAGGGGCGGCCGAAGTTCGTGCTGCACGACGGGCCGCCCTATGCCAACGGCGACATCCACATCGGCACCGCAGTGAACAAGATCCTGAAGGACATGGTGGTGAAGTCTAAATCGCTCGCCGGGTTCGACGCGCCCTATGTGCCCGGTTGGGACTGCCATGGCATGCCGATCGAAGTGCAGATCGAGAAGCAGTACGGCCGGAACCTGCCCACCGAGGAGACGCTGCGCCTGTGCCGCGCCTACGCCAGCGAGCAGATCGAGCGGCAAAAGGCCGATTTCCGCCGCCTGGGCGTGCTCGGCGACTGGGACCGTCCCTATGCCACGATGGCGCCGCGCAATGAAGCCGATGAGATGCGCGTGCTCGGCAAGTTGCTGCAGCGGGGCTACGTCTACCGCGGCCTGAAGCCGGTCAACTGGTGCTTCGACTGCGGCTCCGCGCTTGCCGAGGCCGAGGTGGAGTACGAGGAGCGCAAGGATCCGGCGGTGGACGTGGGGTTCGCGTTTGCCGAGCCGGACAAGGTGGCCAAGGCCTTCGGCATCGTGCAATTGCCCGCGAAGCCGGGCTTTGCCGTGATCTGGACGACGACCCCCTGGACGCTGCCTGCCAACCAGGCGCTGAACGTCCATCCCGAGTTCACCTATCACCTGGTGGATACCGAAAAGGGCCTGCTGATCCTCGCTGCCGAGCTGCAGGAGGCCTGCCTGGCCCGCTACCAGCTGTCGGGGAAGACACTCGCCTCGTGCAAAGGCGTCGCGCTGGAGAGCATCCGCTTCCGGCATCCGTTCTACGAGCGCAGCGCGCCGATGTACCTGGGCGAGTACGTGACGCTCGATACCGGCACCGGCATCGTGCATTCGGCGCCGGCTTACGGCGTCGAGGACTTCGACTCCTGCCGCCGCTACGGCATGAAGGACGAGGAAATCCTCAACCCGGTGATGGGCGACGGGAAGTTCGCGCCTTCGCTGCCGCTGTTCGGCGGCGCGTCGATCTGGGACGCCAACGGCAAGATCGTCAGGACGCTGGCCGAGCGCGGCGTGCTGTTCGCCAAGGAGAACACCACGCACGGCTACATGCATTGCTGGCGCCACAAGACGCCGGTGATCCTGCGCGCCACGACGCAGTGGTTTGCGGGCATGGAGCAGGTGCCCGGCTACCGCGGCGCGAAGCCGAAGGAAACCCTGCGCTCGGTCGCGCTGCGCGGCATCGAAGCGACGCAGTTCTTCCCAGCCTGGGGCCAGGCGCGCCTGCGCGGCATGATCGCGAGCCGTCCGGACTGGACGCTGTCGCGTCAGCGGCAATGGGGCACGCCGATGCCGTTTTTCATGCACCGGGAGACCGGCGAGCCGCATCCCCGGACGCTCGAGCTGCTCGAGGAGGTCGCCAAGCGCGTCGAGAAAGGCGGCATCGAGGCCTGGCATACGCTGAAGATCGAGGAACTGCTCGGCGCGGAAGCAGTGCAGTACGAAAAGAGCCGCGACACGCTGGACGTGTGGTTCGATTCCGGCTCTACGCACCAGACGGTGCTGCGCGGCTCGCACGCGGAGCTCGGTTTTCCCGCCGACCTGTACCTGGAGGGCTCCGACCAGCACCGCGGCTGGTTCCACTCGTCGCTCCTCGTGTCCTGCATGGTGAACGGGGTACCGCCGTACCGGGGACTGCTCACGCACGGTTTCGTCATCGATCTCGAAGGCCGCAAGATGTCGAAATCGAAGGGCAATACCATGGCGCCGCAGGAGATCGCGGGCACGCTGGGCGCGGAGATCCTGCGCCTGTGGGTGGCGAGCGGGGACTTCTCTGGCGAGCTCACCATCTCGAGCGAGATCCTGAAGCGCGTGGTGGAGAGCTACCGCCGCATGCGCAACACCCTGCGCTTCCTGCTCGCCAACACCTCGGATTTCGACGTGCAAAGGCACGCGGTCCCGGTCGAGCAGATGGTGGAGATCGACCGCTACGCGCTGGCGCTCACCGCGCGCATGCAGCAGGAGGCGGCCGGCAACTACGCGGGCTATCAGTTCCACCTGGTGGCGCAGAGGCTGCAGATTTTCTGCTCGGAGGACCTCGGAGCGTTCTATCTCGACATCCTCAAGGACCGGCTCTACACCTGCGGCGCGAAGTCCGCGGCGCGGCGCTCGGCGCAGACCGCGCTGTGGCAGGTGACGCAGGCGCTGGTGCGTCTGATGGCGCCGATCCTTTCCTTCACCGCCGAGGAGCTGTGGCAGTCGTTCAGCGGCAAGGCGGACGACAGCGTGTTTTTCCAGACCCTGCACCGGCTGCCACCGGTGGAAGGCGCGACTGCGCTGCTCGCACGCTGGGACCGGCTGCGCGAGCTGCGCGACCCGGTGCGCAAGCAGATCGAGGCGCTGCGCGCGCAGGGCAAGGTCGGCTCCTCGCTGCAGGCGGAAGTCGACCTGCATGCCGAAGGCGCGGACTACGAATTGCTGGCCAGCCTGGGCGAGGATCTCAAGTTCGTGCTGCTGACTTCCGCCGCGCGCTTGCACCGCGCCGCCGCCGGCGGTGGCAGGATCGACGTGGCTGCCAGCGGGGGCGCCAAATGCGAGCGCTGCTGGCACTACCGCGCGGACGTGAATCCGGCCGGGTTGTGCAGCCGCTGCGAAAGCAATCTGCACGGTGCCGGCGAGAAGCGGGTGCATGCCTAGGGCCGCGCCATGGTTCGCCGCCGCCGCGGCCGTCCTGCTCGCCGACCAGCTGAGCAAGTGGGCCGCGCTGTCGCAGTTGCGCCCCGGCGAGCCGGTCGCGATCACCGGGTTCTTCAACCTGGTGCTGGTGTTCAACCGCGGCGCCGCGTTCAGCTTCCTCGCTGATGCGCCGGGTTGGCAGCAGCCCTTTTTCATCGCCGTGGCGCTGATCGCTGCGGCCGTTGTCAGCTGGCTGCTGTGGCGCCACCCGGAACGCCGCCTGCTTAGCGCCGGCCTGGCACTGGTCCTCGGCGGCGCGCTGGGTAACCTGTGGGACCGCGTCGCCTACGGCCACGTGGTCGACTTCCTCGACGTGCACGCCTTCGGCTGGCACTGGCCGGCGTTCAACGTCGCGGACTCGGCGATCAGCGTGGGCGCCGCGACCCTGATCGCCGAGAGCTTCCTGCACAAGGAATAGAATGGCCGCCATGGACGTCCTGCTGGCCAATCCACGCGGCTTCTGCGCCGGGGTCGAGCGCGCCATCGACATCGTCGAGCGCGCGCTCGAACAGTACGGCGCGCCGATCTACGTGCGCCACGAGATCGTGCACAACAAGACCGTGGTCGACGACCTGCGCAGGAAGGGCGCGGTGTTCGTCGAGGAACTGGACCAGATTCCCGCCGGCGCCACGGTGATCTTCAGCGCCCACGGCGTGTCCAAGGCGGTGCGCAGCGACGCCGAGGAGCGCGGGCTCAAAGTGTTCGACGCCACCTGCCCGCTGGTCACCAAGGTGCACGTCGAAGTGTCCAAGATGCTGCGCGACGGCTACGAGATCGTGATGATCGGCCATCGCGGGCACCCCGAGGCCGAGGGCACGATGGGGCAGGCGAACTCCGGCATGCACCTGGTCGAGACCGTCGAGGACGTCGCCCTGCTGAAGGCGCGCGATGCCTCGAAGTTGTCCTATGTCACGCAGACCACGTTGTCCGTGGACGACGCGCAGGCGATCGTCTCGGCGCTGAAAGCGCGCTTCCCGCAGATTCATGGCCCGAAGAAGGACGACATCTGCTACGCCACGCAGAACCGGCAGGACGCGGTCAAGTTCATGACCCCGCGCTGCGACGTGGTGATCGTGGTGGGTTCGCCCAACAGCTCCAACTCGAACCGGCTGCGCGAGGTGGCGGAGAACATGGGTGCCGAGGCCTACATGGTGGACACCGCCGCCGATTTGCGCGCGGAGTGGGTGGCGGGAAAACGCCGCGTGGGCGTCACGGCGGGCGCTTCCGCGCCCGAGGTACTAGTGGACGAACTGGTGGCGCGCCTGAAGGCGCTCGGCGCCAGGAACGTGCAGCCGCTCGAGGGCATCACCGAGCGGGTGGTGTTTACACTGCCGCGCGAGCTGGCGCGGCGGCGCTAGGCGGCGCCGGCTAGCAAGCCTTGTTGCTGCGTTCCCAGTTGCCGTTGCGGCCACAGGTGTGGACATAGCCCTCGCGGCACAGGGTCATCCCCTGCGGTACGCGACGGCCGTCCAGCTCGCATGTGGGCGTGCCACGGTCGGCCTGGGCGATCAGCAGCCAGCCTGCGGGCTGCGCCGGCGCCCCCGCCAGGGGGGGCAGGGCCAGCGCCGCGGCAAGCAGTGCCGTTAGCATCGCAATCTTCGATTTCATGGTTTCTCCTGCGGGAAAGTGCTGCGTTGGCTGCGCGCGCGGCGCGGTGGCTGGAATAGCGGCAACTCCTGCTGGCGCGCCTGGGCGAGAGCAGGCAGGGCCTCGCCGAATCGCAGCTCCAGCGTCAGCGCGCTCTTCACGGCGACGCCGTCCTTGCGCCCCGGCGTGAAACTCGCCGATGCGAATGCCTGCACGGCGGCTGCGTCGAACACGCCAGGGGGGGCAGCGCGGACCACGGCGGCATTGTCCACAGCGCCGGCTTCGTTGATCAGCAGCCGCAGAACCACGCGGCCGGTGGTGACGGGAGCGTGCGGAGGAAACTTCGGTTCCACTGCACTGCGGATGAGGGGGCGTTCATCGAGTTCCTCTGCCGGCAGGTATCTGGGTGCGGTGGCAATCCCGGAAGACGAAGCTGCGGCGCCCCGCAAACCCTGGCCCGGACGGCCGGCGGATTGCCCGGCGGACCCCTGCGGCGCCGGGACGATCGCCTCATCGCTGCCGGGTGCGCGCAGCCTGGCGCGCAAAGCACTGGCGCTCCACTGACCCCACTCCGGCACGGATAGCTGCCAGCCTCGCGGCATGCGGTCGATGAGCGCCAGGCCCGCGCCATGCAGCAGGAGCGAAGCGCCCAGCGCCACGGGGATGCGCGCGTCGAACATTATTCGACGATCAGCTCGCGCCACGACACCCGCCGGCCCTGGAACTCGACCTGGCTGATCGGCGTGTCCTGCGTCAGCTGCTGGTTGGATGCAGTGGTGACAATGGTCACCACCTTGCCGCCCGGCAGCATGATCACGTTGATTCCCACGATCAGCGAGCTGCCGATGTTCTGGCTGGCCATGTTGCCGGTCGCCCCCGGCACGAAGGAGCCGGTCTGGAAGTCGAGGAAGTTGATGTACGAGATGCCGCCCGCCGTGCAGGTATCCAGCGAGGGCACGTTGGTGGCTACCACCAACGTACCGAGCTGCAGCTGCGGATCCACGTTGCCGCGCTCGCCGCTGTCCGGCAGGTCCAGGCGCCAGCCGAAATCGGTGGTCCAGACCGGCGCCGTGGCCGGTGCAATGGTGCGCGTCCCCGGCAGGGCCCCAGCCAGGAACTGCCGCTGAACCACGGAGCTGCCGCGCACGTCCGCAATGACCGGGCTGGTGGTGACCGTCGGCACGTCGCGCAGGGCGTAGATGGTCTGCGTCGTGAACGGGCCGCTCTTGTCGGTGGTCTCGAGGAACTTGCCCGTGGCGAACATGACGATGCGCTGCTTGGGCGGGGTCGTCGTCTCGCCCAGTTCCGGCTTCACCGTGATCGGCTGCCGGTTGCCGAGTCCGTCCCTGGCCACGGCGACCAGCGTCACGCCGAGGTAGTTGGTGTTGGCGCCGCCGTCGTAGTCCGTGTCGAAGCGCCACAGGTTGCCTTGAATGTCGCCGCCGTAGACCGCCAGCGTCGTATTGTCGACTGCGCTATTGGTTGACCAGCCGTTGATGCGGGCGAACCCGCTGGGCGTGGCCGCGGTGCCGGCGCCGGTCGCGAGGCGGTGCAGGATCCGGCCATCCGTGACATCGAGGATGTACAGGTAACCTCCGCCATTGCCGTTGCCGTTGGCCGAGCCGTTGTTGTAGCCCGAGGTGACCATCGCCACCCATTTCCCATTGAGCTTGGTAATGATCGGGTTGCCGAAGGAGACGCCGACATGGCAATCGCCGAAGAACGGCCCGCCCACGGGCACGCCCTGGGCGCCGACCGCCACGCAGGTGCTGGTGTAGCCGAATTCCCACAGCGCCTTCACGCCGGTGAGCGAGGGGTTGGTGATGTCCAGCGCGTAGTATCCCCGGCCGCCGGCGTTGAAGCCGGCCACCATGATCGTGCGCCAGTCATCCGCGCTCGCGCAGGGCGTCGTGAGGCAGATGTCGCCTACTGTGGGCGAACCGTCCACGAAGTACTGGTGGTTGTAAGGCTCGTTGGCCAGCGCATGAATCCTGGGCAGCACGTCGGCCGGGATGTAGGCCCAGCGCTCGACGCCGTTGCCGGCATTGTTGCCGGTGAACGTGTCGTCGGCGGTGGTTCCGGTCGTGATGCCGGCGGTCTGGAAGTACGGGTTGTTGTTCACGTCGGTCTCGAACGCGTGCATCATGCCGTCGTTCGACGCCGCGTACACCGTTCCCCTGCGCGGATTGCTCGGATCGGGGAACCGCGCCGCCGGACAGCCGGTGCCGGTACCCTCGGTGCAGGCTTTGTAGGCCATGTAGCCGGTATCGCCGTACGAGAAAGGCGACTTGCGCACGTAGGACGGCTGCGCGTTCACGATGTCACCAAGCACGCTGGCGCGCGCCCGGTACAGGTCCGACGCGGTGCGCGGAAAGGCGCCGGTGTTGTAGTTGGTCACGTCCCCGCGCAGGTAGTTGACCAGCGACTGCGCGGTGCCGGCCACGGTCCACTGCCCTTCCTGCGACAGTGCGATGACACTCGGGTCGAAGTAGCTGACCTGGGCGGCGGTCAAACCGGTGCCGTCGTTGCACCAGGGCGCGCCCACGTCCGCGCTCATGCAGAAATGCTTCATGCGGTTGCCCGCCGTGTCGCCGCTGTCGTAGGTGAAGATCCTGCGGTCGGTGTGCAGGCCGGCATCGAGCTTTTCGGCCGCCGACCACAATTCGACCGCAGACACCGTGCCCGAGGACAGATCGATGGTGCGGGCCCTCAGGTCGCCGATCCAGTCCACGGTCTGGTACTGCGCCGTGAAGGCGAAGTTGTCGCCCGCCACCGGCTGCAGGTTCGAGGTCGCCGCCGCGGCGCCCGCGCCGATGCGCGCCTGGAGCTGCTCCAGGGTGTCCGCCAGGCCTTGCGCGACCTGGTCCGGGTTCTTGGCGCTGAAGAACACGCCGCGGCCGTTGACCGCCGCGTGCCACAGGTCGTCGAGCGAGCTGGGCGTGCCAGCGGAAGGCACCGGCCACTTCCTGGTGCCCTGCCGGATGTCGTAGAAATCCCCGCTCGCCGCGGTCTCGTAGTCCGGCCTGAAGCTGAGCTCGCCGTCCAGGCCGAGGCCGATGGTGAAGGTCACCATGTGCTGGTCGCCGTTGATGTCCTTGAGGGTCGTGGGCACGGTGGGCAGCATCGCCGGCCGCAGGTCATTCGTGTAGTAATAGAGCGCCACGTCGGCCAGCGTGTTCGTCGCGACCGGCGTGCCGCCGTCGTACACGCCCTGGCTTTGCAGGGAGTAGGGCGCGCTATCCGTATTGTCCTGGTTGCCCATGGCGGTCGCGTTGTCCAACCGGCGTCCGACGTTGCCGTTCCAGTAGCCGTCCGTGGACAGGATGGCGAAGTTCGGCTGGCAGGAAGCGGTGACCGGGTCGTCGGCCGCGGTCGTCAGCCCGCC
>JANNTQ010000202.1:0-5519 GCA_031394435.1 Betaproteobacteria bacterium
CATCGCCTTCGCCATCTGGATCGCGGTGACGCCGATGCCGGAGGTGCCGCCGTGCACCAGCAGCGTCTCGCCCGGCGCGAGCCTGCCGCGGTCGAACACGTTCGACCAGACAGTGAAGAAGGTTTCCGGCAGCGAGGCCGCCTCGACTATCGACAGGCCCTTGGGCACCGGCAGCGCCTGCACTTCCGGCGTCACGCAATACTCGGCGTAGCCGCCGCC
The DNA here is from genome assembly GCA_031394435.1 of Betaproteobacteria bacterium. Taxonomy (GTDB): domain Bacteria; phylum Pseudomonadota; class Gammaproteobacteria; order Burkholderiales; family SG8-39; genus JAABQT01. The sequence continues at coordinate 220 of JANNTQ010000202.1, forward strand.
ATGGGTCAATGCGCAGACCTTGTCGCCGACCTTCCAGTGCGTCACCGCACTGCCGCAGGCGGCCACCTCGCCGGCGATCTCGAGGCCGGGAAGGTCGGAAGCGTCGGGCGGGACCGCATAGAGGCCCATGCGCTGCAGCACGTCGGGGCGATTCACGCCCGCCGCGGCGACTTTCACTAGGATCTCGTGCGATTTCGGTTCGGGACGCGGGCGCTCAGCGAGGCGCAGCACCTCGGGCCCGCCGGGCTTTTCGATCTGGATGGCACGCATGAGGCGCGCATCTTAACGCACGCGCCGCCTGCGGCTATGATTGCCGTCATGCCCATGGCGCGCGCGCTCGCCTTTCTGGCCCTGCTTATCTTCGCGTCCGCGGCGCTGGCGCGCGACCCGGCGCCGCTGCCCGGCGCCAAAGGGCGCGTCTCGCTCGGTGCCCACGCAGACGTGCTGGAGGATCCCGCAGGGCGGCTGAAGCTCGAGGACGTGCGCCGGCCTGAGAACGCGGCTCGCTTTGCGCCGGCAGGGTCGGACCCGCTCAACTTCGGCTACACACGCTCGGCATGGTGGTTGCGCTTCAGCCTGCTTGGCGGCACGCCGGCCGACGAGGAACTGCTGCTCGAGATCGCCTTCCCGAGCATCGACCGGATCGAGCTCCACCTGCCCGAGCCGCAGCTGGACGAAGCGCCGCGCTACTGGAGGCGCATCGCCGGCGACGACTATCCCTGGGCGGCGCGCGAGGTGAACCACCGCAATCACCTTTTCCGCTTCAGCGTGCCGCCGCAGCCGGGACCGCACGTGTATTACCTGCGGCTCGAATCGCAGAGCGTGCTGACGGTGCCGCTCGCGCTGTGGCGACCAGAGGCCTTCGCCGAGCGCGACCGCGACGTGCAACTCCTGCTCGGCCTGTTTTACGGCCTCGCGCTTGCGCTGGTGGTGTACAACCTGATGCTGTTCTCCGCGGTGCGCGACCGCACCTATCTCATCTACGTGCTGTACGCCACCGCGTTCGGCCTGTTCCTGTTTGGCTACGACGGACTCGCCTACCAGTACCTGTGGCCCGAGAGCCCCTGGTGGGCGAACCACGCGGCCGCCACCGCGCTCTCGCTCACGCTCGCACTGGGGGCGCTGTTCGCGCGCACTTTCCTCGACATCCGCCGCATCGCACCGCGCGCCGACTGGGCGATGGTTGCGGTCATCGCCGTCGGCTTCGCCCTCGCCGTGTGCTCGGCGACCGGTTGGCTGCTGACCTACGGCGAGGTGCTGCGCACCATCTCAGTGCTCGGTTTCCTCGCCGCCGCGCTGTCCATCTTCGTCGCGGTGCGCGCGCTGCTCGACGGCTACCGGCCGGCGCGCTATTTCCTGCTCGCCTGGGCGGGGCTGCTGTTCTTCATCCTGTTCGGAGCGCTGCGCAACTTCGCGCTGGTGCCGACCAACATCGTCACCATCTACGGACTGCATTTCGGCTTCGCGCTCGACGTGCTGCTGCTGTCCTTCGCGCTGGCAGACCGCATCAACATCCTGCGGCGCGAGCGCACGGTGGCGCATGCGGACGCGCTGCAGGCGCAGCAGCAGCTGCTCGAGGCGACACGCGAGAACGAGCGCGCGCTGGCGACGCACATCGCGGTGCGCACTGCGGAGCTGAACAAGGCGAACGAGCGCCTGCGCGCAGAGGCGGGCGAGCGCGAGCAGCTGATGGAGCAGCTGCGCGGGCAGGAGGAGCACCTGCGCTTCATGGCGCAACACGACCCGCTCACGGGGCTGCCCAATCGCACTTCGATGCAGCAGCGCCTCACGCTCGCGCTCGAACTGGCCAAGCGCAACCGCAAGAAGGTGGCGGTGATGATGGTGGACCTGAATGATTTCAAGCACATCAATGACACGCGCGGCCATCCCGCCGGCGACCAGGCGCTGGTGCAGCTGGCAGCGCGCCTGCGCACCAGCGTGCGCGGCTCGGATACCGTGGCGCGCTATGGCGGTGACGAGTTCGTCATCCTGGCCGGCGAGCTCGACCGCGTGGAGGACGTCGGCATGGTGGCGGAAAAAGTGGCGGACATGATCAGCGTGCCGCTGTCGCTTGCGGGCGGTGTGACGCAGGTGTCCTGCTCGATCGGCATCAGCGTGTTTCCCGACGACGCAGAGGGCGGCGATGAGCTGATCGCGCTCGCCGACAAGGCGATGTACGCGTCGAAGGCGGTGAAGGGGAAGCGCTACGCGTTTTACAACGCGACTTAGCGCGCCAGCTGCCGCGCGGCCCAGGCGAGGTCCACGTTGCCGCCTGAAATCACCACGCCGACTTTCTTTCCCTTCGCGTCGAGCTTGTTCTCCAGCAGCGCGCAGGCGGCGAGCGCGCCGGTCGGCTCGACCAGCATCTTCATGCGCTCCCACAGGAAAAACATGCTCTTCAGCAGTTCTTCGTCCGTCACGGTGAGGATGTCGTCCACGTAGCGCAGGATCAGTGGAAAGGTCACCTTGGGCCCGAGCGAGGCGGTGCGCGCGCCGTCGGCGATGGTGTCGGGCGTCTTGATCACCTGCAGCGTCTTCGACCTGAATGAACGCGCGCCGTCGTCGCCCGCCGCGGGCTCCACGCCGATTACGCGGCAGTGCGGCGACAGGTGCTTTGCGGCAACGGCACAACCCGAAAGCAGTCCGCCGCCGCCGCAGGGCACCAGCAGGATGTCCAGCGGACCAGTTTGTTCGATCAGTTCCTTGGCCGTGGTTCCCTGTCCCGCGGCGACGTGCGGGTGGTCGAAGGGCGGGATCAGGCTCAGGCCGCGCTCGGCCGCAAGCCGCTCCGTGATCTTCTGCCGGTCCTCGTTATTCGCGTCATAGCTGACGATTTCGGCGCCGTAGCCGCGCGTCGCCGCCAGCTTCACCTTCGGTGCATCGGTCGGCATGACGATGGTGATGGGAATGCCGAGGAGCTTGCCGGAAAGCGCCACCGCTTGCGCGTGGTTGCCCGAAGAAAAAGCGACCACGCCCTTTTTCCTCTGCTCGTCGGAAAGCTGCGACAGCGCGTTGTAGGCGCCGCGGAACTTGAACGCGCCCATGCGCTGGAAGTTCTCGCACTTGAAATGCACCCTGGCGCCGGTGAGCGCATCGATGGTGCTCGAGGTAAGCACCGGAGTGCGCTTGGCGTAGGGCTTGATGCGTTCGTGCGCGCCGGCGACGTCAGCGAAAGTCAGTTCCATCTTTTCAGCGCCTGTGCTGCGATTTCCTCGCCCCATTCCTGCAGGAAATGCCCGCCCTTGGCATGCACGTAGGGCTCGGGGCAGTTGCGGATGAACCTGCGCAAGGCATTCATCACGGCAGGGCCCAGCACCGGATCCGTCGCGCCGATCGCCATGAAGCTCTCGCCCTTCCAGGAGTTCATCCACCAGTCGCGCGCCTTGCGCGAGATCGCCGCGCCTGGCGCATCCGGCCGGTCGGGCACCAGGTTCGGGAACGCGCGCGCGCCGGCTTTGGACGCAAGGTCTGGAAACGGCGCATCGTAGGCAGCGGCCTCCTCGGCGGTGAGATGAGGGCAAGTGCGCTGCATCAGCTTGCCGCAGGGCAGGTCGGGCGTTTTATTCACGTAGGCGCGCCAGGCGATGAAGCCCTCCGACAGCGGCGTGTCCCCGCAGCCGAGCGCGGTGTTCATCAGCAGCAGGCGCTCGAACCTTTCTGGCATCTCCATCGGCAGCGTGAGTCCCAGCAGTCCGCCCCAATCCTGCACCACCAGCGTGATGCGCGAAAGGTCCAGCCGCTCGATGAAATCGAGCAGGAATTTGCGGTGCATGTCGAAGGTGTAGAAGGTTCCGTCTTCCGGCTTGTCGGAGCGGCCGAAGCCGATGAAGTCGGGCGCGACCACGCGCGCCCCGCTCGCTACGAATGGCGGGATCATGCGCCGGTAAAGGTAGCTCCACGTCGGCTCGCCGTGCAGGCAGAGGTAGCTGCGCTCCGCCTGGCCCTGGTCCACGTAGTGCGCGCGCAAGCCGCGCCATTCCAGGTAGCGCGGGGCGTGGGCAAAGCCGGGGAGGTTCGCGAATCGTTCATCCTGCGTGCGCATGTGCGGATTGTAGAATGGAGCGATGGACTACTCCAGGTACCAGGATCTGAATATTCGCCTGATCGAGCCGGGCATCCTCGAGATCGTGATGGGCGACGAGGCGAGCGGCAGGCTCTCCACCGCCGGCCACCGCATGCACGCGGAGCTGGCCGAGATCTGGCGCGACGTGGATCGCGACCCGGAGGTGCGCGTCGCCATTATCCGCGGCGCCGGCAAGGGCTTCTCCGCTGGCGGCGACCTGTCGCTGGTCGAGGATATCGCCAGGGATTTCGAAACGCGCGCGCGCGTCTGGCGCGAGGCGCGCGACCTGGTCTACAACCTCATCAATTGCTCGAAGATCGTGGTTTCGGCGATGCACGGGCCGGCAGTAGGGGCGGGACTGGTGGCGGGCCTGCTCGCCGATATATCGATTGCCGCGAAGAACGCGCGCATCATCGACGGCCACACGCGCCTGGGCGTCGCCGCGGGGGACCACGCGGCGATCGTCTGGCCGCTGCTGTGCGGCATGGCGAAGGCGAAGTACTACCTGCTGACCTGCGAGCAGGTATCGGGCGAGGAAGCGGAGAGGATCGGCCTGGTATCGCTATGTTGTGAAGAGGCGGAGCTGCAGGCGAAGGCGCTGGAAGTGGCGAGGAAGCTGGCCGCAGGCGCGCAGACCGCGCTGCGCTGGACCAAGTCCAGCCTCAACAACTGGCTGCGCATGGCGGGCCCTGCCTTCGACAACTCGCTCGCGCTGGAGATGCTCGGCTTCAGCGGCCCCGAGGTGCGCGAGGGCGTCGCTTCGCACCGCGAGAAGAGAAAACCGAAATTCCCGCCGGCGCCGAAGGACTTCTAGGCCTTGGGCGCGCAGAGGCGCTCGAGGTCGCGCGCGACGGCTTCGGTATCCGGGCCGACGCGGCCCATGTAGGAAAGCAGGATCCGCACCGGCAGGTCGGTGAGCGTCGGATCGGGGTGGTCGCGCAGGTGCGCCGCGTTCTGTAGCATCGGCACCACGCGGCCGCTGCGCACGCCGGCGAATTCGCTCTCCAGGCCGTTGACCACGGCGGCCTGCGCCCGGGCGATGCCCGACAGCAGTTCGGCGAGCTGTTGCGCGGAGATTTCCATGCGATCCTCCCCTGAGCGGATATCGCGCCGATGTTAGCATCCGCCAGAGAGACACCATGTTCCCCGGCAAGCGCCCCGGTTACCTCGGCTTGAAGGACGGGCGCCTCGCGCGCCCCAGGAGCACGCCCAACTGCGTTTCCAGCCAGGCCGATCC
>JANNTQ010000206.1:0-3144 GCA_031394435.1 Betaproteobacteria bacterium
TTCTACGGGCTGGCGATCGCCTCGGTCCTTGCGGCGGGCCTGATCTTCTTCTTCGTCCCCGAGAAGCCGCTGCCGGGGCACGGCCAGACGCTTGGCGCGCAGATCGCCGGCTTTCGCCGGGTGTTCGCCTCGCTGCCCTTCTGGCGCATCGCCGCGCCGCTCGTCGTCTGCCACGCCGGCTACCAGGCGCTGCAGGGCCTGTGGCTCGCGCCCTGGCTGTACGACGTCGCGGGACAGGCGCGCGGCGCGGTGGCGAATCTGCTGCTCACCACCGCCGTCGCCTACACCATCGGTTCGGTGTTCTTCGGCGTCTCGAGCGATCGCCTGGCGCGCGCCGGCATCTCGCGCATGACCATGTACAAGCTGGGGCTGTCGGTCTCGTTCGCCATGTTCGTGCTGCTCGCGGCGGGCGTGCAGACGGGGCTCGCCGCCATCCTCGCGGTCTACGGCTTCACCGCGATCGCCGCCTCGCTCGCCTACGCGCTGTTCACGCCGCTGTTCCCGCCGGAGATGACCGGGCGCGTAAACACCGCCTCCAACGTGCTGATGTTCGGCTGCTCGTTCGCGTTCCAATGGGGCATCGGCGCGGTGCTGCGGCTCTATCCTGTCACCGACGGTCGCTACGCGCCGGAAGGCTACGCTGCTGCTTTCCTTATCCTCGGCGCGCTGCAGCTCGCCGCGCTGGTTTGGCTTGCGCCGATGCGGGAGAAGTGAACAGGCGCAGCCCGAGGCGCCGCGCGGGCGCGAAGTCCTCCAGCACGGACGCGTGGATCGACGCGAGGTCCTGCCACGGGTCGCGCGCGGTGTAGAAGCGCTTGAGGAACAGCAGGTCGGCGACCATGCTTTCCATCCAGTCCACGTCGCTGGCGTAGCCGAGCACGGCGCGGCAGCGGGACTGCTTCAGGAAGCGTTCGGCGAAGCGCTCGCCCGCGGTACCTTTGAACACACTGCAGGCGCCGAAGTACACCAGGTTGTCGTAGCCCTCGCCCCAGCCGGCGAAAGCGCGGCACAGGGCCGCCGGCCCGAGGCGCGCGAGCGCGGTGTGGATGCGCCCCGGCGAGCCGTGGAAGGAGAGGTAGTACACCGGCGCGTCGAACGCTTCGGGGTCGCGCCACAGCATCCCTTCCCGGCGGCGCGTGTAGGCGGCGAGCTGGGGAACTGTCCCAACATGACGATGGGCAATCGCCAGCGGCGGATCGAGCTGGCGCGCGAGGCCCTCGAAGAACGGCAACACCGACGGCGCGCGAAAGGCGCGCGCCTGGTGGTCGCCCCAATAGGTTTCCAGGCACACCAGCTTCCTCGGCGCGGCCTTGCGTTTAGCGCGTCGCATGCGCGGGTATCATAGCCGCGAGGAGGAAACATGTTCGAGACCACCATCGCCGGCAGCCTGCCCAAGCCCTTCTGGCTCGCCGAGACCGACAAGCTGTGGCCCGCCTGGAAGTCGAGCGGCGCGGAGCTGGCGAAGGCCAAGCGCGACGCAACGCTGCTGTGGCTGAAGGAGCAGGAGGACGCGGGCCTGGACATCGTCACCGACGGCGAGCAGTCGCGCCAGCACTTCGTGCACGGCTTCCTCGAGGCGATCGAGGGCATCGACTTCGAGCACAAAGTGAAGATGGGCATCCGCAACAACCGCTACGACGCCATGGTGCCGGTGGTGGTCGGACCGCTGAAGCTCAATGGTCGCGTGAACCAGACCGAGGCCAGGATCGCGCGGGCGCACACGAAGAAGAAACTCAAGATCACCATGCCCGGCCCCATGACCATCGTCGACACCATTGCCGACCGGCACTACGGCGACAAGGTGAAGCTGGCGATGGCGTTCGCCGAGCTCCTCAACCAGGAGGCGCGCGCGCTGGAAAAGGACGGCGTGGACGTGATCCAGTTCGACGAACCGGCGTTCAACGTATACATGAGCGACGTGACTAAATGGGGCGTGAGGGCGCTCGAGCGCGCCATCAAGGGCCTCAGGTGCACGACCTGCGTGCACATCTGCTACGGCTACGGCATCAAGGCCAACCTCGACTGGAAGGAAACGCTGGGCGGCGAGTGGCGCCAGTACGAGGAGATCTTCCCGGCGCTGGCGAAGAGCAGCATCAAGCAGGTGTCGCTGGAGTGCATCCACTCGCACGTGCCGCCGGAGCTGATGAAGCTGCTGAAGGGCAAGGATGTGCTGGTGGGCGTGATCGATGTCGCCTCGGACAAGGTCGAGACGCCGCAGGAAGTCGCGGCGACCATCAGGCTGGCGCTCAAGTACGTGCCGAGGAACCGCCTCTACCCCTGCACCAACTGCGGCATGGCGCCGATGCAGCGCGAGATCGCGATCGCCAAGCTGAAGGCCCTGGTGGCGGGCGCAGCGCTGGCGCGCAAGCGCTAGCCGGCGAGCCGCGCGCGGCGTTCGCCGCGGAAGTGGATCACCGCGAGGGCGAGCGCCGCGGCCTGCAGCGCCGCGCAGAAATAAAACGGCGCGCCGATGCGCCAGTCTCCCCGGGGCAGGTGCGAAACCATCGCCAGCAGCGGCGCGCCGATCACCGGGGCGATCACCGCCATCAGGCTGTTCAGGCCGCCCACCGCGCCGAGCGCCTGCCCCTGGTTGCGCGCGTCCGCCGCCTGCGAAATGAGGCTCTGGATGGATGCCGCCACCGTGGCGCCGAGCAGGTTGACGAAAATGATCGCGAACATCATCCAGCCCTGCGTCGCGGCGCCCCACATGACGAAGGCGAGGGTCGATGACACCAGGCCCAGCACGGCCAGGCGTCGCGGGCTGAAGCGCCTGAGCAGGCGACCAAGCAGCAAGCCTTGCACGATGGCCGACACAAGGCCGACCGCCGCCAGCGACCAGCCGTTCTCCAGCGGTCCCCAGCCGAACTTGAAGGTCGTGTACAGCACCCAGGTGGTGTAGAGCACGAATTGCGCCAGCCCGCTGCACGCGATCACGGCCACCAGCAGCCCTACGCCCCTGGTCTGCGCCAGGCCGCGCAGCGCGCCGAACGGGTTGAGCGCCCGCCACTCGAAAGCGCGCCGGCGCTCCGGCGGCAGCGATTCGGGCAGCACGAAGTACCCGTAGAGCAGGTTGAGCAGCGCCAGGGTGCCGGCGACGAAAAACGGCAGGCGCAGGTCGATCGCGCCCAGCAGCCCGCCCATCAC
>JANNTQ010000219.1:0-1981 GCA_031394435.1 Betaproteobacteria bacterium
CGGGACTGTTTTTGGCATAGCCTCGGGGCATGAAATCCACCCTGATTGCCGGAATCGTGATGATCGTCATGGGCGCGGTCGCGCTCGGCTACAACTACACCTACACCACCAAGGAGACCGTCCTGCAGATCGGGCCGATCACCGCGGTTGCCGAGAAGGAGCATACGGTGGTGGTTCCGGCGATCCTAGGCTGGCTGCTGCTCGTCGGCGGCATAGGTGTGGTCGCATTTGCCGCGCTGACGAAGAAGAACTGAAAGGAACGGCTGCCCGCATGAACATCACGCTAGGCCTTGCCCCTCTGGTGTCGCTGTTCGCCGGCATACTGATATTCATCGTGCCGCGATTGCTGAACTACATCGTCGCCATCTATCTGATCGTGATCGGACTGATCGGTTTGGCCGGCGCGGGCAACTACCGCCTCTGACATGGCGAAAGGTCAGTTGCGCAGCAACAAGGAAAAGAAAAAGCCGAAGCAGGACAAAAAGCCCGCCGCTCCGGTGGGTTTCTTCAACCGGCCAGCTCCTCCAAAACCTCGCTGACCTGCGCTCGCAGGTGCACTTCCACCTGATGTTCCAGGCGATCGTCTAGCAGCAGGATCGACGCCCCTGGTTGCGCGACCCCGTCCAGTTGCACGCTCAGGCCGCCACCGGTGCCTGGACTCTGGCGCACGGCGATGTGATAAGTGGTTTCCCGGTAGCGATACCGCAGCTTGAATCCTTGCCAATCGGGCGGCAGGCGTGGCGCGATGTGCAGCCGGGAAGACTGCGCGTCCGCGGTCAATCGCAACCCCAATAGCGATTCCAGGATCAGGCGGTACAGCCAGCCTGCCGACCCCGTGTACCAGGTCCACCCGCCGCGGCCGGTGTGCGGCGCGACCGCATACACGTCAGCCGCGACCACATAGGGCTCCACCTTGTAGAGGGCGGTCCGCGCGGGCGACTCGGCGTGGTGCAGCGGATTGATCATGCCGAGCAGTTCCCAGGCGCGCGCCGTCTCGCCCAGTTCGGCAAAGGCCATGGCCGCCCAGATCGCCGCATGGGTGTACTGGCCCCCGTTCTCCCGCACACCGGGCACATAGCCGCGGATGTAGCCGGGGTTCTGGTCGGAATGGTCGAACGGCGGGTCCAGCAGCTGCACCAGCGCGTGCTCGCGCCGCACCAGGCGCCGGTCCAGCGCCGCCATCGCCAGCCGTGCGCGCTCCGGGGTACCCGCGCCGGAGAGCACCGACCAGCTTTGCGCGATGGAATCGATCTGGCATTCGGCATTCGCGGCCGAGCCCAGCGGAGTGCCGTCGTCGAAGTAGGCGCGGCGATACCAGGCGCCATCCCAGCCATGTGCGTCGATGCTGCGGCGCAGCCGGGCGGCTTCGCTCTCGCAGCGCTCGGCGAAGGGCGCGTCGTCTTCGTGGCGCGCGAGCGAGGCGAATTGCGTCAGCACCTGGTGGAGGAAAAAGGCCAGCCACACACTTTCACCCTTTCCCTGCGGCCCGACCTGGTCCATGCCGTCGTTCCAGTCGCCGGAGCCGATCAGCGGCAGTCCGTGCTCGCCAGAGCGCAGGCCGAGGAGGATCGCCCGCACGCAATGCTGGTACAGGCTTGCGGCTTCCAGCGAGCGCAACGGCAGGTCGTAGTACGAATCCTCCTCCGCGCTCACGGCCCGGCCATCCAGGAACAGGACCGGTTCCTTCAGGATCGACGTGTCGCCGGTACAAAGCACATAGCGGCAGGTCGCCAGCGGCAGCCAGAGGTAGTCGTCCGAGCAGTGGGTGCGAACGCCGCGTCCCGATGGATGGTGCCACCAGTGCTGCACATCGCCCTCGCGGACCTGGCGTGATGCGCACAGCAGCAGGTGCTCGCGCACCAGCCGCGGCTCGGCATGCACGAGCGCCATGACGTCCTGCAGCTGGTCGCGAAAGCCGAACGCACCGCCGGATTGATAGTGGCCGCTGCGGCCCCACAGGCGCGCAGCCATGGTCTGGTAG
>JANNTQ010000016.1:0-8156 GCA_031394435.1 Betaproteobacteria bacterium
ATAAGCGAATGTACGAGGTTATCGTAATTCTGAAGGCGCTGACCGAGGTGGCGGGCGTCGCGTTCCTGGGGCAGGGCCTGCTATGGGTGCTGGCCGGCGCCAAGCGCGACCAGAACATCGTCTATAACCTGTTCAAGACGGTCACCTCGCCGGTGACCCGGTTCACGCGCGCCATCACGCCGCGCATCATCATCGACGCGCATATCGGGTTGGTGGCCTTTTTCCTGTTGATCGTGATCTGGCTGGCGCTGACGGCGTTCAAGATCAAGATCGTTTTGGAGAATGCGCCGGCCGCGTCCTGAGCCGCTGATTATGCGGATTCAGGTTTTTCCAGGCTGTAGCCCAGGCCGCGCACGGTAACGATGCGCACCCCGCCCGGTTCGAGCTTTTTCCTCAGGCGGTGCACGTACACCTCGATTGCGTTGCCCGAGACTTCCTCGCCCCACTCGCACAGGTGGTTGACGAGCTGGTCTTTCGACACCAGGCGCCCCGCGCGCTGCAGGAAAATCTCGAGCAGGCCCGCCTCGCGCGCCGAGAGTTCGATCGGTTTGCCGTTCAGGCGCGCGATCCGGCCGACCTGGTCGTAGGTGAGCGTTCCGTGGCTGATGAGCGCGAGGCCGCCCGACAGGCCGCGGCGCGCGAGCGCGCGCACCCGCGCCGCCAGCTCGGCAAGCTCGAATGGCTTGGCCAGGTAGTCGTCGGCGCCCGCATCCAGGCCGGTGACGCGGTCGTGCACGCTGTCGCGCGCGGTGAGGATCAGCACCGGTACCTTGGAACTGCGCGAGCGCAGGCGCTTGAGCACCTCGAGGCCGGATTTCTTCGGCAGTCCGATGTCGAGGATCAGTAGGTCGAACTCGTTCGCCTCGAGGGCGGTGTCCGCCTCGTCGCCGTTTTTCGCGCAGTCCACCGCGTAGCCCGCCTGGCGCAGCGAGCGCATCAGGCCCTCGGCGAGGCTCGGATCGTCCTCGGCAACCAGTATGCGCATGCCCTCTCCCCTGGGGAAGTGTAGCAAAGGGGGCTGGGGTAAAATCCGCAATCCGCGGAGAGATGGCCGAGCGGCTGAAGGCGCACGCTTGGAAAGCGTGTATACGTTAATAGCGTATCGTGGGTTCGAATCCCACTCTCTCCGCCACTACCTTCGGCTCGGGCATAATGGCGACGGCGGGCCTCCCCGCATTGCAGCCTGGTGAACCTGGTCAGGTCCGGAAGGAAGCAGCCATAGCTGGACCCTGCAAGTGCCGGGGTCAGGCTCGCCACCAGATCGGATTCGATGGAGGGACCGTGCCCCCCCGTCGTGACCCCTTGATAGGATTCAAGCGATGAGTTACCAGGTACTGGCCCGCAAATGGCGCCCACGGAACTTCGCCGCCCTGGTGGGACAGGAGCACGTGGTGCGCGCGTTGCGCCACGCACTGGAACAGAAAAGGCTGCACCACGCCTATCTGTTCACGGGAACCCGTGGCGTCGGCAAGACCACGCTGGCGCGCATCCTGGCGAAGTGCCTGAACTGCGAGACCGGCATCACCCCGGAACCCTGCGGGCGCTGCAGCGCCTGCCAGGAGATCGACGGCGGGCGCTTCGTCGACTTGCTGGAAGTGGACGCGGCGACCAACACCAAGGTGGATGAGATGCGGCAACTGCTCGATACAGCGCAATACGCGCCGAGTCGCGGCCGCTTCAAGGTTTACGTCATCGACGAAGTCCACATGCTGTCGAATTCAGCCTTCAACGCGATGCTGAAGACGCTCGAAGAGCCGCCCGAGCATCTCAAATTCATCCTCGCCACCACCGACCCGCAGAAGATTCCGGTGACGGTGCTGTCGCGCTGCCTGCAGTTCAATCTGAAGCAGATGCCGCCGGCAGCCATTGCGGAGCACCTGCAGCGCCTGCTGGAGGCCGAGAAAATCGCTTTCGAGCCGGAGGCCCTACCATTGCTAGCCCGCTCGGCTGCGGGCAGCATGCGCGACGCGCTCTCCCTGCTCGACCAGGCCATCGCGCATGGCGCGGGAAGCATCGCCGCTGGCAACGTGCGGGACATGCTGGGTGCGGTAGACGCGAGTTATCTGCTGCGGCTGCTCGAGGCGGTGGCGGCGCAGGACGGCGCTCAATTGATGGCCATCGCCGATGAGATGCAGGCGCGCAGCCTGTCCTTTGACGCGGCGCTGCAGGACCTGGCCGGGCTGTTGTTGAAATTGGCCATGCTGCACGCCGTGCCCGAGGCACTGGAGGTCGGCTTGCCGGAGCGCGACCGCCTGAACGGACTGGCGGGCCGGTTCGATCCGGAGAGCGTGCAGCTTTGTTACCAGATTGCCTTGCAGGGACGCGAAGACCTGGCACTCGCTCCCGACGAGCACGCCGGCTTCGTCATGACGCTGCTGCGCATGCTGGCGTTCCGCCCGGAAGCCACGGTCTCGGCTGTCGCGGGCGCAGGCACGCAAGCGCGCAGCACTGCAGCGGCGCCGCGGCAGAGTCCTGCGGGCGGCAGCGTGACGCGTGCGCAGAAATTCGAGGGCGACTGGCCGGATCTGGTGAACCGGCTTCAGGTAACGGGCGCGGCGCGCGAGTTGGCGCGCAATTCCGCCCTTTCGCGGCACGCCGATGGCGTGATCGAGCTGGTGGTTCCCAGGTCGATGAGCCATCTCGCGGAGCGGAACTACCAGGAAAAGCTCAAGGCTGCGCTGGAACAGCACTACGGCGGGCAGATCACGCTTAAGGTGGCGCCTGGCGAAGCGCCGGCAGCGACCGCCGCCGCCATCGAGGCGCAGGATCGCGAGGCGCGCCGCGCGGATGCGACGCGTGCGGTGGAGGGCGATCGGTTTGTAAAGGACCTGGTGGACATGTTCGATGCCAAGGTCGTCGGCTCGAGCATCAGGGCCAACGGCGACAAGAACTAGCGGGGTTCGAAAACAATGCGCGGAAACATCGGGCAATTGATGAAGCAGGCGCAGATGATGCAGGAGAACGTGCGCCGCATGCAGGAGCAACTGGCGGCAATGGAAGTGGAAGGCCAGTCCGGCTCCGGTATGGTCAAGGTGGTAATGACCTGCAAGCACGAAGTCCGGCGCGTCACCATCGATCCATCGCTCGCGGCTGATGACAGGGAGATGCTGGAGGACCTGGTCGCAGCGGCTTTCAACGATGCCGCGCGGCGCGTGGACACTACTGTGGCCGAGAAGATGAGCGGCGTGACCGCCGGGATGGGGTTGCCGCCCGGACTCAACCTGCCGTTCTGACGCCGTGAGCAGGGAACCAGTGCCGGGGGCCAAAGGCGTGCAACGCCTGATCGAGGCACTGCGCGTTCTGCCCGGCGTTGGGCCGCGGTCGGCGCAGCGCATGGCCTATTTCTTGTTACAGCACGACAGGCCCGGCGCGGACCTTCTTGCGCACGCACTGGCGGATGCGCTGGCGACCGTGCGCCATTGCACGCGGTGCAACAACTTCACCGAGGAGGAGATGTGTGCCTTGTGCCGCTCTCCGCGCCGGGATCAATCGCTGCTCTGCGTAGTCGAGACGCCCGCCGACCTGGCGATGGTCGAGCAAACGTCGACCTATTCGGGGATGTACTTCGTGCTCATGGGGCGCCTGTCCCCGCTCGACGGTGTGGGGCCGCGCGAGATTGGACTGGAGCGCCTGCTGTCACGGGTCGCCGACGGCGAGGTGGCGGAAGTCATTCTCGCCACCAACTTCACCAACGAAGGCGAGGCCACGGCCCATTACATTGCCGAAATGCTGCGCGCGCGCCAGCTCAAAGTAAGCCGCATCGCGCGCGGCGTTCCATTGGGCGGGGAACTGGAATACGTCGATATTGGGACGCTTTCCCAGGCGCTCCTCGATCGCCGCGGAATCGAGTAGCATTCCCTTTCGCTGCGGGCACTTACGGGGCCTGCAGCATCTTGGAGGAGGAGTCTGATGAAGTTCGCAATCCGATCGCTGTTGGGCGTGCTGACGCTTGTCATCCAGCAGGCAGCGCACGCTCAACTCGAAAAACGCGATGTGCACATTGCAGTCGGCGGACAGGCGTCGTTCTACTACCTGCCGCTGACCGTCGCGGAGCGCCAGGGCTACTTCAAGGACGAGGGGCTCAACGTCAAATTGAGCGACTTCGCGGGCGGTGCCGTCGCGCTGCGCGCCGTGGTCGGGGGGAGCGCCGACGTAGTCTCGGGCGCCTACGAGCACACCATCAGCCTGCAATCGAAGAAGCAGTATTTCCAGGCGTTCGTGGCGCAGGGGCGCTTGCCGCAAATCGCTTTCGGGGTGGCGAGCGCCAAGGCGGGCAGCATCAAGTCGCTCAAGGACCTGAAGGGGCTCAAGGTCGGCGTTAGTGCACCTGGCTCGAGCACGCACAATCTGGTCAAGCAACTGCTGTTTAAGGCTGGGCTCGATCCGAACAAGGATGTGTCGGTGATCGGAATCGGGCTCGGCGCGACCGCGGTCAACGCGGTCAAGAGCGGCCAGGTCGACGCAATCTCGAACACCGACCCGGTGATCACCAGGCTCGAGCAGGACAACTCGATCAAGGTGCTCGCCGACACGCGCACCGTGAAGGGGACAATTGAAGTCTGGGGGGCGCCGCTGCCCGCAGGCGTCCTGCACGCTGCGATCGAATTCGTACAGAAGAACCCGAACACGGTGCAGGCGCTCGCGAACGCGATCGTACGCGCCGACAAATGGATCGCGAAGGCGAGCGCGACCGACGTTGCGCGCGTAGTGCCGGAGTCGTACCTGCTTGGTGATCGCGCCCTGTACCTTTTCTCCTACGACAAGGTGAAGGAAGCGATCTCGCCCGACGGCCTGATCTCGGACGCAGGTGCAAAGGCGACAGTGCGGGCGCTTGCCGCTTTCGATCCCACCATCAAGCCGGCCGAGATCGACCTGGCGAAGACCTACACCAACGAGTTCGCGCGGAAGGCGAACGCAAAGTACAAGTGAGCAGCACCAACGGGGCGCAGCCGGCCGTCGCCGCGCTATCGCTCGAGGGAATCTGCTGCACCTTTGTCGGCCGGCAAGACGGCTCCCGACGCTACACGGCGCTCAGGGACACCACTCTCGTGGTCGCGCCCGGGGAATTCGTCTCGGTCGTCGGACCGACCGGCTGCGGAAAATCCACGCTGCTGAACGTCGCGGCGGGGCTTCTCGATCCTTCGGCTGGCACCGTCCACGTGTTCGGCAAGCCGCTTGCGGGAATCAATACGCGTGCAGGCTATCTGTTCCAGACCGAGGCGCTGATGCCCTGGCGCAACGCGCTCGGCAATATCGTCGCCGGACTGGAGTTCCGCGGCATCGAGCTTGAGGCCGCGCTTGCGCAGGGCAACGAATGGCTGAAGCGCGTCGGGTTGGGCGGATTCGGCGATCGCTACCCGCACCAGCTCTCGGGCGGCATGCGCAAGCGCGTATCGCTGGCGCAGACACTGATTCTCAATCCGCAGATCCTGCTGATGGATGAGCCGTTCTCGGCGCTCGATATCCAGACGCGCCAGTTGATGGAGAACGAACTGCTCGAGCTTTGGTCCGCCGACCGCAAGTCGGTGGTGTTCATTACGCACGACCTGGAAGAGGCGATCGCCCTCGCCGACAGAGTGGTGGTGCTGTCCGCCGGGCCGGAGGCACATCCGATCGGCGAGTACCTGATCGATCTGCCGAGACCGCGGGATGTGGCCGAAATCCGGCTCACGCCGCGGTTCGTGCAGTTGCACACGGAAATCTGGCATGCGATGAAGGACGAGGTGCTCAAGGGCTATGCGCAGCAACGGCAATAGCCTGGCGCTGCGCACCTGGCAAGTCCTGCTGCTGGTCGCGGTGTTCGCCGGCTGGCATGTTGGCACGGCGCCTGGGCTCTTGCCCGCGTTCTACTTCGGCGATGCGCACCGCGCTGCCTTCCTGTTCGGCGAGCCACTGAAGGTGTTCGGCCGCATCTGGGACTGGTTTGCCGGCGGCGAGATCTACCGCCACCTGTGGGTTACCTTGGTCGAAACGCTGCTCGCATTTTTCATCGGCACGGTGCTGGGCATCGTCATCGGCATCTGGCTGGCGCTGGCGCCTACGGCATCGGCGATCTTCGATCCGTACATCAAGGCGATCAACGCAATGCCGAGAGTCATCCTGGCGCCGATATTCTTCGTCTGGTTCGGTCTGGGCATCGCTTCCAAGGTCGCGCTGGGCGTGACGCTGGTGTTCTTCATCGTGTTCTTCAACGTCTATCAGGGAGTGAAGGAAGTGAGCCCCGTTGTGCTTGCCAACGCACGCATGCTCGGCGCTTCGCCGCGACAGCTGCTGCGCCACGTGTACTTGCCGTCGGCAATGAGTTGGGTGTTCGCAAGCCTGCACAATTCGGTCGGGCTGGCCTTCGTGGGCGCGGTCGTCGGCGAGTACCTGGGCTCTGCCGAAGGTGTCGGCTACCTGATTCTTCAGGCCGAAGGCGTGTTCGACATCAATACCGTATTCGCCGGCATCCTCGTACTTACGGCGTTCGCGCTGGTGCTCGACTGGATCGTATCGCTGGCGGAGAAGCGCCTGATGGTCTGGCAGCCGCGCAGCAGCGAGACCGAGCGCCTCTAGAGAAAATAGGGAATCTGCAATGCTGCTTCTGGTCAAGCTTGTCGTGCTCGCCGCCTGCGCCGCACTGCCTCTCACCGCGGTCGGCCAAGCCTATCCGACCAAACCCGTGAGGGTGATTATTCCGTATCCGCCGGGCTCGACACCGGATATCGTCGGACGCACCCTGTCCGGCAAACTGCAGGAGTCTTTCGGCCAGCCCTTCATCGTGGAGAACCGCACCGGCGCGGGCGGCAACATCGGCGCGGAGGCGGTTGCCAAGGCCCCGGCGGACGGCCACATGCTGCTGATCGGGATCAACGGACCTGCGGCGATCAACAAGTTCCTCTACAAGAACCTGGCCTATGACTCCGACCGCGATCTGATGCCGGTGTCGCTGTTGGCGTCGTCCCCGCAGATGCTAGTGGTGCCCCCCGCGGTAAGAGCCGGGAGCTTCAAGGAATTCGTCGAGTATGCCCGCACGAACCCCGGGCGGCTGTCGTACGGCTCGGTAGGCAGCGGCAGCGCCTCGCACCTCACAATGGAGTTGCTCAAGAGCGACGCGAAGCTGTTCATCGTCCACATCCCGTACCGGGGCTTCCCGCCCGCAGTCACCGACATGCTCGCAGGCAACATTGACACCATGTTTGCGATCATTCCGGCCGTGCTGGCGCAGGTGAGGGCGGGCAAGATGAAGGCGCTGGCAATCACCGGCCTGAAGCGCAGTGCGCTCGCCCCAGAAGTGCCCAATGTGGCCGAATTGGGTTATCCGCAGCTCGAATCCTTGGCCTGGATTGGTCTGCTGGCGCCGGCTGGAACGCCCCAGGATGTCGTCGGCAAGCTGAACGCCGAGACGACGAAGTCCATGCGTACCGCTGAGGTGCGCGATGCTCTGGGCAAGCAGGGATTTGAGGTGGTCGCGAGCTCGGCAGCCGAGTTCGCGGGTTGGATCCGAACGGAACAGAGCAAGTGGTCCAGGGTGATCAAGGCAAGCGGCGCTACAGCGGATTGACACGAAATGCCCCGTGCGGCTACAATTCCCCTCTTCACCGGACGCGGGGTGGAGCAGTCTGGCAGCTCGTCGGGCTCATAACCCGAAGGTCAGAGGTTCAAATCCTCTCCCCGCAACCAACGCTCTTTAAAAATTCGCAGCCGATAGGTGTGGGCGCTCGATGCGGAAGGCCATTGCATCTAGTGCTCACACTAAAGTAACGAAGTAACTCCGTTTACTTTTGAGTGAGAAGTTGGTGCCGCTTCACGGCGGTGCCGGCGACCGGCAGTAATGCCGGATTTTTAAGGATTGAATTGAAGAGTTTGATCCTGGCTCAGATTGAACGCTGGCGGCATGCCTTACACATGCAAGTCGAACGGCAGCACGGGGGCAACCCTGGTGGCGAGTGGCGAACGGGTGAGTAATACATCGGAACGTGTCCTCTTGTGGGGGATAACCAGTCGAAAGATTGGCTAATACCGCATGAGATCGCAAGATGAAAGCGGGGGACCGCAAGGCCTCGCGCGAGAGGAGCGGCCGATGTCGGATTAGCTAGTTGGTGGGGTAAAAGCCTACCAAGGCGACGATCCGTAGCTGGTCTGAGAGGACGACCAGCCACACTGGGACTGAGACA
>JANNTQ010000049.1:0-4190 GCA_031394435.1 Betaproteobacteria bacterium
TCCTGGGCCTTCGGCATCCCGATCCTCGGCTATCGCGGCAAGTTCGACCCAGAGAAGGCGTACGACCTCCTGGAAAGATACGGCGTGCGCAATTCGTTCCTGTTTCCCACAGCGCTGAAGCTCATGATGAAAGCAGTTCCCGAGCCGCGGAAGAAATACGACCTCAGGCTGCGTTCGATCATGAGCGCGGGCGAGTCGGTCGGCGTCACCGTGATCGAGTGGGCGAAGGAGCAGCTCGGCGTCACCATCAACGAGATGTTCGGCCAGACCGAGATCAACTACGTGGTCGGCAACTGCCAGGCCGCCTGGCCGGTGAAGCCGGGCTCGATCGGCCGCCCCTATCCCGGTCACCGCGTCGCGGTAATCGACGAGCAGGGCAACGAACGGCCGCGCGGTGAGCTCGGCGAAATCGCTGTCCATCGCTCGTGCAACGGCGAGACCGACCCGGTGTTCTTCCTGGAGTACTGGAAAAACCCGCAGGCGACCCATGACAAGTTCATCGGCGACTGGGGCTGCACCGGCGACCAGGGCAAGATGGACGAGGACGGCTACCTCTGGTACCAGGGGCGCTCGGATGACGTGATCAAGAGTTCGGGCTACCGCATCGGCCCGGCGGAGATCGAGAGCTGCCTGGTGAAGCACCCGGCGGTGGCCAATGCCGCCGTAATCGGCAAGCCCGACGCGACGCGCGGATCCGTCATCAAGGCCTTCATCGTGCTGCAACCTGGGCAGCAGCCCTCGCGGCAACTCGAGGAGGACATCCGCCAGCACGTGCGCGAGCGGCTTGCGCCGTATGAGTATCCGAAGGAAATCGAGTTCATCGACGCGCTCCCCATGACCACCACGGGCAAGGTGCAGCGCAAGGAACTGCGCAAGCGCGAAGAAGCGCGCGGCTGATGCGCCTGCTGCTGCTCGGCGGCGGGCATGCGCACGCCGTCGTGTTGCGCGCATTGCGCGGGGGCGACGTGACGCTGATCACGCCGTACCCGCATCACACGTATTCGGGCATGGTGCCGGGGTTCATCGCCGGCCACTACCGGCTGGAGGAGATCCGCATCGACCTGGCGAACCTGGCGGCGCGCGCCGGGGCGAAGCTGGTGATCGGCCGCGTCGCCGCACTCGATGCCGCAAGGCGGCTTGCGCGACTCGAGGACGGTACGGAACTCCGGTACGACGTCGCTTCGCTCAACCTCGGTTCCATCCCGGCTACCGCCCCCGGCAGCGCCGAGCACGCTCTTGCGGCCAAGCCGTTCGAGAATTTCATGCAACGCTGGCTGGAGGCGAGAGACGGAGTGAAGAAGGTCGCCGTCGTGGGCGCGGGCGCTGCGGGCGTGGAGCTGGCGATGGCCGTGGCTTACCGCACCTCTGCAAGTGTGACTCTGTATTCCGATCGCCCGGCGCCCGCGCGGCGCATCGCGCGCGCGCTCGAGCGCAACGGCGCCGCGCTGCGCTCAAACACTCCGGTGACGGCGGTGGAAGCGGGACCTGTGGTCGTGGCTGGCGACGCGCGACAGGCATTTGACCTCGTGATCTGGACGGCCGGCGCTGCGCCGTTGCCGTGGCTGCGCGAAAGCGGCCTTGCCACGGACGCGCAGGGCTTCGTGCTGGTGGACGACAAGCTGCGCAGCGTCTCGCATGCGGAATTGTTTGCAGCCGGGGACTGCGCCACGCTGCGCGATGCGCCGCACCCGAGATCCGGTGTCTACGCGGTGCGGCACGGCACTGTGCTGGCGCAGAACCTGCGCGGCGGCGAGCTGCGCAGCTACGCGCCGCAGCGCCGCGCGCTGGCGCTGATCAGCTGCGGCGCGCGCTACGCCATCGCGGACTGGAACGGCTGGAGCGCCGAAGGCGCCTGGGCCTGGCGCTGGAAGGACCGCATCGACCGGCGCTGGATCGCCGGCTTCAGGGGCTAGGCCGGCTCGCCACCAGGATCTTGCCGTCGGCCTCGACGGCGAGCTCGCCATCCTGCCTGCGTGACTCGCAGCGCATGACGACGATGCCGCCCCTATGCTTGGGCTTGTCGAGTTTTTCCGTCACCGTCCACTCGCTTGTCAGCGTATCGCCCGGCCGTACCGCGGCCTTGAAGCGGCAGCAGTGCTCGAGGTAGGCGAGGGCGGTGCCGGAGAAGTACATCCCCACCGGCGCCGCGATCAGCGCGCTGGTGAACGGCCCGTGCAGGATGCGAGTGCCGAACATGGACTTCTTCGCAAATTCCTCGTTGACATGCAGCGGATTGAAATCGCCGAACATGCCCGAGCCGAGCACCAGGTGGGTCTCGGTCACCGTGAGGCTGGTGCCGAAGCGCTCACCGACCGACACGTCGTCGTACCACTTTCCCTGGAACATGACTTATTATCGCCTTTCCTTGAAGGAGGATTTCATGATCAACAGGTTCGCTGCCGGACTCGCCCTTTGCCTGCTGCCCGCCATTGCGCTCGCGCAGTATCCCGACCGCCCGATCAAGCTCATCGTGCCGTGGGCCGCAGGCGGGGACACTGACAACATCTTCCGCCCGTTCACGCCGCTGATGCAGAAGCACATCGGCCAGACGGTGGTGATCGCCAACGTCGGCGGCGCCTCCGGCACCAAGGGCGCGAAGGAAGCGAAGGACTCGCCGCCCGACGGCTACACCGTCTACGGCATGCACGACTACATCCACTCGACCTATTACACCGGCGTGTCGGACGTGAACTACACCGACTTCGAGCCGATCTGCCTGGTGTCCTCCACCCCCTCGGTGCTCACCGCCAGCCCGAAAACGCCGTGGAACGACTGGAAGTCCCTGCTGGCGGATGCCAAGGCGCGCCCCGGGCAGATCACGGTGGGCGCGACGCTCGGCTCGACCAGCCACTTCTTCCCGGCGCTGATCGAGAAGGCCGCGGGCATCAAGTTCAAGTACGTATCCTACGAGGGGCTCGCGCCGCGCATGAACGCGATCCTCGGCGGCCACATCGACCTCACCGACGCCAACCTCACGCAGAAGGGCAAGGTAGAAGCCGGGCAATTGAAGTTCTTCGGCATCGCCACCGAGCAGCGCAATGCCGAGATGCCCGGCGTGCCGACGCTGAAGGAACTGGGCGTCAACGTGGTGTACGACGTGAACCGCGGCATCGTGGCGCCCAAGGGCACGCCTGGCGCCGTACTGGCGAAGCTGGAGACGGCCTGCGCAGCCACGGTGAAGGAACCGGCGTTCGCCGAGTCCATGAAGAAGCAGGCCACCGACGTGCGATTCATGGACCGCAGGGCCTACGCCGCCTGGCTCAGGCAGAACGACGAGCTGAACAAGAACCTGGCGAAGGAGCTGGGTCTGTCGACGCGTTGAACATGTTACGAACACGCGTAACGTGTTGAGCCGTGACGGCTGGGCGGGGCTCGCGGTTTTCACCGCGAGCCTCATTCTTTTCGGGCTCACCCTCGGCTTGAAGGACAGCCCGCTGGTGCCGATCGGGCCGGGATTCTATCCCCGCATCGTCCTTGGCATCACTGCGCTGTTCGGCGCAATGCTGTTGGTCACCGAGATCCTGGCGCGGCGCGGGCGGCAGACCGTTGCGCCGCCCAGGCGCGACCCGCTCAACTATTCGCTGGTGGCCATCAGCTTCGCGGTGTTCGGCCTGTACGTGGTTGCGCTGCCCTATCTGGGATTTCGCATCGCCACCGTCGCCTACGTGGCCGCCGCCAACGCGACGCTGGATCCGCCGCGCGGCGCGCGCGGCTGGGCGCGCGTGGCCGCCGCCGCGCTCGTGACGGCGTTCATCACCCACCTCATTTTCGAGCGCTACCTGACGGTGCTGTTGCCGCGCGGCGCCTGGACCGCCTTCTAGCCGATGTTCGAACTGCTCGGCGCCGGCATCGCCAACATCATCCAGTTCAAATACCTGGTGCCGCTGTTCATCGGCACGCTGGTGGGCGTGGTCGGCGGCGCGCTGCCCGGGATCACCATCACCATGACGGTGATCGTGGTGCTGCCGTTCACCTTCGGCCTGGAACCGCTGCAGGGCCTCTCGGCAATGATCGGCGTCTACGTCGGCGGCGAGTGTGGCGGCCTGATCACTTCGTGCCTGCTCGGCATTCCGGGCAAGCCATCCGCCGTGGCGACCACCTTCGACGGCTTTCCGATGGCGAAGAAGGGCGAGCCGGGGCGCGCGTTGTGGCTCGGCATCTGGGCCTCGATTTTCG
The DNA here is from genome assembly GCA_031394435.1 of Betaproteobacteria bacterium. Classification (GTDB taxonomy): domain Bacteria; phylum Pseudomonadota; class Gammaproteobacteria; order Burkholderiales; family SG8-39; genus JAABQT01. The sequence continues at coordinate 4,177 of JANNTQ010000049.1, forward strand.
GCGGCCTGCTGGGC
>JANNTQ010000103.1:0-13647 GCA_031394435.1 Betaproteobacteria bacterium
CGGGTTGACCATCACCGTCCAGGGCCGCGGCTCGATTCCCGAGCCCTTGGGAATGCGCGCGGCGATCATGCGGTAGACCACCACGCGCCTGCTGTCGAACACCTGCGGCGCGGCGAGGCCGCTCGCGCCGATGTCCTCGAGTGTCTCGATCATGTCTGCGGCGAGGCGCCGGATCTCCGGTGCGCTCGGGTCCGCGACCGGCGCCGCAACTTGCGCCAACACCGGGTTTCCCATCCTGGCGATCCGTAAAACGGCCATGCTTGTCTCCCTCGTTCCGTGGCCGCTATTTTGTAGCAGATCGAGTGGATGCGGATGACCGCTTCGGGTCGCAAGCGCTCAGTCCGGCTGAATGCTTTCTTCACTTGGCGCAACGGAAGCCGATGTTGTGATGTCCAGAGGCGGGATTGCGCGAAAGCGAGCGACCGCGCTGCGTGGTCGTGATCTCATCGGCCGGCGAGCCATGCCCGCCGCCGCGCGTGCCGCGCACCGGACCGGCAGCGAGATCCTCGCGCCCGTCGCGGGCTGCGTAGGGGTAGGGACGGTAAGCGCTGGATACCCATTGCCACGCGTTGCCTGCCATGCCGCGCACGCCGTAGGGACTTGCGCCAGCGGGAAAGCTGCCGATCGCAGCGGTCTCGAAACGGCCGGCGGCAAACTGCGCGCGGGTGCGGTCGGGCGCCGCGTTTCCCCAGGGATACTTCTTGCCGTCAGTTCCGCGCGCCGCCTTTTCCCACTCGGCCTCGGCCGGCAAGCGCTTGCCGCGCCAGGCGCAGAAATCGCGCGCCCCGGCCCAGGCAACCTCGATGACGGGATGCAGCTCGTAGCCCTTGTCGGCCACCCATCTGGCGCCGATGCGGTGGATCCGCGCATCCGGGTCGTCGTAATCGAACAGCCGCTCGCCCTGCGCGCTGAACGTGCCCACCGCATTCAGGAATTCAGCGAACTGTGTGTTGCTCGCGGGGAAGCGATCAATGCGGAATTCCGGCAGATTGACCTGATGCGCGGGCCGCTCATCGGGCGGCCCGGTGTCGGCTCCCATGGTGAACGCTCCAGCAGGGATCGTCACCATGTCGTCACCCGCGGCGGGCTGCACAGGCCTCGCGCTGTGCGCGATGGCAAGCGTCAGCAGCGCGGCCAGCACGCCCACGAAACGGTTCTTCACGCATCGCACGCCCATTTACTGCTCTAACTTTCGGCTCGACCGTGTGCGGCGGCCAGGCGGTCGGCCGACTCCAAGCCGGGCAGGCTGCGCAGCCACGTGAGCTGGCGCTTGGCGAGCTGGCGCGTCGCGGCGATGCCCCTGTCGCGCAATTCGGCCTTGCCGTATTCGCCTTCGAGAAAGCCCCAAGCCTGACGGTAGCCGACGCAGCGCATGCTCGGCAGTCCTGCATGAAGGGCGTGGCGCTTCCTTAGCGCACGCAGCTCCTCCACCAGCCCGTCCTCCAGCATCTTGCCGAATCGCTCGGCGATGCGTCGATGGAGTTCCGCGCGGTCCGCGGGAACAAGCGCGTAGGCCTTCAGCGCGAACGGCAGATCCGGGCTCGCAGACCTCTGCAATTCGGAGATCGGCTTGCCGGACAACTCCCACACCTCGAGCGCGCGCTGTATGCGTTGCGCGTCGTTGGGCGAAAGCCGTGCGGCGGTTACCGGGTCCACCTTGGCCAGGTCGGCGTGCAGCGCCGGCCAGCCGTGGCGCGCGGCGCGCGCGTCAATCTGCGCGCGCAAGCCCGGCTCGGCCTGCGGCAGGGCATCGATTCCCTGGGCGAGGCAACGGTAGTAGAGCATCGTGCCCCCGACGAGCAGCGGCACATTGCCCCGCCCTTGAATTTCCCCGATCGCGCGCACCGCGTCCGCGCGAAACCGGCCGGCCGAATACCTCTCCGTCGGCTCGATCAGATCGATCAGGTGGTGCTTTACGCGCTTCCGGTCTGCGGGAGAAGGCTTGGCCGTGGCGACATCCATGCCGCGGTACACCTGCGCCGAGTCCACCGACACGATCTCGACCGGATGGCGCGCAGCAAGCTCCAGCGCCAGGCGCGATTTCCCGCTCGCCGTCGGGCCGAGCAGGGCGTAAGCCCTAGCGGCCACGCAGGAACAGCTTGTCCAGGTCCGCCATGGTGAGCTGGTACCAGGTCGGGCGGCCGTGGTTGCAGCTGCCCGAGCGCTCGGTCTCCTCCATCTCGCGCAGCAGGGCGTTCATCTCGTGCAAGGAAAGCAGGCGGTTGGCGCGAACTGCCGCGTGGCATGCCATCGTCGCCAGCAGCTCGTTCTGGCGCGCCGCCAGCACCTGCGCGGCGCCGAACTCGCGCAACTCGGCAAGCAGAGACTTGGCCAGCGCCGCCACGTCGCCGCCGGCGAGCAGCGCCGGCGCGGCGCGCACCGCCAGCTCGTTCGGGCCGGCGACGGAAAGCTCAAGGCCTAGTTGCTCCAGCGCCGCGCGGTTGTCCTCGGCGGTCGCCACCTCGAGCGCCTCGGCCCGGAACACCGCCGGCACCAGCAGGCTCTGGCGCTCGATGGCGCCGGCGTCGAGATTGTGTTTGAGCTTCTCCATCAGGATGCGCTCGTGCGCCGCGTGCATGTCCACCAGCACCAGGCCTGTTTCGTTCTGCGCGAGGATGTAGACGCCATGCAGCTGCGCGAGGGCGTAGCCCAGCGGCGGCGCTTTCTCCGACATCGGGAGCGCAGCCAGCGCCGCCCGGTATTCCGCCACCGGCTCGGCCATCGCCAGCGCCGCCTGGATCGCCGGCCCCTGATGGGACAGTGTGGCGTAGCTCACCGGCGCCTGCGCCGCGGAAGGCGAGAGCGCGCGCTGCAGCGCGTGGAACACGAACTGGTGCATGCCGCGCGCATCGCGGAAGCGCACCTCGGTCTTGGCCGGGTGCACGTTGACGTCCACCCCGCGCGGGTCTAGCTCGAGAAACAGCACGAAGGCGGGTTGGCGCTCGCCGTGCAGCGTGTCGCGATAGGCCTCGCGCACCGCGTGCGCCAGCATCCGATCGCGCACGAAGCGCCCGTTGACGTAGAAGTACTGTGCATCGGCGCGGTTGCGCGCCGCCTGTGGCGTGCCGGCGAAGCCGTGCAGGCGCAGCGCACCCGCTTGCGCGTCGAGCGGGACCGAAACCGCCGCGAATTCTTCGCCGAGGAGGGCCGCGCCGCGCGCCGCCAGCGATTCCGGCTTCAGGTGCGCCGACACCCGGCCGTTGTGCTTCAGCGTGAACGCAAGATCGGGCCGCGCGAGCGCGATGCGCCGGAAAATTTCGTCGCAATGGCCGAACTCGGTGCCCTCGGTGCGCAGGAACTTGCGCCGTGCCGGCGTATTGAAGTACAGGTCGGACACGGCAACGGTGGTGCCCGGCGCACGCGCCGCGGGCCTGGGTTCCCCGGGCACGCCGCCCTCGGCGGCGAGCGACCAGGCGTGCGCGGCGTCGCGCGCGCGCGACACCAGTTCGACGCGCGCCACCGCCGCGATGGAGGCGAGCGCTTCGCCGCGAAATCCCATGCTCGCCACGCCCTCCAGGTCCTCGAGCGACCCGATCTTGCTGGTGGCGTGGCGCGCGAATGCGAGCGCGAGGTCCTCGCGCGCGATGCCCGCGCCGTCGTCATCCACCAGCACGCGCTTCGCGCCGCCTTCGGCGAGCGAAACCTGCAGCGCGCAGGCGCCCGCGTCGAGGCTGTTCTCCAGCAGTTCCTTCAGCACGGAGGCCGGCCGTTCCACCACTTCGCCCGCCGCGATCTGGCTGATCAGCAGCCCGGGCAGCACGCGGATGGCGCTCATGCGGGGAGTATATAGAATCGGGTCATGGAGCTCGTTGCCACGCTGTGGGATTTCTTGACGCATCTCGACGCCCATCTCGCGGCGTTCATCGCGCAGCACGGCGCCTGGGTGTACGCGCTGCTGTTCGCGATCGTATTCTGCGAGACCGGGCTGGTGGTGATGCCCTTCCTGCCCGGGGATTCGCTGCTGTTCGTGGTGGGCACGCTGGCTGCCGCGGGCGGCATGGACATCGGCCTGGTAATGGCTCTGCTGGTGACGGCGGCGCTGTGCGGCGACAACGCGAACTACTGGATCGGGCGCTGGGCCGGACCGAAAGTGTTCCGTGCCGAGAGCTCGCCCTGGTTCAACCGCCGGCACCTCGAGCGCACGCACGCCTTTTACGAGCGCTACGGCGGCAAGGCAATCATCATCGCTCGCTTCGTGCCGATCATGCGCACCTACGTGCCGTTCGTGGCGGGCATCGGCACCATGTCCTACGCGCGTTTTCTCGGCTTCAGCGTGGCCGGCGCGCTGCTGTGGGTGGTGTCGTTGTGCCTTGCCGGCTACTGGTTCGGCAACATCCCGCTAATCAAGGACAATCTCGCCGTGGTCATCATTGCCATCATCACCGTCTCGGTGCTGCCGATCGCGGTGGAGTTCCTGCGAGGTCGCCGTTCCGGCGCTTAGCGCAGCGCCAGCGGCCCCTGGGGCCGCGACGGGTTCTTGGCGAAGTAGCGCTTGATGCCGGCCAGCATCGCGCGCGCCAGCCGGTCCTGGTAGGCCTGGTCGTTGAGGCGCTTCTCCTCTTCCGGGTTGGAGATGAACGCGGTCTCCACCAGGATCGAGGGCACGTCGGGCGCCTTCAGCACGGCGAAGCCGGCTTGCTCGACGCGCGCCTTGTGCAGCGTGTTGACCTGGCCCAGCTCGGCGAGCACCGCGCCGCCGAGCTTGAGGCTGTGGTCGGTGGTGGCGGTCTGCGACAGGTCCAGCAGCGTCTGCGCCAGGAAGCGGTCCTTGCCCTCCAGATTCACCCCGCCCACCAGGTCCGAATCGTTTTCCTGTTTCGCCAGCCAGCGCGCCGCCTCGGAGGTGGGGCGCTGCGACAGCGCGAACACCGAGGAGCCGCGCGCGTGCGGGCGAATGAACGCATCGGCGTGCACCGAGACGAACAGGTCGGCCTTCACGCTGCGCGCCTTCTCGACGCGCGCGTTGAGCGGCAGGTAGTAGTCGCCGTCGCGCGTCAGCACGGCGCGCATCCCCGGCTCGGCGTCGATCAGTCCCTTCAGGCGCCGCGCGATCATCAGCGTGACGTCCTTCTCGCGGCTGCCGCGGCGGCCCGTGGCGCCCGGGTCTTCGCCGCCGTGCCCGGGGTCGATGACGATGGTGGCAAGGCGCGCCACCTTGGGCCTGGCGCCCGCCGGGCCCTTGGCGGTCGCGGTCTCCGGCGCACTGCCGATGATCTTGCCGTCGAGCTCGAGCAGTGCGCCGAGCGGGTCGGGGGCCACCAACGGGTAGAGGTCGAGCACCAGCCGGTGGCCGTAGTCGGCGATCGGCTTGAGCGTGAACACCTGCGGCTTCACTTCGGCCTTCAGGTCGAGCACCACGCGCGTCACTCCCGGGCGGTTGCGCGCCACGCGCAGGCTGGCGATGTAGGGATCGCCGGCCGCCACCTTGTTCTGCAGCTCGGTGAGAATCGGCCCGGCGTCCACGCCGTCCAGATCGAGCACCAGGCGCCCGGGATCCTTGATCGCGAACAGGGTGTACTTCAATTCATTGCTCGATTCGAAAGTGACGCGCGTGTAGTCGCGCGCCGGCCAGATGCGCGTGGCGATGATGTCGGCCTGCGCCGCCGCTAGGCCGCAGAGGAGTAGAGCTGCAGCGCCTGTGCGAGCCAGCCAGTGCCGGCGGATGAGGGAGCGCTCAGCCATGCGCGGCGTCCCTGCCCGGCGATATCGAGGCGGATCGCAAGGCTCGGCGGCGGCAGCAGGCCGCCTGCGCGCTCGGGCCATTCCACGACACAGGCCGACTGCGCGTTGAAGTACTCCCGGAAGCCAGAATCCAGCCATTCTGCCTCGTTCTTGAATCGATAAAAATCAAAGTGATACAAGTGTAATCTTGAAACCACATAAAGTTCAAGCAGAGGGTAGCTCGGGCTCTTGACCCGGCCGGCATGGCCCAAGGCCCTGAGCAGGCCGCGCACCAACGTCGTCTTGCCGGTGCCCAGGTCCCCCGACAGGAACAACGTCCGACCCGCACAGAGGCCGACTGCCAGGGCAGCGCCTAGACGCAGCGTGGCCGCCTCATCGGCAAGCTCGAGGCTAGACTCGGCGCCCATGGACTATTCGGCGCTCGCGGCGCGAATCAAGCAGTGGGGCGGGGAGCTCGGTTTCCAGGCGGTGGGGATCGCGGACACCGATCTCGCCGACGCGGAGAATCGGCTCGGCGAGTGGCTCGGCAGGGGCTGGCACGGCGAGATGGATTATATGGCGCGCCATGGCGCGCTCCGCGCGCGCCCCGCCGAGCTCGTGCCCGGGACGCTGCGCGTCATCAGTTGCCGTATGGATTACCTGCAGCCGGGCGAGAAATTGGGCGACGACCCGTTCCTCGCATGCATCTCGCGTTACGCGCGCGGGCGCGACTATCACAAGGTGGTGCGCAGCCGGTTGCAAAAGCTCTGCGACCGCATCGAGAGCGAGGCCGGGGAATTCAGCTATCGCGTGTTCGCGGATTCGGCGCCGGTGATGGAGGTAGAACTCGCGGCGAAGGCCGGCATCGGCTGGCGCGGCAAGCACACGCTGCTGCTGTCGCGCGAAGCGGGGTCGTGGTTTTTCCTCGGCGAGGTCTACACCAGCCTGCCGCTGCCGCCGGATGCTCCGGCCGGCGAGCATTGCGGGACGTGCACGAAGTGCATCGACATCTGCCCGACGCAGGCGATCCGCGGCCCTTATCAGCTCGATGCCCGGCGCTGCATCTCCTACCTGACCATCGAACTGAAGGGCAGCATTCCCGAGGACCTGCGGCCGCTCATCGGCAACCGGGTGTACGGCTGCGACGACTGTCAGGCGGTGTGTCCGTGGAACTCCTTTGCGAGGCCGAGCGCCGAGCCGGATTTCGCGGTGCGCAACGGCCTGGATCGCGCTTCGCTGGTGGAGTTGTTCGCGTGGGCCGCCGAAGAGTTCGATGCGCGCATGGCGGGCTCGCCGATCCGGCGCATCGGCTACGAGCGCTGGCTGCGCAACCTCGCGGTCGGCCTGGGCAATGCGCCGACCTCGCCACAGGTGGTGGCGGCTTTGCGCGCGCGCGCCGACCATCCATCGGCGCTGGTGCGCGAGCACGTTTCCTGGGCATTATCCCGGCATGAGTGACTGGAAGGCCGATACCCAGTTACCCGGGTTCGAGATGAAAACGCTCGAATTTGCCGACGACTACGACGGGCGCGTGGTCGCGACGCTGGTGCGCCTGCCCGCGGGCGACGCACCGCGCGGCGCCGTGCTCTACGTGCACGGCTTCGTGGATTATTTCTTCCAGCGCCACCTGGCCGAGCGCTTCGCGGCCGAAGGTTACGCGTTTTATGCCCTGGACCTGCGCAAGCATGGCCGCTCGTGGCTCGCACATCAGCATCCCTGCTTCTGCAAGGACATCGCCGAGTACTATGCCGACCTCACGCGTGCGCTCGAGGAAATCGGCGCGCCGGTGCTGCTCGCCGGCCATTCCACCGGGGGCCTGGTGTGCGCACTGTACGCGAGCCATGGCGAACGCAAGGCGCAGGTGAGGGCGATGTGGCTCGTCAGCCCGTTCTTCGACTGGAAAGTGCAGGGATTGAAGCGCGCGCAGCTGCGCATCGCCGCGCTGATTGGCCGGGCGTTCCCTTTACTCAATGACCCGAAAGCGCTGACACCCGCCTACGTGCGCAGCATCCACCGCGATTTCGGCGGCGAATGGCACTTCGATTTGAAGCTGAAACCGCTGCACGGCTTTCCGGTGTACTTCGGCTGGGTCGGTGCGATCTTTGCGGCGCATGCGAAGGTGCACGCTGGCCTGGACATTGAGTGTCCCGTTCTGACCTTGCACTCGGACGAGGCAGACATCATCCTCGACTGGCGCCACGTCGCGCGCTGGGGCCGCACGCTCGGGCGAGAGGCGGCGGTGCTCGCATTTCCGGGCGGCCTGCACGACCTCGTGCTGTCGCGGCCCGAGGTCCGCGACGCGGTGTTCACCCAGCTTTTCTCCTGGGCGGCGCGAGCCGCATGATGCAAGAAGTCGACCAGCAGCCGAAGCGCGCCATCGTGGCAGTCGTGCAGCTGCCCAGCGCGAGTGACGCCGAGCTCGATGCATCGCTGACCGAGTTGCGCCAGCTCGCGAAGACGCTGGGGTTCGAGCTTGTCGGCACGTTCACGCAGAAGCGCCCCAGCTTCGACTCGGCGGGGTACCTCGGCCTCGGCAAGCGCAAGGAGCTGCACGAGCAAGTCCTGCTCGACCGCGCCGACCTCGTCCTCGTCGACCACGAGATCTCCCCTTCGCAGTCGCACAACCTCGAGAAGGAGATCGGTTGCGAGGTGATGGACCGCACCATGGTGATCCTGGAGATCTTCCACCGGCACGCGCGCTCCCGCGCGGCGCGCGCGCAGGTCGAGATCGCGCGCCTGGGCTACATGGCGCCGCGCATGCGCGAGGCCGCCAAGCTTGCTGGTCCAAAGGACCGGGCGCGCAGCGGCACCGGCGGCCGCAGCGGCGGCGAGTCGCACGGCGAACTGGATCGTCGCAAGATCCGCGACCGCATCGCCGAGCTGCAGAAGGAGCTCGATGCGATGCACATCGAGCGCAGGACGCAGCGCGCCCGGCGCCAGGAGCGCCAGGGGCTCGCGCGCTTGGCTCTCGTCGGCTACACGAACGCAGGAAAGTCAACGCTGATGCGCGCGCTCACCGGCAACGACGCGCTGGTCGCAGATAAGCTCTTCGCGACGCTAGATACCACCGTGCGTGCGCTGCACCCCGAAACCGTGCCGCGCGTGCTGGTCAGCGACACGGTCGGCTTCATCAAGAACCTGCCGCACGGGCTGGTCGCCTCGTTCAAGTCGACGCTCGACGAGGCGCTCGAGGCTTCACTGCTTGCGCACGTCGTCGATGCGAGCGATCGCGGGTTCGAGCGGCAGCTCGCGGTGACCGAGGAAGTGCTCGAGGAGATCGGCGCCAAGGACGTGCCGCGCCTGCTCGTCTTCAACAAGATCGACCGCGGCGGCGACGAAGCCGCGCTGCGTGCGCGCTACCCCGGAAGCGTCGTGATGAGCGCGCGCCGCGAGGGCGACATCGCGAAGTTGCGCGAGGCGATCATCGCGTTCTTCCAGCGTCGGCTGGTCGAGGCCGACCTCTTCTTGCCCTGGGCGGCGCAGAAGCTGCGCGGGGAGATCTTCGCGAGCTGCGAGGTGCTGGAGGAGCGCGCCGACGGCGAGGGCGCGTTCCTGCGCGTGCGCGGCGAACCCGAGGCCGTAAAGCGCCTGCGCGAGAAATTCAGCGCCTAGGTGGCACGAGCCGTAGCGTGACGAGAGTCGCGGCGGCCCACGCGGCGTAGAGCGCGGTGAACACCCATTCCGGGGCGCGGTAATACAGCAGCCGCTGCACCCAGCGGCCAACGAAGGATTCGGGGCGCGCGCCGCCGCGCAGCGCGTCTTCCCACACGGTTAACGGGCAGGTCATGCCGATCAGCGCTTCGAGCGCGACGAAGGCGATGGCGCCCAGGTGCAGGTAGCGAAACCACGGGTTGCGCACCCAGCCCCAGCCGAGCGCCGCGCCGGCCCAGGTCAACAGCAGGCCGCCGGCGATGAATACGACGATCGCGAAATGAAGAAGGAGGAGGGCGTCAGCCGGATTCACGCGGTCTCGCGGGATCCGCGATCCACTCGCTCCAGGAGCCGGCGTAGAGCCTGCTCCCTTTGAGTCCGGCAATTTCCATGGCCAGGAGGTTGTGGCAGGCCGCCACGCCCGAGCCGCAGGAATTCACCACTGCGCTCGCAGGCCGCTGGCCCAGAACCGACTGGAATTCTCTTCTCAACTGTGCCGCCGGTTTGAACACCCCTTTCACACTGAGGTTGTCGTTGTTGAACCGGTTCAGCGAACCCGGAATGCGTCCGGCCACCGGGTCGATCGGTTCGGTCTCGCCGCGCCAGCGCGCCGGCGCGCGCGCGTCCAGCAATTCAATCTTGCCGAGGTGCGATTGCACGTAGGACACGTCGACGGCGAGTTGCGGCCGGACTCGCCCGGGATACGTCGTCGCCGGGAATGCCGGCACCTGCGCCGTCACCGGCCGGCCTTCCTTCACCCACTTGGCGAATCCGCCGTCGAGCACCGCCACCGCCTCGTGCCCTACCCAGCGCAGCATCCACCACAGGCGCGACGCCATCGCGCCCGGGCCGCTGTCGTAGGCGACCGCCTGGTCCGCGGGCTTGAGGCCCTGGGTCCCTAGCCAGGCGATGAACGCTGGCGGATCGGGCAGGGGATGGCGGCCATTGCTTCCGGACTTCGGCGCGGAGAGGTTGCGATCAAGGTGCGCGAAGGCCGCGCCGGGAATGTGCGATGCACGGTACTGCTGCTCGCCGAGATCAGGCTTGCCGAGATCGTGCCGGCAGTCGAACACCCGCCACTCCGGGTGGCGAGCCAGCTCGTCGGTGGAGACGAGCGTGTTCAGCGCCCGAGGCCCTGCCGCACCCATTCGTGGAAGTGCACCATGGTGTCTTCCATCGGCGATTGGTAGGGGCCGGCGTCGTCCCGACCCTCTTCCCACAGGGCGCGGCGGCCCCGGTCCATGCGCAGGCAGATCTCGTCGTCCTCAGCCGCGGTTTCCACGTAGGCGGCCTGCTGCGCCTCGATGAACTCGCGCTCGAAGTGCACGATCTCTTCGGGGTAGTAGAACTCCACCACGTTGGTGGTGCGCGTCGGCGAGCGCGGGATCAGCCGGCTCACCACCAGCACGTTCGGGTACCACTCCAGCATCAGACCGGGGAAATAGGTCATCCACAGCGCGCCCTGCTTGGGCGTGCGGCCGTCGAGGGTTTTCAGGCATGCCTCGTGCCACTTGCGGTACACGGGCGTGCCGGGATTTTCCAGCCCGGCCTTGGCCTGCACGATCTGCACCGACCAGTCGCGCCCGTAGTCGACGGAGAAATTGTTGCAGTCGGTGAAGTTGCCCAGGCCGGGATGGAAGAAATCGACGTGGTAGACCTCGAGGTACACCTCGATGAAGGTCTTCCAGTTCACATCGTATTCCTCCACCATCACGCGGTCGAGCAGGTAGCCGGAAAAGTCCCAGTCGCCGGCGGTGGTCATGCCGGAGAGCGCCTTGACCGGGTCGGCCGGCCCGGCGAACAGCAGGCCGTGCCAGTCGGTGAGCGGCGTGGAGTGCAGCTTGACACAGGGGGTCTCGGCGAACTGCGGCGCGCCCAACAGTTCGCCCTTCATGTCGTAGGTCCAGCGGTGCAGCGGGCAGACGATGTTCTGCGCGTTGCCGCTCCCCTGCAGCATGATCGACTGGCGGTGGCGGCACACGTTGGACAGCAGCTCGACGCCGCCGGCCGCATTTTCCGAGCTTCGTACCAGCACCTTGGCGTGGTCCAGCCACTCGAGCGTGCGGTAGTCGCCCGCGTTGGGCACCATCAGCTGGTGGCCGGCGTAGTTGGCGCCGGCGTCGAACAGCACCTTCTTCTCCCGCGCGAAGACTTCCGCATCGAAATACCACGACACCGGCAACTGGCAGGTGGCTGGCTTCAGCAGGCGGAAATTCGGGACGTCTGACATTGAGTCCGGGGGGTGAAAAACGGGGCGAATTCTACCCCAGCGGGGGTTTGACCGCCGAACGCCCTCTCGGCTAAGGTTTCCCCATGGCCAAGCCCCCACAGGAACTGAGTTTCGAAAAGGCGCTCGCCGAGCTGGAGAAGCTCGTCGCGCAATTGGAGGGCGGCAGCCTGTCCCTGGAGCAGGCGCTCGCCGCGCACCAGCGCGGACTGGAACTGGCGCGCACCTGCCAGCAGCGGCTGGACGCCGCGCAGCGCCAGGTCAGGGTGCTCGAAGGCGAGGTACTGAAGAAACTCTCCGCGGCCGCCGATCCCGGTGACGACGCCTGAGCCCGCCTTCGCGGACTGGATGGGCGGCATCCAGGCGCGAATGGAGTCGGCGCTCGCTCGCCTGCTGCCCGCCGCCCAGGTCTCGCCCGCGCGGCTGCACGAAGCCATGCGCTACGCCAGCCTGGAGGGCGGCAAGCGCGTGCGCCCGCTGCTCACTTTCGCGGCCGGCGAACTCGTGCGCGCGAAGCCCGAGCGTCTCGAGGTGACCGCCGCCGCGGTCGAATTGATCCACGCCTATTCGCTGGTACATGACGACCTGCCCTGCATGGACGATGACGTGCTCCGGCGCGGCAAGCCCACGGTGCACGTCGAGTACGACGAAGCCACCGCCCTGCTGGTGGGCGACGCGCTGCAATCGCTCGCGTTCCAGCTGCTGGCCGAGCACGCGCTTGCCGACGACGCGCGCGTGCAGCTCGAGATGGTGAAGCTGCTGGCCGCCGCCGCCGGCTCGCGCGGCATGGCCGGCGGCCAGCAGATCGACCTCGAGGCCACCGGCGAGCCGCTCACGGTGCCCGAGCTCGAGGCGATGCACATCCACAAGACCGGTGCCCTGATCCGCGCCGCGGTGCTGCTCGGTGCCGCCTGCGGCGGAGCGCTCGACGCAGCGCTGCGCGCGCGCCTGGACCAGTACGCCAAGGCCGTCGGCCTCGCCTTCCAGGTGGTCGACGACGTGCTCGACCACGAGTCGAGCACTGCGACGCTGGGCAAGACGGCGGGCAAGGACTCGCGCCAGGGCAAGCCGACCTATGTTTCGGCGATGGGCATCGCCCGCGCGCGCGAGCTGGCGCAGGAACTGAGGCACAATGCGCACCAGGCGCTGCAGCCGCTCGGCGCCGGGGCACGGCGCCTGCGCGAGCTCGCCGATTTCATCGTACTCAGGAAATTCTAGAGATGTTCGAGCTGCTCAAGACGATCAGCGATCCGTCCGAGCTGCGCAAGCTCGAGCGCAAGCAACTGCACCTGCTGGCTGAAGAGCTGCGCGCCTACGTGCTCGACTCGGTGTCGCAGACCGGCGGCCACCTGTCGTCCAACCTCGGCACGGTCGAGCTGACCATCGCGCTGCACGCAGTGTTCGAGACGCCCGAGGACCGCATCGTGTGGGATGTCGGCCACCAGACCTACCCGCACAAGATTCTCACCGGCCGGCGCGAAGCGATGGCGCGCCTGCGCATGCAGGACGGCATCTCGGGCTTCCCACGGCGCATCGAGTCGCCTTACGACACCTTCGGCACCGCGCATTCCTCGACCTCGATTTCCGCGGCGCTCGGCATGGCCGGGGCGGCGACGGTCAAGGGCGAAGGCCGCATGTGCGTCGCCGTGATCGGCGACGGCGCCATGTCGGCCGGCATGGCTTTCGAGGCGATGAACAACGCGGGCGCGATGGACGTGGACCTGCTGGTGGTGCTGAACGACAACGAGATGTCGATCTCGCCGCCGGTAGGCGCGCTCACCAATTATCTCGCCCGCCTGCTCTCCGGGCGCCTCTATTCGGGCGCGCGGCGGGCGAGCAAGCACATCCTGAAGCGCGTAGGGGTGTGGGAGCTTGCGCGCCGCGCCGAGGAGCACATGAAGGGCATGGTCACGCCCTCGACGCTGTTCGAGGAATTCGGCTTCAACTACATCGGGCCGATCGACGGCCACGACCTCGACACCCTGATCGCGACGCTCACCAACATCCGCCAGCTCAAGGGGCCGCAGTTCCTGCACATCGTCACGAGGAAGGGCCAGGGCTACAAACTGGGCGAGGAAGACCCGATCGCATACCACGGGCCAGGCAAG
>JANNTQ010000110.1:0-7110 GCA_031394435.1 Betaproteobacteria bacterium
CGGGTTCTTCTTCCGCAACAGCCAGACCAGAAGCCTCAAGACCGAGCTGCTGGTGTTCATCACGCCGCGCATCGTTACCGAGCGGCTCACGGTTCGCTGACCGCTGCGTCTCCTGCCGCCGCAGCGCAGGGCGGTACGACGGCCGGGACCTCCCGGCCGTTTTTGTTTCTACAATGCCGGAAATGAAGCGTGCGAATAACATCTATCTGGTCGGGATGATGGGCGCCGGCAAGACCACCGTCGGGCGCTTGCTCGCGCGGCGGCTCGATCTGCGCTTCATCGACTCGGACCAGGAAATCGAATCCCGCTGCGGCGTGAAGATCCCGCTGATCTTCGAGCTCGAGGGCGAGGAGGGATTCCGCGCGCGCGAGGCCCAGGTGCTCGCCGAGCTGACCGCGCTGGAAGGCGTGGTCCTCGGCACCGGCGGCGGCGCCGCGCTCCTGGAAGGCAACCGAAACCGCCTTGCCGGCAACGGCACGGTGGTCTACCTGCGCGCCCGGCCCGAAGATCTCTACGAGCGGGTGCGCCACGACCGGAACCGCCCGTTGCTGGCCACCGGCGACCCGCTCGGCAGGCTGCGCGAGCTCTACGCCGAGCGCGATCCGCTCTATCGGTCGATCGCGGACCTCACCGTGGATACGGGCCGGCAGGGCGTGAACGCGCTGGCGCGCCAGCTTCTGTTCAAACTGGAAGGGCGATGGAAAGCCTCCGCGTAGAGCTTGGCATCCGCTCCTATCCGATCCACATCGGCGCGGACCTGCTCGTGCGCGCGGACCTGTACCGCCCGTATCTGGGCGGCGGCGGCGCGGCGATCGTGACCAATGAAATCGTCGCGCCGCTTTTTCTTTCGAAAGTCAAAGAGGGACTTCGGGGCGCCCGGATTACGGAAATCATCGTTCCGGACGGCGAGCAGGCCAAGGGGTGGACGACGCTGGAGAAGATTTTCGACGCGCTGCTTGCGGCCAGGTTCGGCCGCGACGGCCTGGTCGTCGCGCTGGGCGGCGGCGTGGTCGGCGATCTCGCCGGGTTCGCCGCGGCGGTCTACCAGCGCGGTGTTTCCTACCTGCAGCTGCCGACCACGCTGCTCGCCCAGGTCGACTCCTCGGTCGGCGGCAAGACCGCCATCAACCACGCGCGTGGCAAGAACATGGTCGGAGCATTCCACCAGCCGTGCGCTGTCATCGCGGACGTCACGGTCCTCGATATGCTCCCCGATAGGGAGTTGCGAGCGGGGCTCGCCGAAGTGATCAAGCATGCGGTAGCGCTCGATGCGCCATTCATGGAATGGCTCGAGAACAACATTCAGGGGTTGCTCGCCCGGGAGCGGGGCGCGCTCGCCTACGCGGTACGGCGCTGCTGCGAGCTGAAGGCCGGCATCGTGGCGGCCGACGAGCGCGAGGCGGGCGTACGGGCGCTGCTCAATTTTGGCCACACCTTCGGGCACGCGATCGAGGCCGGCACCGGCTACGGCACCTGGCTGCACGGCGAGGCGATCGCGGCCGGAATGGTCATGGGGGCCGAGCTGTCGATGCGCCTGGGGCTGCTTGGAAAGCCTGAAGTCGCAAGGCTTCGCAAACTGATTGCCCGCGCGGGCTTGCCAGTGGCGGGCCCGGTGCTTGCTCCCGAAAAGCTCATGGAGCTAATGGCGGTCGACAAGAAGGCTGCGCAGGGAAAGGTCAGGTTCGTCCTGCTCGAGGGCCTGGGCCGCGCCGCGCTGCGCGGCGGACTCGAGGAGCGCCTCGTCCGGGAAGCCATTGTCGCTGCCGCGCAATAAATGTATATTCAACAGTCCGGTCATGAGTTTGCTAGCACAAGGGCTTTATCACCCCAGTCATGAGCATGACGCCTGTGGCGTTGGCTTCGTAGCGCATATCAAGGGGCGCAAGTCCCACTCCATCATCGATCAGGGTCTGACGGTCCTGCGCAACCTTACGCATCGCGGGGCGGTTGGCTGGGATCCCAAGCTCTCCGACGGCGCCGGCATCCTGATCCAGATTCCGGATCGCCTGTTGCGGGAGGAGATGGCGCGCCAGGGCGTGAAGCTGCCGCCGTCGGGACAGTACGGGGTCGGTATGGTGTTCCTGCCGCGCGATCCGGCCTCGCGCATTGCCTGCGAGTACGAAATCGAGCGTGCCATCAAGGACGAAGGCCAGACGCTGCTCGGCTGGCGCGACGTGCCGGTCGACAACTCGGACCTGGCGGAGCCGGCAAGACAGATCGAGCCGGTGATCAGGCAGGTATTCGTCGGCCGTGGTCGCGACGTGACCGTCACCGACGCGCTGGAACGCAAGCTCTACATCATCCGCAAGAGCGCTGGCCATGCCATCCGGGCGCTGATGCTGGCCCACGGCAAGGAGTTCTACGTGCCGTCGATGTCGGCGCGCACCGTCATCTACAAGGGCATGCTGCTCGCCAACCAGGTCGGCGAGTACTACCTTGATCTCAAGGATGTGCGCGCCGAGTCGGCGCTGGCGCTGATTCATCAGCGCTTCTCGACGAATACCTTTCCGTCATGGGACCTCGCGCATCCGTTCCGCATGATCGCGCACAACGGCGAGATCAACACGGTGCGCGGCAACGTCAACTGGATCCGCGCGCGCCAGGGAGCGATATCCAGCCCGGTGCTGGGGGACGACCTGGCCAAGATCTGGCCGCTGATCTACGACGGGCAATCGGACTCCGCGTCGTTCGACAACGCCCTCGAGCTGCTGGTGATGGGCGGCTATTCGGTGGCGCACGCGATGATGATGATGATCCCGGAGGCCTGGGAGAACCACAGCCTGATGGATCCGGCGCGGCGCGCGTTCTACGAATACCACGCGGCGATGATGGAGCCCTGGGATGGCCCCGCCTCGATCGCCTTCACCGACGGACGCCTGATCGGCGCCACGCTCGACCGCAACGGCCTGCGGCCCTCGCGCTACATCGTGACCTCCGACGACCTGGTGATCATGGGCTCCGAGTGCGGCTGCCTGCCGGTGCCCGAGGACAGGATCGTCAAGAAATGGCGCCTGCAGCCCGGCAAGATGTTCCTCGTCGACCTGGAGAAGGGCCGCATCGTCGACGACAAGGAGCTGAAGGACACGCTGGCGCATGTGCGGCCCTACGCCGAATGGATCGAGCGCATCCGCGTCAAGCTGGACGAGGTGGAAAGCGACCGGCAACAGCCCGAGCGCTCCGCCGTCGCGCTGCTCGACCGCCTGCAGGCATTCGCCTACACCCAGGAGGACGTCAAGTTCCTGATGACACCGATGGCGCAGGCGGGCGAGGAGCCGATCGGCTCGATGGGCAACGACTCGCCGCTGGCGGTGCTCTCGGACAAGAACAAGACGCTTTACCACTATTTCAAGCAGCTGTTCGCCCAGGTCACCAACCCGCCGATCGACCCGATCCGCGAGGAACTGGTCACCTCGCTGGTGTCGTTCATCGGGCCGAAGCCGAACCTGCTCGGCATCGACGAGATGAACCCGCCGCTGCGGCTCGAAGTCAGCCAGCCGGTGCTGGATTTTTTCGAGATGGAGAAAGTGCGCCATATCGAGCGCTACACGCAGGGCAAGTTCCAGGCCTGCGAGCTCGACATTACCTATCCGCTGGCCTGGGGCAAGGCGGCGATCGAGGCGAGCCTCGCTTCGCTTGCGGCGCAGGCCGAGGATGCGGTGCGCGCGGGCACCTCGATCATCATCATTTCCGACCGCAAGGTCGACCGCGAGCGTGTCGCGATCCCGGCGCTGCTCGCGCTCTCGGCGATCCACCAGCACCTGGTCGCCAAGGGCCTGCGCACCTCGACCGGCCTGGTGGTTGAGACCGGCTCGGCGCGGGAAGTGCACCACTTCGCGCTGCTCGGCGGATTCGGCGCCGAGGCGGTGCATCCCTACCTCGCGCTCGAAACGCTGCTCGACCTTGCGGCGCAGGGCAAGCTGGCAGGCGACATCGACGGCAGGAAGGCGATCAAGAACTACGTCAAGGCGATTGGCAAGGGACTGAAGAAGGTGATGTCCAAGATGGGCATCTCCACCTACATGTCCTACACCGGGGCGCAGATTTTCGAGGCCGTGGGGCTGGCGCGTTCGCTGGTCGACAAGTACTTCACCGGAACCACCTCGAACGTCGGCGGCATCGGCGTGTATGAGCTCGCCGAAGAGGCGATCCGCATCCATCGCTCGGCCTTCGACGAGCGCGACCCGGTGCTCCGGATCGCACTCGACGCGGGCGGCGAGTATGCCTGGCGCGTGCGCGGCGAGGAGCACATGTGGACGCCGGATGCGATCGCCAAGCTGCAGCACGCGACGCGCCAGCAGTCGTACGCGACCTACAAGGAGTATGCGCAGCTCATCAATGACCAGTCCGCGCGGCACATGACTTTCCGCGGCCTGTTCGAGTTCCGCTTCGACGCCGTCAAGCCGGTGCCGCTCGAGGAAGTCGAGCCCGCCGCCGAGATCGTCAAGCGCTTCGCCACCGGCGCCATGTCCCTGGGCTCGATCTCGACCGAGGCGCACACCTCGCTTGCCATCGCCATGAACCGCATCGGCGGCAAGTCGAACACCGGCGAAGGCGGCGAGGATCGCCGCCGCTATGCGCCGGTGAAGGCGGGCGAGACCCTGCGCTCGCGCCTGGGCGCCGGCCGGGTGGAAAAGGACATCGAGTTGCGTGCAGGCGACATGCTGAAGTCGAAGATCAAGCAGGTGGCTTCGGGCCGCTTCGGCGTCACCGCCGAGTACCTGGCGAGCGCCGAGCAGATCCAGATCAAGATGGCGCAGGGCGCGAAGCCCGGCGAAGGCGGGCAGCTGCCCGGCAAGAAGGTGTCCGAGTACATCGCCGAGCTGCGCTACTCGACGCCCGGGGTCGAGCTGATCAGCCCGCCGCCGCACCATGACATCTATTCGATCGAGGACTTGGCGCAGCTGATCCACGATCTGAAGAACGCCAACCCGAAAGCTTCGATCTCGGTAAAGCTGGTGTCCGAGGTCGGCGTCGGCACCGTCGCGGCGGGCGTCTCCAAGGCCAAGTCGGACCACGTCACGATTTCGGGCCACGATGGCGGCACGGGCGCCTCGCCCTGGAGCTCGATCAAGCATGCCGGCACGCCGTGGGAGCTCGGTCTCGCGGAAACGCAGCAAACATTAGTTTTGAATAGATTAAGAGGAAGAATTGCTGTTCAGGTTGACGGCCAGTTGAAGACCGGGCGCGACGTGGTGGTCGGCGCAATGCTCGGCGCCGACGAATTCGGCTTCGCCACCGCGCCTCTGGTAGTGCAGGGCTGCATTCTGATGCGCAAGTGCCACCTCAACACCTGCCCGGTGGGCGTCGCCACCCAGGACCCCGTGCTGCGCAGGAAGTTCTCGGGCAAGCCCGAGTACGTCGTCAACTACATGTTCTACGTCGCCGAGGAGGCGCGCGAGTTGATGGCGCAGCTGGGGATCCGGAAATTCGAAGACCTGATCGGCCGCGCCGACCTGCTCGACACGAAGAAGGGCATCGGGCACTGGAAAGCGAAAGGGCTTGATTTCTCGCGCATTTTCCACCTTCCGCAGATGCCCGACACGGTGGCGCGTTACCACCGCGAAACGCAGGACCACGGCCTGGACAAGGCGCTCGACAACCGGCTCATCGAGCTTGCGCAACCCGCGCTCGAGCGCGGCGAGAAGGTGTCGATCGACATGCCGATCCGCAACATCAACCGCACCGTCGGCACCATGCTGTCGCACGAGATCGCGCGACGCTACGGCCACGAGGGACTTCCCGGGGACACGATCCACGTGCGCTTCGCCGGCTCGGCGGGACAGAGTTTTGGCGCGTTTCTCGCGCGCGGCATCACCCTGGAGCTGGTGGGCGACACCAACGACTACTGCGGCAAGGGGCTTTCCGGCGGCCGCATCTCGGTGCAGCCCTCGCCCAAGTTCCGCGGCGAGCCCACCGAGAACATCATCACCGGCAACGTGGTGCTGTACGGAGCAATCGCGGGCGAAGCGTATTTCCGGGGCGTCTCCGGCGAGCGCTTTGCGGTCAGGAATTCCGGCGCGAGCGCGGTGGTCGAAGGCGTCGGCGACCACGGTTGTGAGTACATGACCGGGGGCGCCGTGGTCGTGTTGGGTACGACAGGGCGCAATTTCGCCGCCGGCATGTCGGGCGGCTTCGCTTACGTGCTGGACCTCGAGGGCGATTTCGCGAAGCGCTGCAACGTTTCAATGGTCGATCTCGAGCCGCTCGCTCCCGAGTCGGAGGACGAAGCGTCCGTGAAGCGCCTGATCGAGGCCCATGCGCGCTACACCGGCTCGAAGCGGGCGCAGGAAATCCTGTCCAGGTGGGTGGAGTTCCGCGGGCGTTTCGTGAAGGTGTTCCCCAAGGAGTACCGGCGCGCACTGGCCGAGCTTGCGGCGGTGCAGAAGAAAGTCGCCGCCTAAGTGGGCAAGATCACGGGTTTCCTGGAGTACGAGCGCCTGGCCGAGGCCGCGGAGGCGCCGCAGGCGCGCAAGAAGCACTACCGCGAATTCGTGCTGCACCTCAGCGATGAGGAGGCGAAGATCCAGGGGGCGCGCTGCATGGACTGCGGCACGCCGTTCTGCATGTCAGGCTGCCCGGTCGCGAACATCATCCCCGACTGGAACGACCTGGTGTACCGCCAGGACTGGAAAGCGGCGATCGACACGCTGCACTCCACCAACAATTTTCCGGAGTTCACCGGGCGCGTCTGCCCCGCGCCGTGCGAGGAAGCCTGCGTGCTGCGCATCAACGACGATCCGGTCGGCATCAAGTCGATCGAGCACGCGATCGTCGACCGGGCCTGGGAAGCGGGTTGGGTTGTCCCCCAGCTTCCCGATCAGAAAACCGGAAAGAAGGTCGCCGTGATCGGCTCCGGACCCGCCGGCATGGCCTGTGCGCAGCAGTTGGCGCGCGCCGGCCACGCCGTCACGCTCTACGAGAAGAATGATCGCCCCGGCGGCCTGCTGCGCTACGGCATTCCCGACTTCAAGATGGAAAAGTGGCTGATCGACCGCCGTGTCGAGCAGATGAAGGCGGAAGGCGTCGAGATCCGGACCAACCACGTGGTGGGCATGGCGCCGGTCGGAGCGGGCAACGCGCAGGCGCGTCCGGTGGATCCGGAAAAGCTCG
>JANNTQ010000115.1:0-5447 GCA_031394435.1 Betaproteobacteria bacterium
GCGAGGTTGGCGCGCGTCTCGCCGGGCTTGGCCAATCGCGCGAGGCAATGCGGCACCGGCTTGCCGTCGATCAGCAGCACGCGCTTGTCGCCCTTGGCGACCTCGGGAATGTAGCGCTGCACCATGACGCTGCGCGCGCCGAGCCCGGCCACTGTTTCGACGATGGCATTGCGGTTGGGGTCGCTGGCGCGCACGCGAAAGATACCGGCGCCGCCCATGCCGTCCAGGCTCTTGAGGATCGTGTCGCGCTGCTCTTCGACGAACGCCTGCAGCTGGTCCATGTCGCGCGTCACCAGCGAGGGCACGGTGAACTCCGGAAACTCGGCGATGGCGAATTTCTCGTTGTGGTCGCGCAGCGCGCGCGGCGCGTTGAACACCCTGGCGCCCTGGCGCTCGGCCTCCGACAGGAGCCAGGTGCTCGCCACGTACTCGATGTCGAAGGGCGGGTCCTTGCGCATCAGTACCGCATCGCAGGAGCTCAAGTCGCGCCGCTCGCGGCCGTCGCTGCGGTACCAGTCCTCGTCGTTATCGGTGAGCGCGATGCGCGTCGCCTGCGCCATCACCGCGCCGCCGCGCCAGGAGAGGGCTTCCTGGCCGCACACCAGAACCGCGTGGCCGCGGCGCTGCGCGGCGCGCATCATGGCGACGGTGGTGTCCTTGTACGCCTTGAGCGAATCCAGCGGATCGATGATGAAGAGCAGGTTCACGCCGTGGGGGGCGCCGCCGCGCGTGGCCGGGGGCCGGGGATAAAGGTATGATTTTAACTTGAAAGCGCCCGTAGCTCAGCGGATCAGAGTATTGGCCTCCGAAGCCAAGGGTCGTGGGTTCGAATCCCGCCGGGCGCGCCAGAACATCTCCCACCAAGGAAACGCCATGTCAGCCAGAACCTTCTTAGCGGCCGGCATGCTCGCGCTCGCGAGCGGCGCTGTTGCCCAGTACCCCAACAAACCCGTCACTATTGTGGTGCCTTTTTCCGCGGGCGGGCCCACCGACACGGTGGCGCGCGTCATGGCGCAGGCCATGCAGAAACCCATGGGACAGACACTGCTCGTGGAGAACAAGGTCGGCGCCGGCGGCACGATCGGCGTGAACTCGGTCGCCAAGGCCGCGCCCGACGGCTACACCACGCTGATCTACCACATCGGCATGGCCACCGCGCCGGCGCTCTATCGCACGCTGCCATTCAAGCCGATGGAGGACCTCGAGCCGATCGGCCTGATCAACGACGTGCCGATGACGCTGGTGGCGCGCGCCGACTTCCCGGCCAAGGACTTCAAGGAATTTCTCGCCTACGTGAAAGCCAACAAGGCGAAGATCAACTACGCCAACGCAGGCCTGGGCGCCGCCTCGCACCTGTGCGGCATGCTGTTCATGAGCGCGATCGGGACCGACTTGACGACCATCGCCTACAAGGGCACGGGCCCGGCGATGAACGACCTGCTCGGCGGACAGGTGGATTTCATGTGCGACCAGACCACAAACACCACCGGCCAGATCCGCGGCGGCAAGATCAAGGTCTACGGCGTGACCACGAAGAAGCGCGTCGCCTCGCTGCCCGACGTGCCCACGCTCGACGAGCAGGGCCTGAAGGGCTTCGAGGTCGGCGTGTGGCACGGCATGTACGCGCCGAAAGGCACGCCGAAACCGGTGATCGACAAGCTGGTGTCCTCGCTGCAGGCGGCGCTGAAGGACCCGGTGGTGAAGACGCGCTTCAACGATTTGGGCACCGATCCGATCGCGCTCGACAAGGCGACGCCGGCGGCGCTGCGCGCGCACCTGAAAGCGGAGATAGAGAAGTGGGGCCCGCTGATCAAGAAGGCAGGCGTGTACGCCGACTGAGCTAGCCGCTTTTGCGTGCGACCCCGCGGATGCTGGGTCGCACGATCGGCAGGGCCTTGCGGATGCTCTCGCGCTCGACGCGCTCGATCGTGAATCCCGCGGCCGTGATCGCGGCTTCGGTGCGGCGCGTGAGGTGGCAGTTGCCCATCAGGTGTTTCCAGATTGGCTCGATGCGGCGCTGCCATTTCAGTCGGTTCGGCTTGCCGTCGGCGGCGACGTGCTCGAGGAATACCAGCTTTCCCCCGGCCTTGAGCACGCGCTGAATCTCCTTGAGCGCGGTTTGCTGATCGGGGACCGAGCAAAGCACCAGCGAACACACCACCGCGTCGAGCGAGGCCGGGGCTGCGGGCAGGGCTGCGAGCGAGGCGTCTGAAATCTCGACGTGCTTCGCTCCCATGACATCGCGCTTTGCCTGCAGTTTTCGCCGCATGTGGGGGTCGGGCTCACAGAGCACCAGCCGCGTTACCATTTTGGGGTAGTGGGGCAGGGTGGCACCGGTTCCGGCGCCTACTTCAAGCACTACGCCCGAGAGATCGCGCAGCAGCTCTGCGCGCCACAGATCGAGGCAGGCCTCGTTGCTCACGCGCGTGAAGCGGTCGTAGACCGCGGCCATCAGCCAGGACATGGGATCAAACCACTGCGTCCACCTGCCACATGAGCGCGTCGAGTTCCGCCCCCAGTTGCTGGTTCACTGTGTCGCCCGTATTGCAGAGGACCGCCCACTCGTGTTGGCTTGCCGTGCCGACAATGATTGACCACGACCCTGGGAAGAGGCCATTGTGCCAGCGGGTCCCTGCGGTGTTTACGGACCATCCCCGGGAGTAGCCGGCATTTGCTGCTGATGGCGTCGTCATGGCAGTCACGGTCGCGGTTTGCAGAATGTCCGGTGGGTTTGCGAATCCATCCACCCGCAGCAGGAACCGGAGCAGATCGCCGGGCGTAGCGATCCACCCGCCATTCGAATCCATCCTGTGGACCGGCTGCTCATACGGGGCCTCGAGATTGACGCCGGTGTACACGGCCTCGGGGAAGCGACGCTCCGCCGCGGTGTTTCCGGCGATCGCCATGTCCGTTATTCCGCAGGGCGCTAGGATCAGCTGCTGCACGGCGTCCGCGTAAATCTGCCCCGTGACCGTTTCGATGACCCGTCCGAGCACGCAGTAGCCGAAGTTCGAGTACCGATAGGCATAGCCAGGCGTATCCAGGAGCGGCTGATGGTCCAAGGCCCACGAGATCAGGGCACCTGCGCTCAGGTTTGGCTGTTGGACCATCGGATCGTTTCCGTCGCTCGGCCACCCGCCGGACGCGTGCTCGAGCAGGTGCTGCAGAGTGATGTTCTGGATGTTCGGCCCGTAGGGCGTCGTTCCGTAGATCGTGCCCAGCTGCGCCCCGGCGCCGAAGATCCTGTCCGTCAGCGCGAGCTTGTTCTGCTCGATCAACCGGAAGATGGCCGCCGCAGTGATTGGCTTGCTGACGCTGGCGATCCGGTATCGCGTGACGGAAGTGGCGATCTCGCGGGTAATGGGGTTCGCGTAGCCAAAATACCGGCTGGCGATCACGTTGCCTGACCGGGCGACCGCAAGCGACAACCCGGGTACCGCCCATTGCTGCATGAGCGGAATCACCTTCGCACTTACAGCGTCTGCACCAGGGCTGTCGGCCGAGGCCCGCTCCCAGATGGTGGTGAACGCTGCGGACAACCCGAAGCCGTACCCACTAACATCCGCGAGCCGGAAGCCGTGGGCGGCCGCGTCGTTGAACTCGTGCTGATAATCCGCAGCCGTGACCCCGTGCCGTGCCTTCCAGCCATGGCCTGGTGATTTCTCCCAGACGGAGGCGAATAAAGATGTCCCCCCGACTGGGTACCCTGCCGCCTGAATCAGGCGGTAGCCCTGGTCACTGAGCTGGGTGAATGCTTGCTGATGCGCGGCGGCATCCAATCCATGTCGCGCCATCCACGCCGGTCCGGCGTATCGGTCCCAAATGCAAGCGTAGCGGGCGTTGCCTCCCACGTCGTATCCCGACACGCAGCGCAACCGCCATCCTTGTCCCGAGAGGTCGTTGAATAGCTGCTGATACGCAGCCGATGTGAGGTCGTGCCGGGCAATCCACGGCAAGCCTTGCTCCTGTTCCCAGATCGCGGAAAATAGCGCGACGCCGCCGAGACTGAATGCCGACACGAAGGTTGGCCGAAATCCGGCCCCCTGCAAATCGGTGACCGCCTGCTGGTACGCGGCGGCGGAAATCCCATGCCTGGCCTGCCACCGATTTCCGCCCCGCTTGTACCAGATGCCCGCATATCGAGCCTGGTAAGCCTGGCAGTAGCCCGACACCTTGACCAGTCGATAGCCTTGCGAATCCAGCAGATCGAACTGATTCTGGTAATCGGAGGCTGAAAGACCATGCCGCCCCTGCCAATCGGTGACAATCATCGTTGCCTCCGGTACTCATGAAGCAGTCTGCCAGTCCTGCACCGCGAGCGGTGGCCGACGCTTCCAGACTTCAGTCGCCTGCTCGAAAGCATGCGCGAGTTGCAGCACGCCGAAGTCGTCGCGATAGCGGCCGACGATCTGCAATCCCACCGGCAATCCTTCACGCGTGAAGCCCGCCGGCACCGAGATCGCCGGGTGGCTGGTGATGGTCACGTAGTAGCAGCTCTTCATCCAGTCGAGATAGTTGCCGAGCTTCACGCCCGCAATTTCGGTCGGGTACTCCGTGTCCACCGGAAACGGCGGTAACTGGTTGACAGGCGCGAGCAGGAACTCGTACTTCTCTAGGAACCTGCGCATGCGATGGTAAAGCTCGGTGCACTGTACCTCGGCGCGCCCGATCTTCCCGCCGTCGAGCGCGAGGCCCTGCTCGATGTTCCAGATCACGGTGTCCTTGAGCAATGCGCGGTGCGTTTTCAGCAGCGGCGCGTAGCGCAGGGCGAAAGACACTGCGCGCAGCGTCTCAAAGGCTTCCGTGGCGCCGGTGAAATCCGGGCGGGCCTCCTCGACCACGCAGCCGAGCGACTCGAACACCTTGCGCTGCTGTTCGAGGACTTTCGTGACGGCCGGCTCCACCGGCAGGCCGCCGAAGTCGCGCGTCCAGGCGACGCGAACCTTCTTGAACGATCGCTTCAGGGAACGATTGAACAGGCTGCCCGGCTCGCTGATGGACAACGGCGCGCGCCGATCCGGCCCCGCCATCGCGGAAAGAAGGAACGCCGCGTCCTCCACCGTGCGCGCGATCGGCCCGAGCACCGGCTGGGAGTCCCAGGCGTTCGCCGCCGGATAGGTGGGTACGCGGCCTGGCGTCGGCCTGAAGCCGACCACGTTGCAGTAGTTGCCCGGATTGCGCAGGCTCGCGGCAAGGTCCGAGCCGTCGGCGAAGGGCAGCATGCCGCAGGCCACCGCGGCGGCGGCGCCGCCGGACGAGCCGCCAGCGGTCTTGCTCAGGTCGTAAGGATTGCGCGTCGCGCCGAACACTTTGTTGAAGGTGTTGCTACCGGCGCCGAATTCCGGCGTGTTGGTTTTCCCCAGCGTGATGGCGCCCGCGGCCTCGAGCCGCTCGACGAGCAGCGCATCCTCGGCAGGCACGTTGTCTTTGTAAATCAGTGAACCGAG
>JANNTQ010000129.1:0-6704 GCA_031394435.1 Betaproteobacteria bacterium
GGGCAGGATGAAGCCGAGCAGCATCTGGCCGATGGTGGGGATGCGCGAGAGCCAGGTGTCCGAGGCCGCCGCGGCCTGCGCCGCGGCAAGCGACTGCAGCAGCGCCTGCTTGTCCGCGATCAGCATGTCGCGCATCAGCGCAAGGGCCGCCTCGATCCCCGCCAGGGTCACCAGCAGGACGAAGGCGATCCACATCATGCGCGTGCGCATCTGGTCGCCCAGGCCGTGGATCTTCGGGAACAGGTGGGTGATCCTCAGCGTCTCCATAAGGAACAGTCCCATGGTCGCTTCGACGAAGATGATCACCAGCGCGGCGACTTCCGAAGTGCGAAGGGTGGCGGTGAGGTAATCCCCCGCGCCCACCATCTCGGACATCGGCAGCGCGATCAGCTTGAAGTTGATCAGCGCGCCGCCGGCGGCGATGGCGAGCACCAGGCTGGCGATGAAGAACTGGCTCAGCGCCGACACCGTCAGGGCGTGCTCCGCCCGGTCGGTCTTCTTCGCGATCTGCTCGAAGCGCTCCATCTGCGCATCGATGGCGGCCGCGCGGTCGGCGAGGTTGGTCATCTTGCGGTCGGCCTGCGCGAGGGTCTTGTCGAGGGATCGCCAGAACGGCATGAAGCCGTCGAGGATCTTGTGGCGCTCCTCGTAGGCGCGCCGGTACTCGCCGAGCGTCTTGTCGTGAATGACCTTGATCGACCGATTTATTTCCTCGAGGATCTTGACCACCAGCTCGTTGCCGTTGGACTTGACCTTGGCCACGGCGGCAACGGCTTCCACCCACTCGGGCGGCGGCGGCGGCACCTCGCCGCACTTCTTGTAGTCCTCCTCGACGCGCGTGATCTCGTCGAGCAAACGCCGCTGCAGGGCGGGGTAGCCCTCGAGGTCGCGCTTCACCAGCAGCGCCACGCGCTCGAATTCGCGCGCGATCTGCTGCTCGGCCTCCTCGCGCCCGTGCGCGAGCAGCACCTGCTTGTTGCGCTCGCGCATCTCGCGCGCGGCGGCAAGCAGCCAGCGCGAGCCCATGCGCAGCGGCCCGCCGGCCAGCAGGCCTACGGCGCGCAGCAACTCGTGCACCGGCTTGCGCGCGGCGTACAGGAACGGCATCGCAACCAAGAACCAAACCAGCGCGGAGAGCGCTGCGTTGCCTGGCCAGATCACCCAGAACGGAGAATCCGCCATAGGGCACCCCTTCCTATTTCTTAGAGTTGCCCCCTACGGCGCAAAGCTTAACGCAAGCGCGGGCGCGCTAGCCGGAACTATTGCTCGATTGCGAGCAACTCCACCTCAAATATGTCAGATTCTCAGCCGCGCCACGGCCAGGTACTTCTTGCGGTATTCCTCGAAGGGCAGCGTGTCACCGGCCTCGATCTGCTTTTGCTTCTCGAGGGACTCGGCGGCGAGGCGCGCGAAGCGCTCCTCCTCGGCCTTGGGGAATGGCATCTGCATCAGCGCCGCGCGGTGCCGGCGCGACAGGTCGCAGGTGAAGTCGGTGTAGGAACCCTGGTAGCTGCGCTGCATCTCGATCAGCGCGCGCGCGGAGGGCGCAAGCGACGGGTCGCGCAGCACCGCCAGTTGTTGCGCGTGCGCGTCGCGGTAGGCGCTGCCGCCGAGCGCGACGTCCACGGCGGCCGCCAACGGCGCGCATTCGGCGAGCAGTTGCTCGCCCCAGGCCTTGAGGCCCTTGTCGCCGGGAAAGCATCCCAGCTTGAGCCCTGGCTCGCGACCGCGCGCGGCCACGGTTTCCTGGTTGCGCGCCACGCCGGCGATCTCCTCGGGATTGTCGGGCGGGCTGTCGCAGAGCAGGCAGTGCAGCAGGAACACGTCGAGGAACCTCATCACCGGCAGCGTGATCCCTGCCGGCACGAACGGGTCGAGGTCCATCAGGCGTACCTCGACGTATTCCACGCCGCGCTCGCGCAGCGCATGCAGCGGGCGCTCGCCGGGCCGGATGCGGCGCTTGGGCCGGATCTTGCCGTAGAACTCGTTCTCGATCTGCAGCAGCGTGGTCGACATCTGCCGGTAGGTCTCGGCGCCGTCGCCCAGCTTGCCGGGCTCGCGGATGCCGATTTTCTCGTACGGCGGATAGACCTGCGTGAGGCCCTGCTGCAGCGTCTTGCCGTAGGCGAGAAGGTCGTTGCAGCTCACCACCAGCGAGGATTGCGCGTCGCTCTGGTAGCCCAGCCGCCCCATGCGCAGCGACGTGGCGTGCGGCAGGTGCATGGTGCCGGGGCGAAGTTCCTTGAGCGGGTGCGCCCGCCCGGCGACGAAGCTCGAACACACCGCGGGCGAAGCGCCGAACAGATAGAACAGCAGCCAGCCGTGACGCCGGAAATTGCGTATCAGCGAGAAGTACTCTGCGTTGCCCAGGCCCGGCATCGACCAGTTGTAATGGATGCCGGAAATCGCCTGCATGCGCCGGCCGTAGCGCCAGGAAAGGCCGTTGCGGTACACCGTCTTCGCGCGCCCGATATTCGACGTGCCATAGCGCCCGATGGGGATCTGGTCTTCGGCCGGCAGCCCGCAGGGCATGCTGCCCGCCCACATCAGCTCGTCGCCGATGGCGCGATAAACGAATTGATGGATACGCGTCAGCTCTTCCAGGCAGGCCTCGGCGCTCGGGTGCACGCCAGTGATGAGCTCCAGCTGCGACTCGCTGAAGTCGGTGGTGATGTGCGGGTGGGCGAGGGCCGAGCCGAGCGCGGCAGCGTGCGGCGTCAGCGCGAGCGCTCCGTCCGGCCGCGTGCGCAGCGATTCCTTCTCTATGCCGCGGCGCATGCCTTGCAGCGCGCCGGCGTCGAGCGCCCGCAATCGTTCCTCCAACCCGGCCATGGCCCAAAGATAGCAGACAAGGATGGTGCATGACCCCAGTGGATTTGTGGGATTCGCGCCCGCTTGATTCCCTGGAATTCGCCCGCACCTGACTGCCATGAACTTCTGGAACTGGAAGCAAGTTGCCCTGGAGGGCAGCCAGACCGGCGCTAGCGACAAGCCTGGCCGGCGCGGCCGCTCGACTTCGCTCGCCGCGCGCCCGCTGCCCGATGACGCGCTGATCCTCGTGCCGATGAGGAACGCCGTGCTGTTCCCGGGCGTGATCTCGCCGGTCGCGGTCGGGCGCAGCTCGTCCATCGCCGCGGTAAACGAGGCGGTGCGCCAGTCGCGCAAGGTCGGTTTCGTCCAGCAGCGCGACCCCAAGTCCGACTCCATCGGCCCGGACGACCTGTACCGCGTCGGCACGGCGGGCGAGATCGTGCGCTACATGCCTTCCAGCGAAGGCGCGCACCACCTCGCCGTGCAGGGCGAGCAGCGCTTCCGCATCGCCGAATTCCTCGAAGGCTGGCCGTTTCTCGTCGCGCGTGTGGTGTGGGTGCCCGAGGCCACGGGCGCCGGCGAAGAGGTCGAGGCGCGCTTCCTGCAACTCAGGACGCAGGCGGCCGAGGCGATTAAGCTGCTGCCGCATGTGCCCGATGAGCTTGCGGCGGCGGTGCACGGCGTCGACTCGCCCTCGCAGCTCGCGGACATGGTGGCGAACCTGCTCGATGTGCCGAGCGAGGAAAAGCAGGCGATCCTCGAAGCATTCGAGCTGAAGCAGCGCCTGGACAAGGTACTCGAGCACCTTGGCGCGCGCGTGGGCGTGCTGCGCCTGTCGAAGGAGATCGGCGACAAGACGAAGAAGGAATTCGACGAGCGCCAGCGCGAGCACGTGCTGCGCGAGCAGATGCGCCAGATCCAGAAGGAGCTGGGCGAGGGCGGGGACACGGCGGCGGAGCTGGAAGGGCTGGAGAAGGCGCTCGAGGCCGCGGGCATGCCCGAGGAGTCCTTCAAGCACGCGAAGAAGGAGTTCAAGCGCCTCTCGCGCATGGGCGAGGGCTCGGGCGAGGCGTCGATGCTGCGCACCTGGCTGGAAACGATGGCCGAGCTGCCGTGGAAGATGGAGCCGCAGAAGTCCATAGACATCGCCGCAGCGAGGAAGGTGCTCGACGACGACCATTTTGGTCTCGACAAGGTGAAGCGCCGCATCCTCGAGTACCTGGCGGTGAGGAAGCTCAACCCCGAGGGCAAGAGCCCGATCCTGTGTTTCGTCGGGCCGCCGGGGGTCGGCAAGACCTCGCTCGGCCAGTCGATCGCCAAGGCGACGGCGCGCAAGTTCCAGCGCGTGGCGCTCGGCGGGCTGCACGACGAAGCCGAGATCCGCGGCCATCGGCGCACCTACATCGGGGCGCTGCCGGGCAACGTCATCCAGGCGCTCAAGCGGGCGCAATCGCGCTCGGGCGTGCTGATGCTCGACGAGATCGACAAGCTCGGCGCGGGCGGCTTCCATGGCGACCCGTCCTCGGCGCTGCTCGAAGTGCTCGACCCTGAGCAGAACGCGAAATTCCGCGACAACTACCTGGGCGTGGACTTCGACCTGTCGCGGGTGATGTTCATCGCCACGGCGAACATGCTCGACACGATCCCCGGGCCGCTACGCGACCGCATGGAGATCATCCAGCTGCCCGGCTACACGGAGGAGGAAAAACTGCAGATCGCGCGCAAGTACCTGGTGAACAAGCAGCTCGAAGCCAATGGTTTGACGGCCCAGCAGGCGTCGATCAGCGACGCGGCGCTGCGCGAGATCATCGCCGGCTACATGCGCGAGGCGGGCGTGCGCAGCCTGGAGCGCGAGATCGGCTCGGTGTTGCGCCATGCCGCGATGCAGATCGCGGAAGGCAGCGCGCAGTCGGTCGCGGTGGACGCGGCGGACCTGCACGCCGCCCTCGGCGCGCGCAAGTTCGACAACGAGGTGGCGCTGCGCACTTCGATGCCAGGCGTGGCAACCGGCTTGGCCTGGACGCCGGTGGGCGGGGACATCCTGTTCATCGAAGCTTCCAAGGTGCCGGGCTCGGGCAAGCTGATCCTCACCGGTCAACTCGGCGAGGTGATGAAGGAGTCCGCCCAGGCGGCGCTGACGCTCGCCAAGACCTGGAGCGGCGACGCGCTGGAGAAGACCGACATCCACGTGCACGTGCCGGCGGGCGCGACCCCGAAGGACGGCCCGAGCGCGGGGGTGGCGATGTTCCTCGCGCTGACCTCATTGCTGCAAGGCAAGCCGGTCCGCCCGGACGTGGCGATGACGGGCGAGATTTCGCTCCGCGGGCTCGTACTGCCGATCGGCGGGGTGAAGGAAAAGACCCTCGCCGCCCTGCGCGCGGGCATCACCACGGTGATGCTGCCGAGGAGGAACGAAAAGGACCTCGAAGACGTCCCGGCCGACGCGAAGGAGAAGCTCCACTTCGTCTTCCTCGACAACGTCGAGGACGCCGTCAAGACCGCGATTCTGTAGCTTGGGCCGCGGCCCAAGCTACAGCCAGCCGGACTTGCGGAAGCGGACGAAGAGGTAGGCGTCGATGGCGAGCATCACGGCGATGGTCGCGGGGTAGCCCCAGGCCCACTTGAGCTCGGGCATCTGCTCGAAGTTCATGCCGTAGACGCCGGCGATCATGGTGGGCACCGCCACCAGGGCGGCGTAGGCCGCCAGGCGCTTGGTGTTCTCACTCTCGCCGATGGTAATCATGGCGAGGTTCACCTGGATGGCGGTGGTCACCGTGTCGCGCAGGGTGTCGATCGACTGGTTGAGCCGGAACAAGTGGTCGTAGACGTCGCGGAAGTACTCGCCCAACCCCGCGCACACTTGCGGCACGCGGCCGCCGTAGAGGCGCCCCGAGGCCTCGACCAGCGGCGCCACCGCGTGCTTGAGGATCATCAGCTTCTGCTTCACGTAGTACAGCGCCTCGATGTTCTGGCGCGGCGACTTGCCGGAGAAGATCTGCTCCTCGCGCGCCTCGAGCTCGGTCTCCACCGCGTCGAGCACCGGGGCATAGCGGTCGACGATGGCGTCCATCAGCGCGTAAAGCACGTAGCCCGAGCCGTGGCGCAGCAGCTCCGGCTCGCGCTCGCAGCGCGCGCGCACGTCCGTAAAGCCGCGCTCGGAGTGCTGCCGCACCGATAGCACGTAGTTCCTGCCGACGAACACGTCCACCTCGCCGACCTTAAGGTCGTCGCCCGCCACCTCGATGGTGTTGAGCACGGCGAACAGCGAATCGCCGTACTCCTCGATCTTGGGCCGCTGGTGGCCGTGGTGCGCGTCCTCCACCGCCAGCTCGTGCAGGTCGAATACCTCCTGCATCTCGGCGAGCTCGGCGGCGTCGGTGTCGCGCAGCGCCACCCAGACGAAGCAGTCCGGCCGGCTGACATAGGACTTGATCTCGTGCCTGGTGATCTCGGCAAGTTTCCTGCCGTCCTGGTAGGCGACGCAGTTGACCAGCATTTGGCCGAATCGTAGCACTGTAAAATGCGCCGTTCAGGGGGAACACATGCCAGCCATCAGCCGCCGGGCGCAGAGCCTCGGCACCGAAAACGCCTTCGTCGTCCTCGCCGAGGTGAACGCGCTTGCGCGCCAGGGCAAGGACATCGTCAGCTTCTGCATCGGGCAACCCGACTTCCCGGCGCCGGACAACGTGCAGGAGGCGGCGATCCGGGCGATCAAGGGCGGCAAGCACGGCTATACGCCCTCGGCCGGCATTGACGAGCTGCGCGCGGCCGCCGCGAAGTACATGGCCGGGATGCGCGGGGGACTGCCGATCCGCCCCGAGGACGTAGTGGTGGGCGCGGGGGCGAAACCCTTCATCGCCTATGCCATCCTTTCCACCACCGACTACGGCGCC
>JANNTQ010000141.1:0-12509 GCA_031394435.1 Betaproteobacteria bacterium
GGGGAGGAGGGGTTGGGGCGCGTAGCGCCCAAACCCCTCCTCCCTGCTACCAATCCGGGTCCCACAGCTTCCACCAGGACACGTCGCGCCGGATCGGGCCCTTGTAGTAGCGGCTGTCCGGGAAGTTCTTGCGCATCACGCGGTCGGCGTCGTCGCGCAGGTCGTTCAGCTGCAGCCGGTCGTAGGCTTGGATCATGATGAACAGTGCTTCCTCCATGGCCGGCGCGTTTGGATAGGTCACCATGGCGTACTGTGCGCGGTTGGCCGCCGCCACGTAGGCGCCACGCCGCAGGTAGTAGCGCGCAACGTGCACGTTGTGCTGGGCAAGCGAGTTGATCAGGTAACGCATGCGCGCAGCGGAGTCCGCCGCGTACTTGGACTCGGGGAAGCGCGTCACCACCTCCTTGAACGCGCCGTAGGCCTCGAGCGCCGCCTTGGGGTCGCGCTCGGACATGTCCGAATCGGCGAAGGTCGCCATCAGGCCTTCGCGCTCGGTAAAATTGACCAGCCCCTTGAGGTAGTACGCGTAGTCGGCATTGGCGTGGTTCGGGTAGAGCTTGATGAAGCGGTCGGTCGCCGCGATCGAAGCGGCGCGCTCGTCCGCCTTCCATTGCGCATAGGCGATCTCGAGCTGCGCCTGCTGGGCGTAGCGGCCGTAGGGAAAGCGCGCCTCGAGTTTCTCCAGGTACTTCACCGCCTTGGTCCAGTCTTTGGAGTTCTGCGCATCGCGCGCCTCGCCATACAGGCGTTGCGCCGACCAGCCCGCGGTCTCGTCGGCCTGATCGCCCGTCCCGGCGCAGGCCGCGAGCAGCGCGCTCGCGGCGACGGCGGCAAGCAGAGTCAGTACACTTGGACGCATGGGCCGCGATTATAGCGACAGCGAGAGCGCAAACGCCGATTGGGATGCGAGCTTCATCGCGCCGATGAACGCGCAGGTGCCGCGCGAGTTCGGCGGCCTGCGCCTGGACCAGGCGCTGGCGCGCATGTTCCCGCAGTATTCGCGCAACCGCCTGCAGATCTGGCTCGCCGGGGGCCACATCCGCCTCGACGGCGCGCGCGGCCAGGCCAGCCAGGCGGTGCGCGGCGGCGAGCGCGTCGACCTCGCGCCGCCCGCGGCGCCGGACGCAGCGCCGCGCGCGCAGCGCATGCCGCTCGCCATCGTGCACGAGGATGCCGAACTGATCATCATCAACAAGCCGGCCGGGCTGGTGGTGCATCCTGGCGCGGGCGTGCCGGATCGCACGCTGATGAACGGGCTGCTGGCGCATTTGCCGGCGCTGTCGGGCGTGCCGCGCGCGGGCATCGTGCACCGCCTGGACAAGGACACCAGCGGGCTGCTGGTGGTGGCGAAGACCGTCGAGGCGCAGGTGAGCCTGGTGCGCCAATTGGAGAGCCGCAGCATGCGCCGCGTGTACCTCGCCGTGGTGCAGGGCGACCCGCCGACGAGCGGCCTGATCGACGCGCCGGTGGGCCGCGATACGCGCGCGCGCACGCGGATGGCAGTCACGCGGCGCGGCAAGGACGCGCTGACCCGCTACCGCGTGCTCGAGCGCTACGGCCACGCGGCCCTGGTCGAATGCCGGCTGGAGAGCGGGCGCACGCACCAGATCCGCGTGCATTTCCAGCACATCCGCCACCCGATCGTCGGCGATGGCGTGTACCGGCGCGGCACGCGCCACGGCCTCGCCTTCGGGCGCCAGGCGCTGCACGCGGTCGAGTTGTCCCTCGTGCACCCGCGCACCGGCAAGACCGTAACCTGGCACGCGGAGCCGCCGGCAGATTTCCAGCGCCTGCTGAAGGGCCTGCGCCGGTGATCGTGCCCGACTGGCCGGCGCCGGCACGCGTGCGCGCTCTGGTGAGCACGCGCGGCGAGGGCGACCCGCTGCTGCCGGCCGCACCGGTCTGGCTGCGGCAGGTGCACGGAACGCAGGTCGTGGATGCCGGGCAATCGTCCGGCGAAGTGCAAGCCGACGCATCGTTTGCCAACGTCCCGGGCGTGGTGTGCGCGGTGAAAGCCGCCGATTGCATGCCGGTGCTGCTGGCCGACGACACAGGCAGCGCGGTTGGTGCCGCGCATGCCGGTTGGCGCGGACTGTGCAACGGCGTCATCGAAGCTACGGTGGATGCCATGCGAGTCCCGCCGCGCACGCTGATGGCTTGGCTCGGGCCGGCGATCGGGCCCAAGGCCTACGAGGTGGGCGAGGAAGTACATGCCGCGTATCTCGCGCGCGACGCGCAGGCCGCAGCGGCCTTCGTGCGCAGCCGGCCCGGTCACTGGCTGCTCGACCTCTACACGGTGGCGCGCCAACGGCTCGCGGCGCGCGGCGTGACGCGCGTCTATGGTGGCGGATTCTGCACCTACTCGGAGCCGCAACGCTTTCCGTCCTTCCGTCGCGACGGCACGCGAGAGCGCATCGCGGCCTACGTCTGGTTAGAATCGCGCTCCCCATGACCCTGACCTGGATCATCCTGGCGAGCCTCGCCGGCGGGCTGCTGTCCGTGGGCGCCGCCGCCTTCGCGCTGATTCTGCGCGCCTCCTGGGTGCCGATGCTGGTGTCCTTCGCCATCGGAACGCTGCTCGGCGCGGCTTTTCTCGAGGTGATCCCGCACGCCTTCGAGGAGGGCGAGCCGCACCAGGCGGCGAGCGCGATCCTCGGCGGCATCCTCGGCTTCTTCCTGCTGGAGAAGTTGCTGCTGTGGCGTCACTCGCACGAGCACGAGGCCGGCGCCGAGCCCAGCCACCACCACGAACACGCGCGCGCCGGCCTGCTGATCGTGGTCGGCGATACCGTGCACAATTTCGTCGATGGCGTGCTGATCGCCGCCGCGTTCCTGCAGAGCCCGGAGCTCGGCCTGATCACGGCGATCGCCATCGTGGCGCATGAGATCCCGCAGGAAGTGGGCGACTTCCTGGTGCTGCTGCATTCGGGCTATTCGAAGACCAAGGCCTTCGCCATGAATCTGCTGTCCTCGGCAGGCACGCTGCTGGGCGGCGTGCTGGGCTATTTCACGTTGTCCGGATTCGACAACTGGGAGCCGACGCTGCTCGGCATCGTCGCCGCAAGCATGATCTACGTTGCGGTGGCCGACTTGATCCCGGGCCTGCACAAGCGGCCGGAACTGCGCGCCACCGCGGCGCAGGCCGTGCTGATCGCAGCCGGCGTCGCGGTTATCGCCCTGGTCAGGGTACTGGTCAGCAACGGCCAATAAAGGGCCTTCAGCAGGTGTTTGACCGGTCAGTTTGTGCAGTGCAAAATACTCGCCCTTGAATTCCCCACAGTCTCCCGAAGGCTTCGTCGCGTCCATCGCGCAGGCCGGCAACGACATGGCAAAGAACTGGCTGCGCATCGCCGCCAGCGCGCCGGGCCAAGCGCAGCCGGCGGACTACCTTGCGCGCCTGAACCGCGACTCATCGCGGGTCGGAGCACTGCAGGCCAGCTACCTGGAGAAGCAACTTGAGCTGTGGAATGCGCTCGCCGCCGGCAAAGCCGCCGAGCCGACTGCGCGCGCCGAGACCAGCGACCGGCGCTTTGCCGCGAAGGAGTGGCGCGACAACCCGTACTACAACTATCTGAAGCAGTCCTACCTGCTGGCCGGCGAATTCCTCGCGCAGCTGGTAGAGGGCGCCGAACTGGAAGGACAAGCCAAGGAGCGCCTGCGCTTCACCGTGAAGCAGTGGGTGGATGCGATGAGCCCGGCGAATTTCGCGGCCACCAATCCGGAGGTGTTGCGCCACGCGCAGGAGAGCCGCGGCGACAGCCTGTCGCGCGGCCTGGCCAACCTGCTCGCCGACGCGGGCAAGGGCCACATCAGCCAGACGGACGAAAGCGCCTTCGAGGTCGGGCACAACCTGGCGGCCACTCCCGGCACGGTGGTGCTGGAGAACGATCTGATGCAGCTCATCCAGTACGCCCCCGCGACCGGCGAGGTTGCCAGGCGCCCGCTGGTGATGGTGCCGCCCTGCATTAACAAGTTCTACATCCTCGACCTGCAGCCGGAGAATTCC
Source organism: Betaproteobacteria bacterium (assembly GCA_031394435.1). Lineage (GTDB taxonomy): Bacteria > Pseudomonadota > Gammaproteobacteria > Burkholderiales > SG8-39 > JAABQT01. The sequence continues at coordinate 4,007 of JANNTQ010000141.1, forward strand.
TTTGTGCGCTACGCAGTGGAGCAGGGGCACACCGTGTTCATGGTGTCCTGGCGCAACGTCGGGCCGCCACAGGGCGCGCATACCTGGGACGACTATCTCGAGCAGGGTGTGCTGCAAGCCCTGCGCACCGCGCGCGGCATCGCCGGCGCCGAGCGCGTCAACGCGCTGGGATTTTGCGTCGGCGGCACGCTGCTCGGCGCGGCGCTCGCGGTGCTGGCGGCGAAAGGCGAGGACCTGGTGGAGAGCGTCACCTACCTCACCACCATGCTCGACTTCTCTGAGACCGGGCAGATCGGCCTGTTCGTGGACGAAGCGAGCGTGGCGCAGCGCGAAGCAAGTCTGGGCGGCGGCGGCATCCTGCCAGGGGCGGAACTGGCGACCGTGTTTTCCAGCCTGCGCGCCAACGACCTCGTCTGGCCCTACGTGGTGAACAACTACCTGATGGGCGGCAAGCCCGCGGCTTTCGACCTGTTGTACTGGAACTCGGACAGCACCAACCTGCCGGGGCCGATGTACTGCTGGTACCTGCGCAATACCTACCTCGAGAACAAGCTGCGCGTGCCGGGTGCGCTCACCAGCCTCGGCGTGCCGTTGGATCTGGGCAAGGTGGACCGGCCGTGTTTCATCGTCGCCACGCGCGAGGATCACATCGTGCCATGGCGCTCGGCGTACCGCTCGCTCGCGCTGCTCGGCGGCGAGAAGACCTTCGTGCTCGGCGCGAGCGGCCACGTCGCGGGCGTGATCAATCCGGCGTCGAAGAACCGCCGCAGCTATTGGGCGGGAGAACCGTATCCGCAGGATCCGGAGGCCTGGCTGCAGGGCGCAGCCGAGCAGCCGGGGAGCTGGTGGCCGCAATGGGCCGGCTGGCTCGGGCAGTTCGGCGGGGGCAAGCGCAAGGCACCGAAAAAGGCGGGCAACGCACGCCACAAGCCGATCGAGCCGGCGCCCGGCCGCTACGTCAAGCAGAAAGCAAATTAGGCGAACCAGGAGAACCGCATGGAAGAAATCGTCATCGTAGGGGCGGCGCGCAGCGCCATCGGCAAATTCGGCGGAGCGTTGGCGAGGACGCCGGCGTCCGACCTCGGCGCGCACGTCATCCGCAAGCTGCTGGAACGATCCGGCGTGCAGCCCGAGCAGGTGTCCGAGGTGATCCTCGGCCAGGTGCTCGCCGCGGGCGTCGGCCAGAACCCCGCGCGACAGGCGGCGATCAAGGCCGGCCTGCCCGACATGATCCCGGCGATGACCATCAACAAGGTGTGCGGCTCGGGCCTCAAGGCGGTGATGCTCGCCGCGCAGTCGATCGCCAACGGCGACGCGGACGTGGTCATCGCAGGCGGGCAGGAGAACATGAGCGCTGCGCCGCACGTGCTGAACGGCTCGCGCGACGGCTTTCGCATGGGCGACGCGAAGATGATCGACTCGATGATCGTGGACGGCCTGTGGGACGCGTTCAACCAGTACCACATGGGCGTCACCGCGGAAAACGTGGCCAAGGAGTACGCGGTCACGCGAAAGGAGCAGGACGAGTTTGCGGTGAAGAGCCAGAACAAGACCGAGGCGGCGCAGAAGTCCGGGCGCTTCAAGGACGAGATCATCCCCTTCGAAATTTTCTCGAAGAAGGGCCCGACGCTGTTCGCCGACGACGAGTACCCGCGCCACGGCGCGACGATGGAGGCGATGCAGGGCTTGAAGCCCGCCTTCGACAAGAACGGCACGGTAACCGCCGCCAACGCTTCCGGCATCAACGACGGCGCGGCGATGGTGATCGTCACCAGCGCGCGCAAGGCGAAGGAGTTGAGCTTGAAGCCAATCGCGCGCATCAGGGCCTTCGCCTCCGCGGGCGTGGATCCGAAATACATGGGCATGGGCCCAGTGCCGGCATCCAAGAGGTGCCTCGCGCGCGCGGGCTGGACGCCGCAGGACCTGGAGCTGATGGAGATCAACGAAGCATTCGCGTCGCAGGCCATCGCGGTCAACCGCCAGATGGGCTGGGACACGTCACGGGTGAACGTGAATGGCGGCGCCATTGCGCTCGGCCATCCGATCGGCGCCTCGGGCTGCCGCATTCTGGTGACCCTGCTGCACGAGATGCAGAAGCGCGACGCGAAGAAAGGCCTGGCGTCGCTGTGCATCGGTGGCGGCATGGGCGTGGCCCTGGCAGTGGAACGATGAGCGCGGTACTGCAGCGTGCGCGCACCGCGGGCACGGCGGCGCAACCGGCGACGGCGCGCGTCGCGTTCGTCTCCGGCGGCATGGGCGGCATCGGCAGCGCGATCTGCCGGCGTCTCGGCGCCGCAGGCTACACGGTGGTCGCCGGCTGCCTGCCCGGCTACGACAAGAAGGCCGAGTGGCTGGACAAAATGCGCGGCGAGGGCTGGCGCGTGCACGCCGCCGAGGGCGACGTGTCGAAGTTCGACAGTTGCGCTGAGATGTTTTACCAGGTGCGCTCGGTGGTCGGGCCGGTGGAGATCCTCATCAACAACGCTGGCATCACGCGCGACGCCGTGTTCAAGCGCATGACCGAGCAGGACTGGACGTCAGTGATCGACACCAACCTGAACAGCGTATTCAACGTCACGCGCCAGGTGATCGAAGGCATGAGCGAGCGCGGCTGGGGGCGCATCGTCAACATTTCCTCGGTCAACGCGATCAAGGGACAATTCGGCCAGACCAACTATTCGGCGGCCAAGGCGGGCATGGCGGGCTTCTCCAAGGCGCTGGCGCAGGAGGTGGTGCGCAAGGGCATCACGGTGAACACGGTGTCGCCCGGCTACGTCGAGACGGCGCTCGTGATGGCGATCCGCGCCGAAGTGCGCGAGCAGATCATCGCCTCGATCCCGATGGGGCGCCTCGCGCGGCCGGAGGAAGTCGCCGCGGTGGTCGCGTTCCTGGTGTCGGAGGACGCCGGCTACATCACTGGCGCCAACATTTCGGTGAACGGCGGCATGCACATGATGTAGTAGACTGGTTTTGCGGGAGGAGAAGCAATGGCGCAGCAGCGAATCGCCGTCGTCACCGGCGGCATGGGCGGATTGGGCGAGTCGATTTCCACCAAGATGGCGGACGCCGGCTACAAGGTGGTGGTGACCTACTCGCCCTCCAACACCAAGCACAAGAGCTGGCTCGACGAGATGAAATCGCAGGGCTACACCTTCGGCGCCTACCCGGTGGACGTCGCCGACTTCGACGATTGCGCGGCCAAGGCCGCGCAGATCTCCAAGGCGTCGGGACCGATCGACATCCTGGTGAACAACGCTGGCATCACGCGCGACATGACCTTCAAGAAGATGGGCAAGGAGGACTGGGACGCGGTGATGCGCACCAACCTGGATTCCTGCTTCAACATGACCAAGCAGGTGATGGACGGCATGGTGGAGCGCGGCTGGGGGCGGGTGATCAACGTATCCTCGGTGAACGGCCAGAAAGGCGCCTTCGGTCAGACCAACTATTCGGCGGCCAAGGCCGGCATCCACGGCTTCACCAAGGCGCTGGCGCTGGAAGTGGCGAAGAAGAACGTCACCATCAACACCATCTCGCCGGGCTACATCGGCACCAAGATGGTGACCGCGATCCCGAAGGAAATTCTCGATTCCAAGATCCTGCCGCAGATCCCGGTCGGCAGGCTCGGCAAGCCCGACGAAGTCGCCGGGCTGATCATCTACCTTTGTTCCGAAGAGGCCGCGTTCGTGACCGGGGCAAACGTCTCGATCAACGGCGGCCAACACATGTACTAAGGAGTAGACTCATGGCCGCCAATCCGGAAGCCAAGATGCAAAACCCGCTGCGCCTGATCAAGAAGTACCCCAACCGCCGTCTGTACGACACCAAGACCTCGAGCTACATCACACTCGCGGACGTGAAGCAGATGGTGCTCAAGCAGGAGGAGTTCCAGGTGCTGGAGGCGAAGAGCGGCGAAGACCTGACGCGCCAGATCCTGCTGCAGATCATATTGGAGGAGGAGTCGAGCAGCGTGCCGATGTTCTCCTCCGACCTGCTGTCGCAGATGATCCGCTCCTACGGCGGCGCCATGCAGGGCTTCATGGGCTCCTATCTGGAGAAGAATGTCGGCGCCTTCCAGCAGATGCAAAAGGCGCTGCAGGAGCAGTCCAACCGCATTTACGGCGACAACTCGCGCACCTCGAACGAGCTGTGGACGCAGTTCATGAACCTGCAGGGTCCGGCGATGCAGGGACTGATGCAGGCCTACATGGAGCAGAGCCAGAAGATGTTCGCGCAGTTCCAGGACCAGTTGCAGAACCAGGCGCGCAACATGTTCACCGGCTTCTCCTTCCCCGGCTTCCCGCAGACGCAGCAGCCGAAGAGCGACGCCGACAAGTAGTGGCGGTAACCACGGCACCGCGTGCCGTCCCGAAAGTTGGTTTCGTCTCCCTGGGCTGCCCCAAGGCCCTGGTGGACTCCGAACGCATCCTCACCCAGCTGCGCGCCGAGGGCTACGCCACGGCAAAGGACTACGGCGGCGCCGACCTGGTGATCGTCAATACCTGCGGCTTCATCGACGCCGCGGTGGAGGAATCGCTCGACGCGATTGGCGAAGCGCTGAGCGAGAACGGCAAGGTGATCGTCACCGGCTGCCTCGGCGCCAAGGACGGCGTGGTGCAATCGGTGCACCCGAGCGTGCTGGCGGTGACCGGCCCGCACGACACCGAAGGCGTGATGCGCGCGGTGCACGCGTATTTCGGAGAACTGCGGCCCTCGCCGAACGATCCCTACACCGACCTGGTTCCCCCGCAGGGCATCAAGCTCACGCCGAAACATTACGCATACCTGAAGATCTCCGAAGGCTGCAACCACCGTTGCAGCTTCTGCATCATTCCGTCGATGCGCGGCGACCTGGTGTCGCGTCCGGTCGGCGAGGTGATGCAGGAAGCGGAAAACCTGGTCAAGGCGGGCGTGCGGGAGCTGCTCGTCATTTCGCAGGACACCAGCGCCTACGGCGTGGATCTTAAGTACCGAACCGGATTCTGGAACGGCCGCCCGGTAAAGACACGCATGAAGGAGCTGTGCGAGTCGCTCGGATCCCTCGGTGTCTGGGTCCGCTTGCACTATGTCTATCCCTATCCGAGTGTGGACGATGTCGTTCCGTTGATGGCGGAGGGGAAGATCCTGCCGTACCTGGATGTGCCGTTCCAGCATGCCAGCCCGCGGATCCTCAAGCTGATGAAGCGCCCGGCGAGCGCGGAAAAGGTGCTCGAGCGCCTGGCGTCGTGGCGCGCGATCTGCCCGGAGATCACAGTGCGCAGCACGTTCATCGCCGGCTTTCCCGGCGAGACCGAGGCCGAGTTCGGGCAATTGCTTGAATTCCTCGAGGCGGCGCAGCTCGACCGCGTCGGCTGCTTCGCCTACTCGCCGGTGCAGGGTGCGGCGGCGAACGCACTGCCCGACCCGGTGCCGGACGAATTGAAGGAGCAGCGCCGCGCGCGCTTCATGCAGGCGCAACAGAAGATCAGCGCGCGCAAGCTGAAGCAGAAGGTCGGCAAGACGATCAGGGTGCTCGTCGACGCGTCGGGCGTCGGGCGCTCCGGCGCCGACGCGCCCGAGATCGACGGCACGGTGCGCTTCAAGGGCGGGCGCACGGGCGAATTCGCACAAGTCGTGATCGAGCGCGCGAGCGGCCACGACCTACACGGGAGGCTGGCATGAGCACGAGAGAAGTGGTGGTGGTGTCCGGTGCGCGCAGCGGGATCGGCGATTACGGCGGTTCGCTGAAGGAGTTCGCGCCGACAAAACTGGGCGCGATCGCGATCAAGGAGGCGCTGTCGCGCGCCAAGGTCGATCCCGCATCGGTCGGCCACGTGGTGATGGGCAGCGTGATCCACGGCGAGGTGCGGGACATGTACCTGTCGCGCGTGGCGGCGCTCGACGCCGGCCTGCCGGTGGGCACGCCCTGCCTGACGGTGAACCGCCTGTGCGGATCCGGGCTGCAGGCGATCGTCTCGGCGGCACAGCACATCCTGCTCGGCGACACCGAGGTGGTGGTGGGTGGCGGCGCGGAGAGCATGAGCCGCGCGGCTTACTTCCTGCCCGCGGGCCGCTGGGGCCAGCGCATGGGCGACGGTGCGGTGGTGGATGCGATGACCGGCGCACTGCACGATCCATTCGGGCACGGCCACATGGGCGTCACCGCGGAGAACATTGCCGCCAAGTACGGCTACACGCGCGAGCAGCAGGATGCCTTCGCGCTCGAATCGCACCGCCGCGCGGCCAATGCGCTGGCCAAGGGATATTTCGCCAGCCAGGTGGTGCCGATCGAGGTCAAGTCGAAGCAGGGCCCCGTGCAATACGCCACCGACGAGCATGTGCGCCTGGACGCGAAAATCGAGGACCTGCAGAAGCTGAAGACCGTGTTCAAGAAGGACGGCACCGTCACTGCGGGCAATGCCTCGGGACTGAACGATGCTGGCGCGGCGATCGTGATGATGGAGGCGGGCGCGGCGCAAAAGCAGGGACTCAAGCCGATGGCGCGCCTGGTCGCCTACGCGCATGCGGGCGTTGAGCCGCAGGTGATGGGCCTCGGGCCCATCCCGGCGGTGAAGCGCGTGTTCGAAAGATCGGGCCTGAAGCCCGCCGACATGGACGTGGTCGAATCGAACGAGGCCTTCGCCGCACAGGCGATGGCGGTGACGCAAGACCTCGGCCTCGATCCGGCGAAGGTGAACCCCAATGGCGGCGCGGTGGCCCTTGGCCATCCGATCGGCGCCACCGGCGCGATCCTCACGGTGAAAGCGCTGTACGAACTCGAGCGCACGCGGAAGCGCTACGCGCTGGTCACCATGTGCATCGGCGGCGGCCAGGGCATCGCGGCGATATTCGAGAGGATGTGAGAATCGGGGTCAGAGCCCGATTTCGCTTGTGAGCCGAATTCGGGCTCTGACCCCGATTTATTCGGGCCGCATGTGCGGGAACAGGATTACGTCGCGGATCGAGGCGCTGTCGGTGAGCAGCATCACCAGGCGATCCACACCGAGGCCCGCACCGGCGGTGGGCGGCAGGCCGACCTCCAGGGCGCGGATGTAGTCGGCGTCGTATTGCATCGCCTCCGCGTCGCCGGAGTCCTTCTTCGCCGCCTGCTCGCGAAAGCGCTGCGCCTGGTCTTCCGGGTCGTTCAGCTCGGAGAAGCCGTTGGCGACCTCTTTGGCGTCGATGAACAGCTCGAAACGGTCGGTCAACTCAGAATCGGCGTCCTTGCGGCGTGCCAACGGCGACACTTCGGCCGGGTAGTCGGTGACGAAGGTCGGCTCGACCAGGTGTTTCTCGGCCACTGCCTCGAACAGCATCAGCTGCAGCGCGCCCCAGCCCTGGTCCGCCTTGTGCTGCGTGCCGAGCTCTGACAGCTTCTTCGACAGGAACTTGCGCTCGCGCAAGTCACCCTCGATGCCCTGCGCGCGGATCGCCGCCGCGAGCGGCAGTCGCGCAAAGGGCTTGGCGAAATCGAGGGCGCTGCCCTGGTAGGTCACCTCGAGCTTGCCGCAGGCGGCCTGCGCAGCGCTGCGCACCAGACGCTCGGTGAGCCCGATCATGTACTCGTAGTCCTGGTAGGCGCAGTACCACTCGAGCATGGTGAACTCGGGGTTGTGGCGCGTGGAGATGCCCTCGTTCCTGAAATTGCGGTTGACCTCGAACACGCGCTCCAGGCCGCCCACCACCAGGCGTTTCAAGTACAACTCCGGCGCGACGCGCAGGTAGAGGTCCATGTCGAGCGCGTTGTGGTGCGTCTTGAACGGCCGCGCCACCGCGCCGCCAGGGATCGGCTGCATCATCGGCGTCTCGACTTCGAGGTAGCCGTCGGCGGCGAGCGTCTGGCGCAAGGACTGCACGATTCTCGAGCGCGCGGCGAACACGCTGCGCGCCTCGGGATTGACGATCAGGTCCACGTAGCGCTGGCGGTAGCGCATCTCCTGGTCGCTCAAGCCGTGGAATTTCTCCGGCAGCGGGCGCAGCGCCTTGACCAGCAGGCGCAGCCTCTTCGCGTTGATCGTCAGCTCGCCCTTGTTGGTCTTGAACAGCACGCCTTCCACGCCGACGATGTCGCCCAGGTCCCAGTGCTTGAAGGCCTCGTGCGCGGCTTCGCCGGCGACGTCGTTCGCCACGTACACCTGGATGCGGCCGCTGCCGTCCTGCAGCGTGGCGAAGCTCGCCTTGCCCATCACGCGCTTCAACATCATGCGGCCCGCGAGCTTGACGTTCACCGCCGTGGCTTCCAGCGCCGGCTTATCGAGAAAGCCGTACGCGCGGGCGAGTTCTCCCGCGTGCTGCGCCGAGCGCCAGTCGTTGGGAAACGCCTGCCCTTTCGCGCGCAGCGCCTTCAGCTTCTCGCGCCGTTCCTCGACGAGCCTGTTGTCTTCTTCCATCCCTAGACTCCCTGTTTCAGGCTGGCCTCGATGAAGTCGTCCAGGTCGCCGTCGAGCACCGATTGCGTGGCGCCTTTCTCCACGCCGGTGCGCAGGTCCTTGATGCGCGACTGGTCGAGCACGTAGCTGCGGAT
>JANNTQ010000158.1:0-3547 GCA_031394435.1 Betaproteobacteria bacterium
GCTGCCGCTTACGCCGCCCTGCGGCCCGCAGGCCCCGCTCACCCCGCGGCAAACCGAGGGGCCCTACTACACGCCGCACACGCCGCAACGGAGTTCGCTGGTTGAGCCGGGTTCCAGGGCGGAACGCCTGATCCTGGCCGGTCGCGTCGTTTCGCCAGCCTGCCAGCCGGTGGCGAAGGCGCTGCTCGACTTCTGGCATTGCGACGAGAATGGCAACTACGACAACGCGGGTTTTCGGTATCGCGGACACCTGTTCAGCGACGCCGGGGGGCGCTTTCGCCTGGAGACCATCGTGCCGGCAATTTATCCCGGCAGGGCACGCCACATTCACGTCAAGGTGCAGGCGCCCGGTGGTCGCGTTCTGACAACGCAACTCTACTTTCCGGACGAGCCGGGCAACCGCTCCGACGGCATCTACCGCCGCGAGCTGACGATGCGAGTTGCGCGCGACGGCGCTCAGCGCAGCGCGAGATTCGACTTCGTGGTGGCAGCCTAGCGCCGGCACCTGATAGGGAATCAATCCCCAGCTGTCGGTGTGACGTTCCATATCCAATTGAAAGCGAATCAAACACTCTCAAGGCACTTCGTGGTTATGCTCCTGGGAGTGCTGCTGACCTATCTGTTCCTGGATGTACACTCGAAGTGGGCTCCCATTCATCGCTGGAACCGGGCTTTTGCCGATGCTTCACTGGTGCTGCTTGCCGCCGCGATGATGATCGGGCCGGTTGTCAGGCTTCGGAACGCGTGGGGCTGGCTCGTTCCGTGGCGGCGCGAGCTGGGAATCCACGCCGTCGGTTTCGGCACTATTCATTTCCTCCTCGTTCTTGATGGCTGGATTGCATGGGACGTTCCACGCCTGATCGGGCTTCTCGCGCATCCGATTCTGGGTGGCTACGTGATGGCCGAACATGGCTTCGGACTTGCGAACATACTCGGGATGGTAGCGTTGGTCTACGGAGCGATTCTTTTGACGACATCTAACGACTATGCCGTGCGATGCCTTGGCGGCAGCGTTTGGAAATTTGTTCAGCGCAGCGCGTATGTACTGTGGATACTCGTCGTGGCTCACACCGCGTATTTCCTGTTCATGCACTTCCTGCATTTTGACCGCCCCCTGCCTGCGCCAAACCCGCTGCAGTGGCCCTTTGCCGGTCTTGTCGTCGCCGTCATGGCTCTTCGGACGATCGCGACGGTTCGAACATGGCGCATCAAACGCAGTAGCCCTTTGAGGGATTGACCGTGTCCGCGCTGGCGTCGGCCAATCTGGTGATTCAGCAATTGGAGCTTTGCACATGGGACATCTGTTCTTCAGTCAGGTCGCGTGCGCCGCTTTTCTGCTGCTCTTGGGAGCGGCACGCTTTCACTATTTGGTGACGGCGAGCACGCAGCCGGCGGATCGGTCCAGTCCTCCAGTGAACTGGGCGCGCCACTTTCCCGCCTACCTTGCCTCCACCACGTGGTCGATTTACGTCGCGTGGCTCATCATCGCTCCCGTGCGGGTCGTCGAATGGGACAGATGGCCCCTGGACCATTGGGTCTCCGGCCTGCTGGGCTGGCTCGCCGTTCCGCTTCTGAGCGCCGGAGTCTGGTTGTTTTGGTACAGCCATCGCACGATCGGGCGTTACTGGAGCATCCGGGTCCAGCTAAAAACGCAACATCGGCTCGTAACCGAAGGGCCTTACCGTTACGTTCGCCATCCTCTCTATACCGCGTTGTTCCTCGGCTATCCCGGGACGCTGCTCGCGCTGCAGTCCTGGACGCTGGTGGCCTGGTTTCCCGTATTCGTTGCGTCGTACGTGCTGTTCGCAAGGGAAGAAGAGAACGTCATGGAGCAGGGCTTTGGTGAGGCGTACCGGATCTACCGCCGGCAGACGGGGATGTTTCTGCCGAAGCGGGCAAGAGTCCTTGCCGACGTCTCGAGCATGGCGATGCGCAGGCGGGCACGCACGCCTGGAGACTCCTGAAAACCGCACAGCGTCCATGCCGCGCAATCGGACCGGCGCCGGAGTGCTGGGAGCCGAGGGCAAATCGAAGAACGCTACGCGCTTTTGAGCCTCGCCAGCCGGGCGTACAGTATCGCCGCGAACGGCAGCGCAAGGCCGATCAGCATCTGCGCCACGAGCAGCATGCCGAGCTCGCTGTAGTCGGCCGGGACCCGGATCGCGCCGGTCGCGGGGTCGCGCACCTCGCGCGCGACGAGGAAGGCCTGGTTCAGGTACTTGGCGCCGAGCTGCGAGAGCGACAGCGCGAGATTGGAGAACGAGGCCATGACGGCGAAATAAGTGGCCTTGAGGTCCGCCGGAGCGGAATTGGCGATCCAGGCGAGCATCGGAATCATCGCGATCTGGCCGAGCGGCGACTCGAGGGCGGTGTCCGCCAGCGCGATGAAGCGCGCGTCCACCACCCCTCCCGTGCGCGCTGCGGTCCACTCGTGCAGGCCGTAGTACATGCCGATGATGGGCGCCGCGAGGACGGTACCGGCGACGGTGAGAACGCCCACCACGTGGGCGATAGAGCGCTCGGCCATGAAACGGCGGAAGATGAACATGCCGGCGAGCGTCAGCACGCTCGAAACAAGCGCGAGCACGGAAAGGAACTGCTGGTCGAACCCCAGTGCGTCTATCATCCACCAGGTCACGCCCGGGCCCGGCGTCGGGACCGCGCGATAGACGAAGATCACAATGGCGGTGCCGATCAGCGTCGCCCTCGCCTCCGGTTCCAACTCGCGCGCCAGCTTCGCCATCAGGAAAATGACGATCGCGAACGAGCCGGCAAAAATAATCTCCTGGCCATACGGCGCCCTGCTCAGGCCCATGCCCAGCGCGAAGACGACGAAGGCGAGGCTTGCGCCGAGAATCCACCAGTCCGGCGCCGGGCGCCCGGCGGGTCCCACCACGAGCATTTCCGCTTCCTCGCGGCCGAGGCCCCGCAGCAGCAGCTCCCGGACGCGCCGCGCCTTGAGGAATGAGTGCACCATCACGCCCAGCACCGAGAGCGCGGGAATGGCGAGCGCCATCAGGTACACGTCGCGGTAGATGCGCGCCTTCTCCGCCTCCGGCAGCGCCTGCGCGCCGGAAAAGAGATAGATATTGATGAGCGCGACCAGCACCGTGCCGCCGATGATCGCCACCCGCCCCAGCGTCTGCATGGTGGTGTTCATGAGCTTGCGCGCGGCGGGCGCGATCGGCCGTCCGTCCCCGTCCACGCGCGGCACCGCTTCCACGGTCATCGCGTCGGCCACGACGTCCTGGATCACGTAGCCGACCGGAGCGAGCAGCGCGCTCAGCACGTACCACGCTGCGGCAGGCATCACGGCAATCATCGCCTCGCGGCTGCCGACGAGCGCGGCCATGATGAGCAGGCTCGCGGCAATGAGCCCCGCGCCGAGATAGACGAGCGCGCCCTTCCAGCGCCAGATGAGATCCACCAGATGCCCGAGCGGCATCTTGAGCGCCCAGGGAATGCCGGCCCAGAAGCCGAGGGCGGCGAGAAACTCGGCGGAGAGGCCGAGGTAGTCCTTGACGAAGAAAACGCCGACGATGCCGGT
>JANNTQ010000160.1:0-17146 GCA_031394435.1 Betaproteobacteria bacterium
GTTCTTCGCCTCACCCCCATACTTCTTCGCCAGCACGTGCGTCATCGCCGCCGTCAGCGTCGTCTTGCCATGATCTACGTGCCCGATCGTCCCCACGTTCACGTGCGGCTTGGTTCTCTCAAATTTGCCTTTGGCCATGACGCTGTTCCCCGTGTCTTGCGGTTACTTGCTTCTTGCCGTGATCACTGCCTCGGCAACGCTCTTCGGCGCCTCGGCGTAATGCTTGAATTCCATCGTATAGGTGGCACGTCCCTGCGTCGCCGAGCGCAGCGAAGTGGAGTAGCCGAACATCTCGCCGAGCGGCACTTCCGCCTTGATGACCTTGACGCCGATGACGTCTTCCATGCCCTGAATGATGCCGCGGCGGGAAGACAGGTCGCCGACCACGTTGCCCATGAAATCCGGCGGCGTCTCGACCTCGACCGCCATGATCGGCTCGAGCAGCACCGGATTCGCGGCGCGCATGCCGTCCTTGAACGCGAAGATGGCGGCCATCTTGAACGCATTCTCGTTGGAATCGACCTCGTGGTACGAACCGTCGGTCAGCGTCGCCTTCACGTCCACCACCGGGTAGCCGGCAAGCACGCCATCCTGCAACGCCTCGTCCACGCCCTTCTTGACCGCCGGGATAAATTCGCGCGGCACGCGGCCGCCCTTGACGCCGTCGACGAACTCGTAGCCCTTGCCGACAGGCTGTGGCTCGAGCTTCAGCCAGACGTGGCCGTACTGGCCCCGGCCGCCGGATTGCTTGATGAACTTGCCTTCCTGCTCGACCGTCTTCTTGAACGTCTCGCGGTAGGCCACCTGCGGCTTGCCGACCGACGCTTCGACGCCGAATTCGCGCTTCATGCGATCGACGATGATCTCCAGATGCAGTTCGCCCATGCCGGAAATGATGGTTTGCCCCGACTCCTCGTCGGTGTGCACGCGGAAGGACGGGTCTTCCTGCGCCAGGCGCCCGAGCGCCACGCCCATCTTCTCCTGGTCGACCTTGGTCTTCGGCTCGACGGCCTGCGAAATGACTGGGTCCGGGAACTCCATGCGCTCGAGCACGATGATCTTCTTCGCGTCGCAAATCGTCTCGCCGGTGATCACGTCCTTCAGCCCGACCACGGCGGCGATGTCGCCGGCGCGCACTTCCTTGATTTCCAGGCGCTCATTGGCGTGCATCTGCAGCAGGCGCCCGATGCGTTCCTTCCTGCCGCGCACCGAGGTATAGACCGTGTCGCCGGAGGCGAGCACGCCCGAGTACACCCGGATGAACGATAGCTGGCCGACGAACGGGTCGGTCATGATCTTGAAAGCAAGAGCGGCGAAGGGCTCCTCGTCTTCCGGCTTGCGCACGGCGGGCTCGCCGTCTTCGTTGGCGCCCTTCACCGGCGGGATGTCCACGGGCGACGGCAGGTAATCGATTACGGCGTCCAGCATCGCCTGCACGCCCTTGTTCTTGAACGCCGAGCCGCACAGCATCGGCACGATCTCGTTGTTGATCGTGCGCAGGCGCAGTCCGCGCTTCATTTCCTCGGCCGAGAGCCCGCCGGACTCGAGGTACTTGTTCATCAGCTCCTCGTTCGCCTCGGCGGCGGCTTCGATCATCTTTTCGCGCCACTCTTTGGCCTGCGCCGCAAGCTCGGCGGGAATCGCCCTGCGTTCGAACTTCATCCCCTGGGATGCTTCATCCCAGTAGATCGCCTGCATGGTCACCAGATCCACCACGCCCTCGAATTTTTCTTCCGCGCCGATCGGGATCTGGATCGGCACCGGGTTGCCCTTGAGGCGGTTCCTGATGTGCTCGTAGGACTTGAAAAACGTGGCTCCGACGCGGTCCATCTTGTTGATGAACGCGAGCCGCGGCACCTTGTACTTGTTCGCCTGGCGCCACACGGTCTCGGACTGCGGCTGCACGCCCGCCACCGCGTCGTACACCATGCACGCGCCGTCGAGCACGCGCATCGAGCGCTCGACTTCGATGGTGAAGTCGACGTGCCCCGGCGTATCGATGATATTGATGCGATGCTCCGGGTAGGACATGTCCATGCCCTTCCAGAAGCAGGTGGTCGCTGCCGAAGTGATGGTAATGCCGCGCTCCTGCTCCTGCTCCATCCAGTCCATGGTCGCAGCGCCGTCGTGCACTTCGCCCATCTTGTGGTTGACCCCGGTGTAGAACAGGATGCGCTCGGTGGTCGTCGTCTTGCCGGCGTCGATGTGCGCCGAGATGCCGATGTTCCGGTAGCGATCGATGGGGGTCTTGCGCGGCACGATATTCACCTGCGGACCGTCAGAACCTGTAGTGCGCGAACGCCTTGTTGGCGTCGGCCATGCGATGCACTTCCTCGCGCTTCTTCATCGCGCCGCCGCGGCCTTCCGCGGCTTCCTGCAACTCGCCCGCCAGGCGCACGGTCATCGATTTCTCGCCGCGCTTCTGCGCCGCTTCGCGGATCCAGCGCATGGCCAGCGCCACGCGCCGCACCGGGCGCACTTCCACCGGCACCTGGTAGTTCGCGCCGCCGACGCGCCGGCTCTTCACCTCGACCACCGGCTTGACGTTCTGCACCGCCTGCGAGAACACCTCGATCGGGTCCTTGCCTGACTTGGTCTTGATGGCGTCGAACGCGCCATAGACGATGCTTTCCGCAACCGACTTCTTGCCGCGGGTCATCAGCACGTTGATGAACTTGGCGACGTCCGGATGGTTGAACTTTGGATCCGGCAGGATCTCGCGCTTGGGGATTTCTCTGCGACGCGGCATGGGGACGAATCTCGCTGGTTCTCTTTAGGCCGACTTGGGCGCCTTGGCGCCGTACTTGGAGCGACTCTGCTTGCGGTCTTTGACGCCCTGGGTGTCGAGCGAACCGCGCACGATGTGGTAGCGCACGCCGGGCAAGTCCTTGACGCGGCCGCCACGGATCAGGACCACCGAGTGCTCCTGCAGGTTGTGGCCCTCGCCGCCGATATAGCCGATCACCTCGAAGCCGTTGGTCAAGCGCACTTTGGCGACTTTACGCAGCGCGGAATTCGGCTTCTTCGGGGTCGTGGTGTACACGCGTGTGCAGACCCCGCGTTTTTGCGGCGACTGACGCAGTGCCGGCACCTTCGACTTGGCCTTCTTGGTCGAACGCCCGAAACGCACTAACTGGTTGACGGTAGGCATGTTATTCAGTTTCCAGAAACGAACCGGGCGGCCACGTCCTGCGAACAGTAGCCGCCCAGGCGCAAAAAAGAGAGGCCGGATTATAAAGAGGAAACCAGGTCAGCGCAAGGAATTTGCCGGGTCGGAAACGAAGCCGAATCGCGTCTCAACCTCGATGCGCGCCAGCAGCGGCAGCGTCCCGAACGCATCCGCGTAACGCGCGAGGTCCCGGTCATCGAGCAAGCCGATGCCGTGTTCGACGAGGATCAGCACGGAGCCCGCGTCATCCAGATAGGTGGTTTCTGCCTGCACCTGGCGCCCGCAATGGTCGAACAGGGCGTCGCCCTCGAAGTGCAGGACCAGCGGCGTGTAGGCCAGCTTCACATACACCCGCTGCGGCCCGTTCTGGAAATACCAGCAGCCGCGCGCGTCCACTGCGTAGTTGCGCGAAATGAACTCGCGCAATGCAGCATTGCCGATGCGCCCGAAACGCTCCGCAGCGGACTCCCGCAGCAGCCAGTTGCCGCGCCGGTCGAGCGCCAGCCAGCCGTAGACCGCCGGGACCTGCGGCCACTTCGCCA
The DNA here is from genome assembly GCA_031394435.1 of Betaproteobacteria bacterium. Lineage (GTDB taxonomy): Bacteria > Pseudomonadota > Gammaproteobacteria > Burkholderiales > SG8-39 > JAABQT01. The sequence continues at coordinate 3,712 of JANNTQ010000160.1, forward strand.
AGCTGCGCATGACGGCCTGCTCCATACCCCGGGGCGCGCCGGCCCGGCCGGCCTCAGCCTCCCTGGCTCGGGGGCCGCTGGGCGATGGGCGCCGGCCGCGCAATGCCGAACCCCTGCGCGTATCCGACGTTGAGCACCTTGAGCCGCGCGAGAATGTTGGTTTCTTCCACGCACTCGGCGATCACGCCGACGCCGATCGCTTCGCCGACGCGCACCACGGCCCTGAGCTTTTGCTCGGCGACGCTGCTGCGCAGGAGGTTGCGCACGATGGAGCCGTCCACCTTGACGAAGTCTACGCGCAGGGTCTTCAACGGGGTGAACGATACCGAGCGCTGGCCGAAACCGTCGATCGCGACCTTGCAGCCTTCGGCTTTCAACGCGGCAGCGAATTGCTCGGCCGATCCGGCGCGCGCCAGCACCGACGACTCTTCGATCTCGAAGGTCAGCGCCGGTGGCGCAACCTTCATGCTGCGCAGCTCGGCCGCAACGAAGGCAGGAAACTCCGGGTCGCCGATCGTCTGCACCGAGATGTTGACGCTAAAGCTGTGGAAGCTGCCCGGCCCCGCCCCCAGCCAGCGCACCACGTGGCTCACCACCCAGCGGTCGAGCTCCGGCATCATGCCGAAGTGCTCGAAGACCGGAAGGAAGTCCCCCGGCGGCAGCAGCAGCGCCTCCTCTTCCCGCAGACGGACCAGCACCTCAGCCATCACGAATCCACCGGGCGGCCGGAGCAACAGGATGGGCTGGCAGTACAGTTGCAGCTCGTCGCGGTCCAGCGCTTGGCGCAGGCGCGCGAAGGGATCGCTCCACCCGTTGAGCTCGCGGCCCATCTGATCGAGGAATTGGTCTGCGCCGGGCTTGGCGCCCGTTTCAGTGTCTGTTTTCGTCATGGGTGGCCTGCCACCCTATTCTAGCTGCGCGCGCCTCGCCGCCGTCGACGCCGCGATACCATGGCGCCCCAATGACGCTCTACTGGGAAGACTTCAAGGTCGGCGAGACGGTGGAGATGGGTCGGCATACGTTTACCGAAGCCGAGATCATCGAGTTCGCGCGGCAGTTCGACCCGCAACCGTTTCACACCGACCCGGTGGCGGCGAAGGCTTCGTTCTTCGGCGGCATCATCGCCAGCGGCTGGCACACCTGCGCAGTGTGCATGCGCCTGAACTGCGATTCGTACATCAATCGCTCGGTAAGCCTGGGTTCGCCCGGCCTTGACAACATCCGCTGGCAAAAGCCGGTGCGACCCGGCGATACCATCACCTACCGGCGCACTGTGCTCGAATCTCGCGCCTCGCAGAGCCGGCCTGGCGTCGGACTGCTGCGCTCGCGCACCGAGGCGTTGAACCAGCGCGGCGAGGTTGTGATGTCGATGGAGGGCTGGGGCATGTTCGGCCGCCGCCCCGCGGCATCTTAGTGGTAGCGCTCGTAGGCGGCAAAGCCGATCAGCAGCCTTGCGATGCCGTAGGCGATCCAGTTCCATGCGCGGCGCCATAGCGGCCGGCGCTGCCACTCCTGCGGCGGCAACGAGCGCGCGCCAGTGCGCATCGCAAATCCCAGGCTGGCGCGCAACTCGCCCGCGAAGCGCGCGTCGTCCACGAAAACGTTGGCCTCGCGCGCCAGCAGCAGGCTGAACGGGTCGATGTTGGAAGATCCCACGCAGGCCCTGCAGCTGTCGAACACCGCCACCTTGGCGTGCAGGAAGCTGTGGTGGTATTCCTCGATGCGTATGCCGGCCTCGAGCAGCGAGCCGAACAGGGCGCGAGACGCGTAATGCGGTACGACGTACTCGACCAGCCCCTGCAGCAGCAACACCACCCGGACCCCGCGTTGCGCCGCGCCGACCAGTGCATGCCGAAACCGCCGTCCCGGAAAAAAATATGCACTGGCGATGAGGATTTCTTCGCGCGCCGCGTCGATCAGTTCAAGGTACGCCTCCTCGATGTCGCGGCGATGCTGCAGGCTGTCGCGGATCACCAGCGCCGCACGCTGGCCATCCGTGAAAGGCGCATCCGCGGCGCGCGTTGGCGGCAGCGTCTGCACGCGCCCCGCGGTCAATGCCACGCGCGACCACAGTCGCGCCGCCTCGGCGCGCACCTGCGCGGTGAGCGGCCCCTCGATATGCACCGCGTAGTCGTGGCGCGGCGTGTTGTCCCCCGGCGTGTCGTAGTCGTCGATCACGTTGATGCCGCCGACGAACGCCAGCCGGCCATCGACACAGGCGAGCTTGCGGTGCATGCGGCGCAGGCGGTTGCGGCGCAGCTGCCAGGGGTTCAACTCTGGGCGGAACACCAGCACCTCGGCGCCGGCCCGCCGTAGCATGTCGCGAAAGCGCGGCGCAAATTCGCGCGCGCCGAATCCATCGATGAGCAGGCGTACGGATACGCCGCGCGCTGCCGCGCGCGCCAGCGCGTCCGCCACCAGGCTGCCGGTCTCGTCGTCGGCAAATATGTAGGTCTCGAGAAAAATCTCCACCTGCGCGCCGTCGAGGGCGGCCGCCAGCGCCGGGAAATACTGCTCGCCGTTGCGCAGCAGGGTGAGGCGGTTGCCATCGACATAACGCATTGCGCTAGTCCGGCCTGAGTTTCGCGCCGAGCGCCAGGTGGTCGGACAACAGCGACCAGGGCGGGCCGCGGTGCACCCCCGCATCCACCACGCTGAAGCCGCGAACGTAGATCCGGTCCAGCCGCAGCAGCGGCATAAAACTCGGAAAGGTGCGCGCCGAGCGACGGCCGTAGGCGGCGGTGACGTCGGTCATGCCGAGCCTGTCTTCCAGCACCCGCGTCGCGCGCTGGCGCCAGTCGTTGAAGTCGCCCGCCACCACGATCGGCAGGTCGCGCCCGGCCAGCTCCTCGAGCCGCGCGCCGATGGCGTCGAGCTGCCGGCGGCGGCCGCGCGCGTGCAGCGACAGGTGTACGCACACGCAATGCAGGTTGCGCCGCCAGCCCGGCACCGACACCACGCAATGCAGCAGCCCGCGCCGCTCGAAGCGGTGGTCCGATACGTCCTCGTTCTCCGAGGACAGGATGCGAAAGCGCGACAGGATGGCGTTGCCGTAGTGGCCGTGGTGGTGCACCCGGTTGCGGCCGTAGGCGTGCTGCCAGTCCGAAGGTGCGAGGAATTCGTGCTGCGGCGCGTTCGGCCAGGCGGGAAAGCGCACGGCATGGTGCTCGCTGAGCCCCTGCACTTCCTGCAGGAACACCAGGTCTGGCGCGAGCGTGCGCAGGCCTTCGCGCAGCTCGTGGATCACCATGCGGCGGTTGAACTGCGACAGCCCCTTGTGGATGTTCATCGTCACCACGCGCAGCGTCTCGGTCATGCCGTGGCACTCCTCGCCGGCAGCATGCGGATCGCGTCGCGGTTCGACCAGGAGAAGCATTTCTCCGCCGCTGCCCGCCATGGCAGCCAGAGTTGTGCGCAGTGTTCCTGCGGCGCCAGCGTGACGGCGACTCTGCCCGGCAGCCTGAGGGCGAACACGTGCTCGGTATTGTGGGTGGTGCCCGGCGCGAAGCGGTGGCGCCACTGCGCGTAGATCTCGAACGCGTTGGCGACGCGCCAGCGCACGAGAACCTCGCGCGCTGCGTCGATGCCGGTTTCCTCGCGCAGTTCGCGCCGCGCCGCCTCCTCCAGCGGTTCGTCCAGCCTGTCCAGCGAGCCGGTGACGGACTGCCAGTAGCCGGGGCGGCTGGCGCGTTCGAGCAGCAACACGTCGAGCGCGGCGGTGTGGACCACCACCAGCACCGACACCGGGAGCTTGGCGCTCAAGCCGACTTCGCGCGAAACAGCGCCGGCAGCGCCAAGGCGTGCCCGGGGTCGATGAATACGGCGAAAAACGGCCGCTCGCGCCCCGCCCAGTAGTGCGCGGCAGCGGCCAGCACATCGAGCAGCACGCCGAGGTCGTCGGCCGGCAGCTCGCCATGCCCATCGATCAGGATCACGTGGCCGGAGCCCGCGCGCCAGGAAAGGTCCGTGAGGCAATCCTCCAGCGCGTCCCAATTGCCGCCGAACCAAGCCGGAAAGCCGAGCGCCTGCGCGAGCCGTTCGAGCAGCGCCTCCTTGTGCGGCGCTCCACCCAGGTCGATGCGCGTCAAATCGAGGCGAGTGCCGCGTGCGGCGTGCACGATCTCGTCGGCGCCCTGCGCGCGGTAGGCGCCGGAACGCGCCGCATCGGTCAGCCGCTGTGTGAGCTTGTCCATGGATCACTCGCGAATGCGCTTGAACGTACGATAGTGGTCCGCCGAAAAGTAGAATTCTCCGCCGCCGCCGGCGACGATGCGCCGCGCAGCGCGATCGCGCGCGCCCGGCGTGCCTACCGTGTACTCGCGATAGTAGCCGCGCTCGTGCTGTGGCAGCAGCTTTTCCCGGTTGCCAAAAGTCCTGCCGTCCTGCCGGTGGGGGAGGGGGCCGCCGGCCTTGATCAGGGCGAGGGTGGCGCGCGCCTCGGCCGGCAGCTCGGCGACTGAAATGTCGCCCGCCCAGGCATTCGCAGCGAATGCCAGAACCAGGGCGGCAAGCAGCTTCACTGCGTGGTATTGCGCAGCCTGATGTGCAGCTCGCGCAGCTGCTTCTCGGTCACCGGCGAGGGCGCCCCGGTCAGCAGGTCCTGTCCGCGCTGGGTCTTGGGAAACGCCATCACGTCGCGGATCGCCTCGACCCCGGCCATCAGCGCCACCAACCGGTCGAAGCCGAAAGCAATGCCGCCGTGCGGCGGCGCACCGTACTGCAGCGCATCGAGCAGGAAGCCGAATTTGGCGCGCTGGTCCTCGGCAGAAATCTGCAGCCCGCGGAACACCTGCTGCTGGATCTCCTGGCGGTGGATGCGCACCGAGCCGCCCGCCACTTCCCAGCCGTTCAGCACCATGTCGTAAGCCTTGGCGTAGGCCTTCCCCGGCGCCGACTCGAGGTATTGCTCGTGGCCGTCCTTGGGACTGGTGAAAGGATGGTGGCGCGCCTTCCACTGCCTGGAATCGTCGTCGTACTCGAACATCGGGAAGTCCACCACCCACAGCGGCCGCCAGCCTTTTTCGGCGAAGCCACGCTCATGGCCGATCTTCTGGCGCAGCGCACCGATGCAGGCGTTGGCCGCCGCGCAGCGGTCGGCAGCGAAGAAGATCAGGTCGCCGTCGGCAGCGCCGGTGCGCTGCAGGATCGCTGCGAGCGCCCTGGCGTGCAGGTTCTTCACGATCGGAGACTGCAGGCCCTCGGCGCCTTTGGCGCGCTCGTTCACCTTGATCCAGGCCAGCCCCTTGGCGCCAAGCGTCTTCACGTACTCGGTGTAGGCGTCGATCTCGCCGCGCGTCAGCGCACCGCCGCCGGGCACCCGCAGCGCTACCACCCGGCCGTCGGCCATGGCGGCAGGCGCCGAGAACACCTTGAAGTCCACGTCCTTCATCACGTCGGTGAGTTCCGCCAGCTTGAGCGGCACGCGCAGGTCCGGCTTGTCCACGCCGTAGTCACGCATCGCGTCCTCATAACTCATCACCGGGAACGGGTCGGGCAGCGCAACGCCGAGCACTTCCCTGAACAGGTGCCGCGCCAGCCGCTCCATCAGCGCGCGGATCGCCTCCTCGCCGAGAAACGAGGTTTCGATGTCGATCTGCGTGAACTCCGGCTGCCGGTCGGCGCGCAGGTCCTCGTCGCGGAAGCACTTGACGATCTGGTAGTAGCGGTCGAAGCCCGCGATCATCAGCATCTGCTTGAACAGCTGCGGGCTCTGCGGCAGGGCGTAAAAGTGGCCGTCGTGCATGCGCGAAGGCACCAGGAACTCGCGCGCGCCCTCGGGCGTAGACTTGTACAGCACCGGCGTCTCGATGTCGACGAAGCCGTTCGCATCCAGGAAACCCCGCGCGGCACTCGCCACGCGGTGGCGCAGGCGCAGGTTCCTCTGCATCGGCGCGCGCCGCAGGTCGATCACCCGGTGCTCCAGCCGCACCTGCTCGGACAGGTTTTCGTCGTCCAGCTGGAACGGCGGCGGCACGGAAGGATTGAGGATCTCCACCTCATGCGCCAGCACCTCGATTTCACCCGACTTCAGGTTCGGATTGGTGGTGCCCGCGGGGCGCGCGCGCACCAGACCCGTGACGCGCAGCACGAACTCGCCGCGCACGCGGTCGGCGGCCGTGAACGCCTCGGCGCGGTCCGGGTCGCACACCACCTGCGCCAGGCCTTCGCGATCGCGCAGGTCGATGAAAATCACACCGCCGTGGTCGCGGCGGCGGTGCGCCCAGCCGGCAAGAGTCACGCTGCTGCCGATCAGCGCAGCGGACAACTCGGCGCAGTAATGGGTGCGCATCGCGGCGTTACTGGCTGCTCGTGCCCTGCTGGCCAGGGGCCACCACGCCCATGGAGATGATGTACTTGAGTGCCTCGTCCACCGTCATATCGAGCTCGATCACATCCTTGCGCGCGACCATGACGAAGAAGCCGCTGGTGGGGTTGGGCGTGGTCGGCACATACACGCTGAGGTAGTCGCCGCGCAGGTGATTGACGACGTCGCCGCCCGGCGTGCCGGTGAGCAAGGCGATGGTCCACATGCCCTCGTGCGGCCACTGCACCAGCAGCGCCTTGCGGAACGCCTGGCCGCTGGAGGAAAAAAGCGTATCGGAGATTTGCTTGACGCTCGAATAAATCGAGTTGACCACCGGGATGCGGTTCAGGATGCCGTGCCACAGGCGCACTAGCTGCGCGCCGAAGAAGTTCGTGGCGAAGACGCCGGTGATGAGCACGATGACCACGGTGAGGATCACGCCCAGCCCGGGGATATGCACGCCGAGAAAGGCTTCGGTGCGCCACCGCTCCGGCAGCAGCAGCAGCGACTGATCGAGGGTATCGACCACCAGCTTCAGCACCCAGAGGGTGATGACCAGCGGAATCCAGATCAGCAGCCCGGTGATGAGATATTTCTTCACGCTTCCCCAGAAAACAAAAGCCCGGCTCGCGCCGGGCCGCTCGCGAGGCCCGTCAGGCCGTCAATTGGTGGTGGCGGCCGGCGTCGCCGGGGCTTTCGTCTCGGACTTGCCCTCGGTTTTCGACGCCGACTTCGCTTCGGACTTCGCTTCGGTCTTCGCTTCGGTCTTCGCTTCGGACTTCGCTTCGGACTTCGCTTCGGACTTCGCTTCAGCCTTGGCATCGGACTTCGCTTCGGACGTCGCGTCGGACTTCGCAGCCGCAGGCTTGTTGCCACCTTTGAAGTCGGTCGCGTACCAGCCGCTGCCCTTGAGGTGGAACCCGGGCGCGCTCAACAGCTTTTCGAACTTCGCCTTGCCGCAGGACGGGCAGACCTTCAGCGGCCGCTCGGCGACCTTCTGCAGGTACTCATCCTGAAAGCCACATTTCGAGCACCGGTACTCATAAATCGGCATGGTTGCGTTCCAAGCTCCTGAATCGACGAGAATTATAGCCCCATCGCGCAATCTAGAAAGGAATGTCGTCCGCCATGTCGTCGAATTTGCCCGCGGGCTTCTTTGCCGCGACCTTGGGCTCGGAGGCAGGTTCGCTGGCGCCACCTCCCGCCGGCGCGCCGCGCGGCTCGCCCGAGCCGGCACGCGAGCCGAGCATCTGCATGCCGTCGGCAACGATCTCGGTCGTGTAGCGGTCGTGCCCCTCCTTGTCCTGCCACTTGCGCGTGCGCAGGCGACCTTCCACATACACCTGCGAGCCCTTCTTCAGGTACTCGCCCACGACTTCGGCCAGGCGACCGCGGAACACGATGCGGTGCCATTCGGTTTCTTCCTTTTTCTCGCCGCTCGCCTTGTCGTTCCAGGCGAACGTCGTCGCCAGCGACACGTTGGTGATCGCCGCGCCATCCGGCATGTAGCGCGTTTCCGGATCGCGGCCCAGGTTGCCCACCAGGATGACCTTGTTGACCGATGCCATGGCTACCTCCCTTTAACCGTTCCCATCGTAAACGACTCGCCGCCGATCCGGTTGACCGGACGCATGCCGATCGCGAGCGCCAGCCAGACCAGCGCCAGCGCCGCACAAGCGCCGAACAACGTGGCAGCGCCATAGCGCCCGACGATCCAGCCCCCTGCCAGCCCGCCGACGAACAGGCCGAGCGTCTGCGCGGTGTTGTAGACGGCGATCGCGGTGCCGCGCACCGCTGCGGGCGCGATGCGCGACACCAGAGACGGGATCAGCGCTTCGAGCACGTTGAAAGCAACGAAAAACGCGAGCAGCAGCGCCGCCATGATGGCCAAGTGCGCGCCGGCCGCCGCGAATCCCGCCTCGGCTGCGGCCAGCAAGGCGATGGCGCCGATCATCACCGGCCGCGCCGCGTTGCGGCGATCTGCGTGCAGCACCGGGGGCAGCATCAACACGAACGAGGCCAGCACCACCGGCAGGTAGACCAGCCAGTGCTCGGGCAACGGCGAGCCGGCGGCCACCAGCAGCGGCGGTACCACCACGAACATCGCCATCTGCACCACGTGCAGTATGAAAATGCCGAGGTTGAGCCGCAGCAGTTCCGCATCGAGCAGCGCCTTGCGCAATGCGCTGCCGGCTTGCACGCGCAACGCGGCCGGCCGCGGCGGCGCGGGCGGCACCAGCAGCGCCACCACGCCGATTGCACCGATCGCGAGCGCGCCTGTCAGCACGAACATTCCGCCCATGCCGATCGAGCGGTACAGCACCGGCGCGGCGACCAGCGACAGCGCGAACGAGAAACCGATCATGGCACCGATCATCGCCATGGTCTTCGCGCGATGCTGCTCGCGCGTGAGGTCGGCGGCGAATGCGATCACCACCGAGGAAATGGCGCCCGCCCCCTGCAGCGTGCGCCCCGCGATCGTGGTCCAGATGTCGGTGGCGGTGGCGGCAAGGAAACTGCCGGCCGCCAGGACCAGCAGGCCGGCCACGATCACCGGCTTGCGGCCCCAGCGGTCGGACGCCATGCCGAACGGGATCTGCAGGATCGCCTGCGACAGGCCGTATGCGCCGAGCGCAATGCCGACCAGGGTCAGGTTGTCGCCGCCGGCCATGTGCGGCGCGTGCACCGCAAACACCGGCAGGATCAGGAACAGCCCGAGCATGCGCAGCCCGAAGATGCCCGCGAGCGATGCACCCGCGCGCAGTTCCTGCGGGCTCATGCGCTGAGGATCCATCTGCGGTTGAAGAAAGGCTGGAAAGGAGGGCTGCCGACTGGCTATAGTAGCAAGTTTACTTTCGCCGACCGGCAGGCCATGGACTCGATCCGCATCCGCGGCGCACGCACGCACAACCTGAAGAACCTCAACCTCGATCTGCCGCGCCACCGGCTGGTGGTGATCACCGGACTGTCGGGCTCTGGCAAGTCCTCGCTCGCCTTCGACACGCTTTACGCCGAAGGGCAGCGCCGCTACGTCGAGTCGCTGTCGGCCTATGCGCGCCAGTTCCTGCAACTGATGGAAAAGCCCGACGTGGACCTGATCGAAGGCCTGTCGCCGGCCATCGCTATCGAGCAAAAAGCGACCAGCCACAATCCGCGCTCGACGGTCGGCACGGTCACCGAGATCCACGACTACCTGCGCCTGCTGTTCGCGCGCGTCGGCACGCCCTACTGCCCGGACCACGACTTGCCGCTCGCCGCGCAGTCGGTCGGCCAGATGGTGGACCACGTGCTGGCGCTGCCCGAGGACACGCGCCTGATGGTGCTCGCACCGGTGGTGGCCGGGCGCAAGGGCGAGCAGGCCGACCTGCTGCAGGAATTGCGCGCGCAGGGCTTCACGCGCGTGCGCGTCGACGGCAAGGTGCATGAGCTGGACACGGCGCCGCGGCTGGCGAAGAACCTCAAGCACTCGGTGGAAGTTGTGGTGGACCGGCTGCGCGTGCGCGCGGACCTGAAGCAGCGGCTCGCCGAGTCCTTCGAGACCGCCCTGCGGCACGCCGACGGCCGCGCCGTTGCTTTGGAGGCGGACTCAGGCAAGGAGCACCTGTTCTCGGCGAAGTTCGCCTGCCCGGTGTGCAGCTACTCGCTGGCGGAACTCGAGCCGCGCCTGTTCTCGTTCAACAACCCGATGGGCGCCTGCCCGCGCTGCGACGGCCTGGGCGCGATCGATTTCTTCGACCCGAAGCGCGTGGTGGCGCACCCCAATCTGAGCCTCGCCAGCGGCGCGATCCGCGCCTGGGACCGGCGCAACCATTTCTACTTCGCGATGCTGCAGGCGCTCGCCAGGCGCTACGGCTTCGACATCGAGGCGCCGTGGGAGGCGCTTGCCGACGAAGTGCAGCAACTGATCCTGTACGGATCCGGCAAGGAAAAGATCGCCTTCTCCTACCCCAGCGAGCGCGGGCGCCCCACCATCAAGGAGCACGCTTTCGAGGGCGTGCTGCCCAACCTCGAGCGCCGCCACCGCGAAACCGATTCCGTGGCGGTGAAGGAGGAACTGGCCAAGTACCGCAACACGCGCAGCTGTCCGGATTGCGCCGGTACGCGCCTGCGCCGCGAGGCGCGCCACGTACGCATTGCCGGCAAGAGCATCCACGACATGTCCAGCCTGACACTTGGTCCATCGCTCGAATTCTTCCGCGGCCTCGTCGCGACGTTGCCGGGGGCGCGCGCCGCGGTGGCCGACAGGATCCTGAAGGAGATCGCCAACCGGGTCGAGTTCCTGGTCGACGTCGGCCTCGATTACCTGTCGCTCGAGCGCTCGGCCGAATCGCTCTCCGGCGGCGAGGCGCAACGCATCCGGCTGGCGAGCCAGATCGGCTCGGGGCTGACCGGGGTGATGTATGTGCTGGACGAGCCCTCGATCGGCCTGCACCAGCGCGACAATGCGCGCCTCATCGAGACCCTCAAGCGCCTGCGTGACCTCGGCAATTCGGTCATCGTGGTGGAGCACGACGCAGAGGCGATCCGCTCGGCGGACTACGTGATCGACATGGGGCCGGGCGCCGGGGAAGCGGGCGGGCATATCGTCGCCGAAGGCCCGCCAGAGGTAATCCTCGCGAGCGAGTCTTCGCTAACCGGAAAATATCTCAGCCGCCGCATGCGCATCGCCGTGCCGCGCCTGCGCAACCGCCCGAGCGCTAAACGGATATTGCGCATTCGCGGGGCAAGCGGCAACAATCTGAAGCACGCAGTGTTCGAATTGCCGGTCGGCCTGTTCGTGTGCATCACCGGGGTCTCCGGCTCCGGCAAGTCCACGCTGATCAACGACACGCTGTACCGCGCCCTGGCGCGCCACCTCTACGGCAGCACGGAGGAGCCGGCGCCCCACGAGTCGATCTCGGGCCTGGAGCATTTCGACAAGGTAGTGAGCGTGGACCAGGGCCCGATCGGGCGCACGCCGCGCTCCAATCCCGCCACCTATACCGGCCTGTTTGCGCCGATCCGCGAGCTCTACGCCGGGGTGCCGGAGGCGCGCGCGCGCGGCTACGACGCCGGGCGCTTCTCTTTCAACGTCAAGGGCGGGCGCTGCGAGGCCTGCCAGGGCGACGGCCTGATCAAGGTCGAGATGCATTTCCTGCCCGATATCTACGTGCCCTGCGACGTGTGCCACGGCAAGCGCTACAACCGTGAAACCCTCGAAGTCAAATACAAGGGGCGCAGCATCCACGAAGTGCTGCAGCAAAACGTCCTCGAGGCGCACCAGTTCTTCTCGGCCGTGCCAGCCATCGCGCGCAAGCTGCAGACCCTGCTTGACGTCGGCCTGGGCTATGTCCAGCTCGGCCAGTCCGCCACCACGCTCTCGGGCGGCGAGGCGCAGCGCGTGAAGCTCTCGCTCGAGCTTTCCAAGCGCGACACCGGCCGCACGCTCTACATCCTCGATGAGCCCACCACCGGTCTGCATTTTCACGACATCCAGCAGCTGCTGGACGTCCTGCACCGCCTGCGCGACGCGGGCAACACCGTGGTGGTGATCGAGCACAACCTCGACGTCATCAAGACCGCCGATTGGCTGGTCGATCTCGGCCCGGAGGGCGGCGACGGCGGCGGGCGCATCGTCGCGCAGGGGACTCCGGAGGCGGTTGCCGGCAATTCAGGCAGCCACACCGGCCGGTACCTGAAGCAGGCGCTTGATCTGCCGAAAAAACGGGCCGCCTGACCGGCTACGGGGACTGACCTACCTCATCCTAGGCTAGTGCCTTGCCAAACGAGCTGGCGCGGATGGAATTGCGCGAGGCTCGCGCGATGGCCGATGGACACCACGGTGGTTCCCGGCAGCCGCTCCTTCAGCAGCCGGTAGAGCGCCGCCTGCGCGTCATCGGGCAGCGCTGCGGTCGGCTCATCCATGAACAGCCAGTCAGGGCGGTTGAGCAGCGCGCGCGCGATGGCGAGCCGCTGCTGTTCGCCGCCGGAGAGCAGCTGCGCCCAGTTTTCCTCGCGCGCAAGATCGTCTGACAGTTGCGCCAGGCCGACCGCGGCGAGCGCTTCGCGCGCCGCCTGGTCCGGCATCTGTGCTTCATCCGCCGGATAGCACACCGCGTATTTGAGGGTGCCGATCGGAAGATAGGGCTTTTGCGGCAGGAACAGCAGCTTCGCGCCACGGGGCAGCCTGATCCGCCCCTTCCAGTACGGCCAGATTCCAGCGAGCGCACGAAACAGCGTGCTCTTGCCACAGCCAGAGGGACCGGTCACGAGAACCGATTGGCCTTCTTTCAGCTGGATGTTCACCGGCGCGAGCAACACCTTGCCATGCGGCAGATCCAGTTCAAGACGATCCAGCAACATGCCCGGTTCGTCTCCCTCGAGCCTTTCGCCATCCAGGCGTTCGGCCTCCTCGCGCGCCTGCTGCAAGGCCTCGGTGAATCCAGTCAGCCGGTCCACGGTCGCCTTCCAATTGGCGAAACTGCCGTAGGCATTGAGAAACCAGGAGAGCGCGCCCTGCACCTGGCCGAACGCCGACGCAATCTGGAAGATGCCGCCGAGCGGCATCGCGCCGGAGAAAAAGCGCGGCGAGGCCACCACGAACGGGAAGATGATCGCCACCTGGCCGTAGAACGAGGTGAACCAGGTGAGCTGCTTTTGCTTGAGCATCTACGCCCACCAGTTGGCAATCACGTTGGCGAAGCGCCCGCGGAAATTGACCAGCTCGCCCGGCTCGCCGCGGTACGGCGCCACGCCCTCGGCGTTCTCCCGCAGGCGCACCAGCGCGAAGCGGAAGTTCGCCTCGTAGCGCTGCTGCTGGAAGCTGAGGTCGATCAGCGGCCGGCCGATGACGTGCGCGAGCCAGGTGCCGGCGATCGCGTAGACCAGCGCGACCCAGACCATGTAGCCGGGGATCTCGATGCCGCCCATGGTGATCGGGCCGGAGATCGCCCACAGGATGCCGACGAAGGACACCAGCGTCACCACCGCGGACAAGAGGCCGAGCGAGAGCGTCAGCGTCAGATCGACGAAGATGTTCAGGTCGTCGGCGATCCGCTGGTCGGCATCAATTTCAACATGCAGCGCGTCGAGGCGGATTTCCGCTTCTCGCTGGTGCGCCTGCGCGAGAACGCGGAGGGCGTGGCGCTGTAC
>JANNTQ010000210.1:0-1982 GCA_031394435.1 Betaproteobacteria bacterium
CCCGATCGAGTACGACCTCGACGGGATCAGCCAGACCCCGATCAACGCGCGCATCGACATGAGCTTCGCGCGCGCGCTGCGCACCATCCTGCGCCAGGACCCGGACGTGGTGATGATCGGCGAGATCCGCGACCTGGAGACGGCGCAGATCGCGGTGCAGGCGAGCCTGACCGGGCACCTGGTTTTCGCCACGCTGCACACCAACGACGCGGTGAGCGCGGTCACGCGGCTGGTGGACATGGGAGTCGAGCCGTTTCTGCTCGCTTCCAGCCTGATCGGCGTCGGTGCGCAGCGCCTGGTGCGGCGCCTCTGCCTGGAATGCCGCAAGCCCTTCGTTCGCGACGGCACCACATTCTATTCGGCGCAGGGTTGTCCGGCCTGCAACCGCTCGGGCTACCGCGGCCGCACCGGCATCTACGAGCTGCTGACGGTCGATGACGACCTGCGGCGCCTGATCCACGACCGCGCCTCCGAGCAGGCGCTGCGCGCGCACGTCGTCGCCCGCGGCATGAAATCGTTGCGCGACGACGGCATGCGCTGGGCCGCGGCGGGCGTGATCAGCCTGGAAGAAGCCGTCCGCGTGACACGAGAATAGGACAGGAGCACGCCGCGCCATGGACGCCTTCCGCTACCAGGCACTCGACGCCGCCGGCCGCTCGGTTTCCGGGGTGGTGCAGGCTGATACGCCGCGCGAGGCGAGGACGCAGCTGCGCGTGCAGGGTCTGCTGCCCGCAGCGCTCGACAAGGTGCAAAAACGCGCGCGCCAGCCCTGGGCGCGCGGCATCTCGGTGGCCGAGCTCAGTCTGCTCACCAGGCAGATGGCGACGCTGCTTTCCTCCGGCCTGACGATGGAGCAGGCGCTCGCAGCGCTCATCGAGGAAGCCGAGGCGCCTTTGACGCGCGAGGTGCTCGCCGGCGTCAAGGCCGAGGTCATGGCCGGTGCCTCCCTTGCCGCCGCGCTCGGCAGCTACGCCCGGAGTTTTCCCGAGTTCTACCGCGCCCTCGTGCACGGCGGCGAAGAGTCGGGCGCGCTGCCGACCGTGCTGGAGCATCTTGCCGACTATCTCGACGCGCGCCAGGCATTGCGGCAGAAAACCAGCCTCGCGCTGCTCTACCCGATCCTCGTCGGCGTCGTGGCAATCGCCATCGTCGGCGGCCTGCTGGTGTATGTCGTGCCCCAGGTGGTGCAGGTGTTCCAGCAGTCGCGGCAGGCCCTGCCCTGGCTGACGCGCGCGCTGGTCGGGCTGAGCGAGTTCCTGCGTGCGGCCTGGCCGTATCTCGCGCTGGCCGGCGTCGGCGGCGCGGTCGCCGCACGCATGGCACTGCGCCGCGACGCGCTCAGGCGCCGCTGGCACGTACTATTGCTGCGCTTGCCCTGGCTCGGGCCGCTGATTCGCGGCGTCGATACCTCGCGCTTCGCCAGCACGCTTGCCATTCTTGTCGGCGGCGGCGTGCCCCTGCTCGCCGCGCTGGCATCCGGCGCGCGGGCAATGGGCAACATGGTGCTGTACGAGGCCGTCGAGCGCGCGATCGAACGGGTGCGCGAAGGCATGAGCCTCGCCCGCGCGCTCGGCGAAACGCGGGCCTTTCCGCCGCTGCTGGTCCACCTCGTGGCGAGCGGCGAGATGAGCGGCAAGCTCGAGCAGATGCTGGAGCGCGCCGCCCGCCTCGAGACCCGGGCGCTCGAGCGGCGCCTGGCGGTGTTCCTCACGCTGCTCGAGCCGGTGATGATCCTGGTGATGGGCGCGGCGGTGCTGCTGATCGTGCTCGCCATCCTGCTGCCGATCATCGAGATCAACCAGCTGGTGCGCTGAGCCCCTGCAGCTACCGCGGGAGGTGAACTATTGCGATGTGCCTTGGCGGGTCCGCACATCCGACAGCAGGCGGCCCAATTCCTTCTTCACCACGGCGTAGCACTCGCAAGCGCGTGCCTCCAGTCCGGAGCGTTCAAGCACTGCAATGTGGCCACGGCGGTTGCGGAT
>JANNTQ010000216.1:0-2871 GCA_031394435.1 Betaproteobacteria bacterium
GAGCGTTGAGAGGAACGCCTGGGTGAGGCTCGCTGGCCGCTCGGTCTCGCCGCCGGCGATGGGCTTCGCGAGCAGCGCCTTCACGCCGAGGTAGACAAGGAACACGCCGCCCACGAGGCCGATCCAGAAGCTGTGCGCGAGGACAAAGCCGGAGATCGCGGTCAGGCCGAAAGCCGCGACCGCACCGTACAAACCGTCGGCGACCGCGATGCCCATGCCGGAAACGAAGCCGGTGAGCCCGCCGTAGGCTACCGTGCGCCGGAAGCACAGCGCCCACATCGGACCAACGGTGGCGGCGAGCACGAAGCCGAACGCCAGGCCTTTCAGGAACAGCGTCTCCAACCCCGGATCAGCTCCAGTACCTGCGCAGCCATCTCGCCGCCGGCGCGATGTCCACCTTGTGCGCGAAGGCGACCATCTCCGGGATGCGGTCCACGCAATCGAGCGGGAAAGCCTCCCCCGGCGCAAAGGCGGGCGCGAGGCGATGGTAGCGAGCGCCGAGCAGCTGCCGGCATTGGTAGTCCGCGATACCGATGGTGCCGTCGAACATCACCCCGAGCAGCGCCTGCGCCCACTGCGCGTGGCCCCAGTCGTGGTTCGCCCCCGGCACGTAGATCAGCGAGCTGCCCGTGCCCAGCGACAGCAGCGTCACGTCCTGCGGCGCGGGCGTGCGGCCGATACGCCGGTCCTGCGACTGGGCGAGTGCGCACATCGAGGGGTTGATGGCGAACACACCGCCGTCCACGTAGCCCTCCACGGTGGGGAAGTAAGTTGGCGCAGCGCTGGTGTACAGACCCACCTGCCAGGCGCGCATCGCGCCGTCGCTGTCCGCGCCGGGAAAATTGTGGAACAGCTTCGGCTTCCAGCGCCGGCGCTCGGGCTTCGAGTCCTGGTTGTCCAGGTCAAAGGCAGTGATCAGCACGCGCTTGCGCAAGTCGCGCAGCCGGGATTTGCCAAACAGGCGCTGCAGCTCGCGCTTCAGGTTGCCGGTGCTGTACTGCGCGCCCAGAATGCTGCCGAGGTCCTTCACGTTGTCGAGCCAGGAGTCGTCGAAGATGACGTCGGCCTTGTCCTCGTACAGGCTGCGGATCGCGGGCAGCCCGAGGCCGCGCGCGAGGGCGAGCGCGATCAGGCCGCCGGTAGAGGTGCCCGCCATCAAGTCGGCGCGCTCGAGCCAGCCGGCGAGGCCCCGTTCCGCCTCCAGCCGCATCAGCAGGATGGCGGTGATCAGTCCGCGGATGCCGCCGCCGTCGAGCGAGAGGATTCGATAGCGCGCCACGGCGGCAGTCTAGCGCGCCGCCTGCAGCAGCTCGGCGGCGGACAGGTTGTGGATGCGCCCGAAGCCGGCGACGAAGCGCGCGTCGCGCGGCGCGATGCGCCAGAAGGAAAAATCGGGCAGCTCGAAGTTCACCGCCTGCGCGGGAAAGCGCGCAATCCAGGCCTGCTTGAGCCTGCCATCGTCTATGGTTTGCACCGCGTCGCCGCGGATGGTGACGCGCGCGAGGGTGAAGGGGTCCTCTCGGGCGTCGTCGGTCTGCGCCACTGACAGCGCGACGCGCGCGTCCTGCTGCATGTCCTGCGTGTGCCAGGCAAGGCGGCTGACGTGCACGTGGAAGGCGCTGAAATCTTGATTCGCGAGGAACAGCGTCATCGAGGCCATCGGCGCCCGCTCGCGCAGCGTGCCGAGGTGCGCGATGCGCTCGCCGCGCAGCAGGCGCGCCAGCAGGCGGGAAGTTTCGGCGTCCATTCAAGGCATTGTAGTATCCTCGGGCTGCCGTGCGTTACGAGCTCCTCGTCGGCCTGCGCTACACCCGCGCCAAGCGCCGCAACCATTTCATCAGCTTCATCTCGCTCATCTCGATGGCCGGCATGGCGCTCGGCGTCGCCGCGTTGATCGTCGTGCTCTCGGTGATGAACGGCTTCCAGACGGAGATCCGCACACGCATCCTCGGCGTCGCGTCGCACGTGCAGATCGCTGACGCGCGCGGCGGGCTGGCGGACTGGCAAGCGGTGGCGCGCACCGCGTCGACGCACCCGCGCGTCCTGGCAGCGGCGCCCTATGTCAACGGCCAGGGCATGCTCAGTTTCGGCAGGGCGGCGCGCGGCGTGCAGGTGCGCGGCGTGCTGCCGGAGCAGGAGTTGCGCGTCACGGACCTCGGCGCGCACATGACGGCGGGCCGGCTCGAGGCACTGCAGCCGGGGGAGTTCGGCATCGTGCTCGGCGCCGACCTGGCACGCGCGCTGGGCGCGCTCGCGGGCGACAAGGTGGCTCTCATCATCCCGCAGGGCAACGTCACGCCCGCGGGCGTGGTGCCGCGCCTCAAGCAGTTCACGGTGGTCGGCGTCTTCAACGTCGGCTTCAACGAGGCCGACGCCGCGCTGGCGCTGGTGCACCTGAGCGACGCGCAGCGCCTGTACCAGATCGGCGACGCGGTGTCCGGCGTGCGCCTGAAGCTGGACGACCTGTTCGAGGCGCGCACGGTGGCGCGCGAGGTCACGGTGAACATGGACCGCGATCTGTACGCCTTCGACTGGACGCGCGCCCACCCGAACCTGTTCCGCGCCATCCAGATCGAAAAACGCATGATGTTCATCATCATGGTGCTGATCATCACCGTCGCCGCGTTCAACGTGGTTTCCACGCTGGTGATGCTGGTCACCGACAAGCAGGCCGACATCGCCATCCTGCGCACGCTCGGCGCGGCGCCCGGATCGGTGATGCAGATATTCATGGTGCAGGGCGCGGTGATCGGCGTGATCGGCACCCTGCTCGGGGTTGCCGGGGGCGTGGCGCTGGCGCTCAACGTCGAAACCGTGGTGCCGGCGCTGGAAACCCTGCTCGGCTTCAAGTTCCTCGCCAAGGACGTGTAC
>JANNTQ010000051.1:0-11005 GCA_031394435.1 Betaproteobacteria bacterium
TCGATGTACATGTGCTTGATGACGATCTTGTCGTCCTCAAACTCGATGTTGGAGGCGGCCTCGGCTTTCAGCTCTTCCAGCACCGCGGGATCGAATCTCTCGATCGGCAGCGCGACCAGCGAGTATTCGAGCGTGTCGGCAAGGCGCCCGACCCGGTCGTGGTACTTCACCAGCAGGTACTTGCGCTTCACCGTCGCGTGGTCCATTTCTTTGGGCGGCGCGAAGTGGTCGCGGATCACCTTGAACACGTACGGGAACGAGGGCAGGGTGAACACCAGCATCACCATGCCCTTGATGCCGGGCGCGACGACGAAATTGTCCGAGGAATGCTTCAGGTGGTAGAACAGGTCGCGGTAGAAGAGCGTCTTGCCCTGCTTCGCGAGGCCGACCGCGTTGTACATCTCGGCGCGCGGTTTTTTCGGCATCAGCGTCCTGAGGAACGACACGCAGGCCGCCGGGACCTCCATGTCGACGAGGAAATAGGCGCGTGCGTACGAGAACAGGATCAGCAGTTGCTCCTGCTCGACGAGCAGGGCGTCGAGAAAAAGCTCGCCGCGTTCGTTCTGCAAGATCGGCACCGCGAAAGGCAGCTCGCGGTTGCCGTTCAGGATCTTGCCGACGACGTAGGCGCCCTTGTTGCGGAAAAAGAGCGAGCTGAACACCTGGATCTGCAGGCTGGAGCGCGCGCGCGTCGGCCGCGGGAAATGCACGCGCAGCGCGCGCACCACGCTCCTCAGGTCGCGGCGCAGGTTCTCGAAAGGGTTGACGAGCCCGAATTCGCGCACGATGCGCTCGAGTGTGGCACGCAGCCCCAAGCCGTTGGCGCCCCCTCTGGGGTAGTAGCTGCGGTAGGCCGGCTCCTCGCCCTCGAGGTGCTCGGTGGCCACCGCTGGGCGCCAGAAGATGAACTCGTTGCGGTAGTAGCGCCGGTGCAGCACGGCGCAAGCGACCGAGTTGTAGAAAGTTTCGGCGCACTCCGGCTGCTTGTGCTCGTGCAGCAGCGGGATGTAGGCGAGCTTGATCGCCGGCCAGAGCGTTTCGTCGGTCTCGGCCTCGGGAAAGCTCGCCCGCACGCCCTCGACCGCCTCCTGCACGCGGCGGTCGTACATCTGGATGCGCTCGCGCGAGAGCCGTCGCATCGCTTCCCAGTCCGCGACCTCGAACAGGCGCTGCGCCTGGCGCGCCGCGTCGCGGAACAGCCGGTAGTGCTTGTCGAAGCCGGCGAGGATCGCCCGCGCCACTTCCGCGGCCCTCGCGGACCGGGTTTCGTGGATCGCGACGACTTTCGCCGGCGCTGTCACATCAGGCGGCCTTCTTCGCCGACTTCGATTGCGCGAGCGCGTCTTCGCCGAAAAACTGCTGGTCCTCGGTCGAGCCGTGCAGCGCGCTGGTGGAGGCCTTGCCGGCGGTGACCACTTGCGTGATCTGGTCGAAGTAGCCGGTGCCGACTTCGCGCTGGTGCTTGACCGCGGTGTAGCCTTTCTCGGCGGCGGCGAACTCCCTTTCTTGCAATGCCACGAAGGCGCTCATGTTGTCGTGCGCATAGCCGTGCGCCAGCTCGAACATCGAGTAGTTTAGCGAGTGGAATCCGGCGAGCGTGATGAACTGGAACTTGTAGCCCATCGCGCCGAGTTCGCGCTGGAAGCTGCCGATGGTGGCGTCGTCGAGGTTGCGCTTCCAGTTGAACGAGGGCGAGCAGTTGTAGGCCAGCATCTTGCCGGGATACTTCTTGCGGATGCCCTCGGCGAATTTCCTCGCGAAAGCGAGGTCCGGCGTGCCGGTCTCGCACCACACCATGTCGGCGTACTCGGCGTAGGCGAGGCCGCGCGACAGCGCCTGATCGAAGCCCTTTTTCGTGCGGTAGAAGCCCTCCGCGGTTCGCTCTCCGGTGAGAAACGGCTTGTCGTTCTGGTCCACGTCGGTGGTGACGATGTCGGCGGCTTCAGCGTCCGTGCGCGCGAGCAGCACGGTCGGCACACCCATCACGTCGGCCGCGAAACGCGCCGCGACCAGCTTGTGCACCGCTTCCTGCGTCGGCACCAGCACCTTGCCGCCCATGTGGCCGCATTTCTTCACCGAGGCGAGCTGGTCCTCGAAGTGCACGCCGGCGGCGCCGGCGTCGATCATCGCCTTCATCAGTTCGAACGCGTTCAGCACGCCGCCGAAGCCGGACTCCGCGTCGGCCACGATCGGGGCGAACCAGTCCACTTCACCTTTGCCTTCCATGGTCTGGATCTGGTCCTGGCGCGCGAGCGCGTTGTTGATGCGCTTCACCACGGTCGGCACCGAGGTAGTCGCGTAGAGCGACTGGTCGGGGTACATCGAGAGCGAATCGTTGGCGTCCGCCGCCACCTGCCAGCCCGAGAGGTAGATCGCGGGCACGCCGGCTTTCACCTGCTGCATCGCCTGGTTGCCGGTGAGCGCGCCGAGCGAATTCACGAAAGGCATCTCGCCGCACTTCTTCCACAGCTTCTGCGCGCCGAGGGTTGCCAGCGTGTGCTCGATTTTCACGCTGCCGCGCAGGCGCACCACGTCCGCCGCGCTGTAGCCGCGTTTCACGCCTTGCCAGCGCGGGTTCTCGGCCCAGTCCTTGTCGAGTGCGGCGATTTCCTGGTTTCGCTTGAGCATGGCGTCCCTGTCTGGTTGGGTGAATAGAACTGAGGACGACGATAGACAAGAGGATGGCGCGCAGCAATAACGCGATTGCGGGATCTGAAATGGCACTTAAACAAGGATTTACAACGACTTAGGGAAACTTCGTTTCACGATGCGAAGTATGATTTCAAAATCGTGCTGCGGAGCAACAACTAAGTCTGGACGAGGTTCCGATGGCGGTAAATGCTCATGAGGATGCCAATGCCGATATACAACGTGGCGAGCGCGCTGCCGCCATAGGAAATGAAGGGCAGCGGCAAGCCCACTACCGGCAGGATGCCCGCCACCATGCCCATGTTGACGAAGGCGTAGGTGAAGAAGATCAGCGTCACCGCGCCCGCCAGCAGGCGCGTGAACATGGTCGGCGCCTGCGCGGCGATCGACAGGCCGCGCGCGATGAGCAGTGCGTACAGCGTGAGCAGCACGACATTGCCGATCAGGCCGAACTCCTCGGAGAACACGGCGAAGATGAAGTCAGTGGCGCGCTCGGGGATGAACTCGAGGTGCGTCTGCGAGCCGTTCAGCCAGCCCTTGCCGGTAAAGCCGCCCGAACCCACCGCGATGGTGGACTGGATGATGTGGTAACCGGAGCCGAGCGGGTCGGTCGTCGGGTCGAGCAGCGTGAGGATGCGGCGGCGCTGGTAGTCGTGCAGCATGCCCCACAGCGGCGCCAGGGCGGCGAGTACCAGCACGCCAAGGCCGGCAAGCACCCGCCAGCTCAGACCGGCGAAAAAGATCACGCTGAAGCCGGCGCAGGCGATCAGCAGGGCAGTGCCGAGATCGGGCTGGCGCGCCACCAGCAGCACGGGCACCGCCAGCAGCACCGCGGCGAGCGCGAAATCGCGTAGCCGGATCGAGCCTTCGCGGCAGTGGAAGTACCAGGCGAGCATCAGCGGCATCGCGATCTTCATTATCTCCGAGGGCTGGAAGCGGCCGATGCCGAGGTTGAGCCAGCGGCGCGCGCCGTTCACCACCTCGCCGGCGAGCGCCACCCCGAGCAGCAGCGCCAGTGCCACCACGTAGGCCGGCACCGCCAGGCGCAGCAGCGTCTGCGGCGGGATTTGCGCCACCAGCCACATCGCCACCAGTGCCACCGCCAGGTTGCCCAGCTGGGCCGCCAGGCGCGCGGCGTTCTCGTAGCTCGCCGAGTACAGCGCCGCCATGCCGATCGCGGTGAGTGCCAGCGCCAGCGCGAACAGCGGCCCATCGATGCCTTCGACCAGGCGCTCGCGCAGGCGATGCAGGGAGTGGCCGGCGATTTCCACTAGTCGCTCTCTGCGTCGCTATCGACCTCGATCTCGGGCACCGGCCGCTTGGCTGCCGCCGGCAGTTTGCCGAGCAGGAAGTAGTCCAGCACGGTGCGCGCGATCGGTGCCGCGGCGCGCGCGCCGAAGCCGCCGTTCTCCACCAGCACGGCGAGCGCGATCTTCGGGCCCTCGGCCGGCGCGAAGGCGATGTACAGCGAGTGGTCGCGCAGGCGCTCGGCAACCTTGCTCTCGTCGTATTTCTCGTTCTGCTTCATGGCGATCACCTGCGCGGTGCCGGTCTTGCCGCCGCTGGTGTACTGCGCGCCGGCGAAGGCGCGCGCCCCGGTGCCTTCCTTGGTGACCCCGATCATGGCGCGCTTGATGAATTCGATGTGCTCGGCCTTGAGTGTTACCTGGCGCACCAGTTCCGGCTCGAGGGTGCGGCGCTCCCCGGTGCGCGTGTTGTCCACGTTCGACACCAGGCGCGGCTTGAACATGGCGCCGTTGTTGGCGAGCGTGGCCATGGCCTGCGCCAGCTGCGCCGGCGTGTAGGCGTTGTAACCCTGGCCGATGCCGATGGAGATGGTCTCGCCCGCGTACCACCTCTGCTGCTCGGGCCGCTTGAAACGCGCCATTTTCCACTCCGGCGAAGGCAGGATGCCGGTGGCCTCGCCCTCCAGGTCGATGCCGGTGCGCGCGCCGAAACCGAAGCGCTTCATGAAGCCGGCGATGGCGTCGATGCCCAGGTCGTTGGCGAGCATGTAGTAGTACGTGTCCGAGGACATGACGATCGACTTGTACAGGTCCACCGCGCCGTGTCCGCCGGGTTTGGAATCGCGGAAGCGCCGGTCACCGAACACGAAGTAGCCCGGATCGTGGATGGTGCTGCGCGGCGTGCGCTTGCCCAGTTCCAGCGCGGCGAGCGCCATGAACGGCTTGAAAGTGGAGCCCGGCGGGTAGACGCCGGCGATGGCGCGATTGGTGAGCGGCAGGTCGGCCGAGTTGTTGAGCGCTTCCCAGCTCAAGGGGTCGATGCCGTCGACGAACAGGTTCGGGTCGTAGCCGGGTTTGGAGACGAAGGCCAGCACCCCACCGCTGGCGGGCTCGATCGCCACCAGCGCGCCGCGGCGCTCGCCGAAGGCGGCCTCGGCGACTTCTTGCAGCCGGATGTCGAGCGTCAGGCCGATGTTGTTGCCCGGCTGCGAGGCCGTGCCCGACAGCGTGCGGACGCCGCGCCCGGCGGCGTCGATCTCGACGCGCTCGAAACCGGTGATGCCGTGCAGTTCCTGCTGGTAGCTCGCCTCGATGCCGGCCTTGCCGATGTAGTCGGTGCCGCGGTAATTGGCGGCGTCGCCGAGCTCCTCGAGCCGCTCCTGGTCGCGCGTGGTGACGCGGCCGATGTAACCCAGCGCGTGCGAGGCGACGTCGCCGTGCGGGTACTGGCGGAACAGGCGCGCGCGGATGTCCACCCCGGTGAAGCGCCAGCGGTTGACGGCGATGCGCGCCACTTCCTCGTCGGACAGCCGCGTACGGATCGGCAGGCTTTCGGCGTTGCGCGTTTCCTGCAGCAGCTTCCTGAAGCGCGCCCGGTCGCGCGGCTGGATGTCGACGTATTCGGCCAGCGCGGCAATAGTGGCCTCGAGGTCCTTCACCTGCGCGGGGAAGATCTCCAGCGTGTAGGCCAGGGTGTTGCGTGCCAGCACCTCGCCGTTGCGGTCGAGGATCAGCCCGCGGCTCGGCGCTACCGGCACGACCGCAATGCGGTTCTCGTCCGCCTTGGCGCGGTAAGCGTCGTGCTGCACCACCTGCAGCCAGATGAAGCGAGCGAGCAGCAGGCCGAAGGCGGCGAGCACCATGAAGCCGGCCAAGCCCAGGCGCAGCTGGAAGGCGCGCAGCTCGCTCTGGTAATTCTTGAGTTCCGCGAAGCGCATGCTCAGATCGGACGGTTCTGGTCGATTTCGAGCGACCGGCGCTGCGGGATCAGCAGCAGCCAGGTCATCGCCGGCCACAACGCGGTGGCGGCGAGCGGCCCGGCAAACAGCGACCAGCCGGGAAACTCGGCGCCCGCCGCGAGGCGCACGCCGAGCGACACCAGCTGCGCGCCCTCGAGCAGCAGCAGCACGTGCAGCATCTGGCCCCAGTTATCGAACCACAGGATGCGGCGCGACAACGCAATGGCGCAGAACGCGAGCACCGAGTAGGCGAGCGCGTGCTGGCCGAGCAGCACGCCGTTGCCGGCGTCCACCAGCAGCCCCAGCGCCCAGGCGGTGGCGAGGCCCACCAGGCGGGGCTGGCGCACGCTCCAGATGGCCAGCGTGAGCGCGACGAAGTCCGGCGCCAGCGCCAGGTCGGGCCAGGGCAGGAAGTTGAGCAGCAACGCGCCGGCAAACGAGGCGGCGATGGTGCTCACGCGCGCCGGCAGGAGGATGGTCTGCGGCCGGTCAGGACCCATCGGCGTCCTTCTTCTTGGCGCGGCCCTTCTTTGCGGTCTTGCGCTCGGCCGCGGCCTCGTCGGGGTAGGGCGGCCGGCGCGCCTCGCCGGAGAGCACCAGCGCGTAGCGGCCGCGCTCCACCCCGGCGCTGGGCTGCGCCAGGACCCGTGCGAAAGTGTAGGCGGCGTCGCGTTCCACGCGCACCACGCTCGCCACCGGCAGGCCCGGCGGATAGGTGCCATCGATGCCGGAGGTCACCAGTTGGTCGCCGTTTTCGATGTCGGCGTTGGCCGCCATGTAGCGCAGCTCGAGCATGCCGGAGGCGCCGCCGCCGAAGGCGATGGCGCGCAGGCCGTTCCTCACCACTTGCACCGGGACCGCCTGGTCCTTGTCGATCAACAGCGTGACCTCGGAGACGAAGGCGTGCGCGCGTGTAAGCTGGCCGATGACACCGACCTCGTCCACTACCGGGTTGCCGGCGCGCACGCCGTGCTGGGTGCCGCGGTCGAGGATCACTTTGCGCGAGAACGGGTCGCGGCCGGCGTACAGGATTTCGGCAGGCATCGACTTGCGCTCGAACCGCTCGGCGGCGCCGATCAGGCGCCGCAGGTGCGTGGCTTCGGCGGCGGCGGATTCGTAGCGCTGCGCGCCCTGGGCCGAGGCGAGCAGGCGCGCGCGCAACTCCTCGTTCTCCTCGCGCAACTGCGACTGGCTGGTGAAATACCCAGCCATGCCTTCCGCCACCGCGACCGGCAGGCGCGCGGTCTGCTGCAGGGGATAGGCGGCGAGCGAGAGCACGCTGCGCAGGTTATCGGCATAGCGAAAGCGCGCGTCCAGCACCAGCAGGGTCAGCGACAGCGAAGCGAAGAACGCGAGCCGAACGAGGGGAGCCGGGCCGCGGACGAAGAAAGGCGGGGGAGTGTGCTCCACGTCAGGGAAGGGTGAAGGGACCCTTCACCCTGCGCTCAGTCGTTGGTGAAGATCGGCCCGAAATGCTCCATCTGCTCGAGCGCTTTGCCCGAGCCGCGCACCACGCAGGTGAGCGGGTCTTCGGCGACGATCACGGGCAGGCCGGTCTCTTCCATGAACAGCCGGTCGAGGTCGCGCAGCAGCGCGCCGCCTCCGGTGAGCACCATGCCTCTCTCGGCGATGTCGGCGCCGAGCTCGGGCGGGGTCTGCTCCAGCGCGGATTTCACCGCGCCGACGATCTGGTTGAGCGGCTCGGTGAGCGCTTCGAGGATTTCGTTGGAACTGATGGTGAAGCTGCGCGGGATGCCTTCGGCGAGATTGCGGCCCTTCACTTCCATCTCGCGCACTTCGCTCCCCGGGAACGCCGAGCCGATTTGCTTCTTGATGGTCTCGGCGGTGGTCTCGCCGATCAGCATGCCGTAGTTGCGGCGGATGTAGTTGATGATCGCCTCGTCCATCTTGTCGCCGCCGACGCGCACCGACCCCGAGTACACCATGCCGCCGAGCGAAATCACGCCGACCTCGGTGGTGCCGCCGCCGACGTCGACTACCATCGAGCCGATCGCATCCGCCACTGGCAAGTCGGCGCCGATCGCCGCCGCCATCGGCTCCTCGATGAGATACACCTGTCCCGCGCCCGCGCCGATCGCGCTCTCGCGGATCGCGCGCCGCTCGACCTGCGTCGAGCCGCAGGGCACGCAGATGATGATGCGCGGGCTCGGCGCGAACAGCTTTTTGTCGTGCACCTTCTTGATGAAGTGCTTGAGCATCTGCTCGGTGATGGTGAAGTCGGCGATCACGCCGTCCTTCATCGGGCGGATGGCGACAATGTTGCCGGGCGTCTTGCCGAGCATCATCTTCGCTTCACGCCCCACCGCCTGGATTGTTTTCTTCGCATTCGGTCCGCTTTGCTGGCGGATCGCGACCACCGACGGTTCATCCAGCACGATGCCTTTGCCGCGCACGTAGACCAGCGTGTTCGCGGTGCCGAGGTCGATCGCAAGATCGTTCGAGAAGTAGCTGCGCAGCAAACCGAACATGTTCGTAGTTATCGCCGCTTTCTTGGTTGCGCCTTAACTTTGTTCGCTAAGGCTGTGTCGCTAAAGAGCATATAATACCCGGAACGAGGCGCCGAGCAAGCGCAAAGCCGGGTTTCGAAACCATTTTTCCGCAGCGCAATGTCGCTTACCGACGACCAGATCCGCCGCATCGCGCGCCTAGCCAGAATCGCGATCGGCGAGGAGGAGGCGGCCCAGGTGCGCGATCGCCTGAACCGGGTGCTCGGACTGATCGACCAGTTGCAGGCGGTAGATACCACCGGCATCGAACCGATGTCGCATGCGCTGGATGTGGTTCAGCCGTTGCGGATCGATGCCGTGACGGAGGCCGACCAGCGCGACCGGTTCCAGTCCGACGCCCCCGCGGTGCAAGGCGGGCTGTACCTGGTTCCCAAGGTCATCGAGTAAGTGCTCGATTCCAGCCTCTCAGAGCTGCAGGCGGCGCTGGCCGCGAAGAAGCTCTCCTCGGTCGAGCTGACGCGGTCGTTCCTCGCGCGCATCGGCCGTCTGAACGGCGCACTGAACGCCTATGTCACGGTGGACGAAGAGACAAGCCTGGCCCAGGCGCGCCAGGCCGACGAGCGGCGCGCACGGGGCGAGTCTGGCCCGCTCACCGGCATCCCGGTGGCGCACAAGGACATTTTCTGCACGCGCGAGCTGCGCACCACTTGCGGCTCGAGGATGCTCGAGCACTACACCAGCCCCTACGACGCCCACGTCATCGGGCAGTTCGCGCGCGCCGGGGCGGTGCTGCTGGGCAAGACCAACATGGATGAGTTCGCCATGGGCTCGTCCAGCGAGACCTCGCATTTCGGGCCGGTGCGCAACCCGTGGGACCGGCGGCTGGTGCCTGGGGGGTCGTCGGGCGGCTCGGCGACTGCGGTGGCGGCGCGCATGGCGCCTGCGGCCACCGGGTCTGATACCGGCGGCTCGATCCGCCAGCCGGCGGCGTTGACCGGGGTCTGCGGCCTGAAGCCGACCTACGGCCTGGTCTCGCGCTACGGGATGATTGCGTTTGCCTCATCGCTCGACCAGGGCGGGCCGCTAGCGAAGTCCGCCGCGGACCTGGCGCTGCTGCTCAACGTCATGGCCGGGCACGACGCACGCGATTCCACCAGCGTCGACCGGCCCAAAGAGGATTACGCGCGCGAGCTTAATATTTCCCTCAAGGGCCTGCGCATCGGCCTGCCCGCCGAGTATTTTGGCGAGGGCGTCGAGCCGGGGGTGCTCAAGTGCGTGCGCGAGGCGATCGCCTGGTTCGAGTCGCAGGGCGCGCGTACGCTGCCGGTCGAATTGCCGAACACCGCCCTGGCGGTGCCGGTGTACTACGTGATCGCGCCGGCCGAGGCTTCGTCCAACCTGTCGCGCTTCGACGGCGTGCGCTACGGCCACCGGGCCAAGGATTACGCCGACCTCGGCGACATGTATTGCCGCAGCCGCGCCGAGGGTTTCGGCGCGGAGGTGAAGCGCAGGATTCTCATCGGCACCTACGTCCTGTCGCACGGCTACTATGACGCCTACTACCTCAAGGCGCAGAAGGTGCGGCGGCTGATCGCAAGGGATTTCAGCGAAGCGTTCGAGCGGTGTGACGTGATCATGGGACCGACCACGCCCACGACCGCGTTCGAGCTCGGCGCCAAGATCGACGACCCGGTGCAGATGTACCTGAACGACATCTTCACCATCCCGGCGCCACTCGCAGGGCTGCCGGGGCTGTCGATTCCCTGCGGTTTCGATGCCAAGGGGCTGCCGGTGGGCTTGCAGGTGATGGGCAACTACTTCGCCGAGGCGAAGATGCTGGGCATGGCGCACCAGTACCAGCACGCCACCGAATGGCACCGGCGCATGCCGCAGGAGACGCCGCTGTGAGATTGCTGCTCGCCGCGCTGTTGCTCGTGCCGCTGCCCGCCGTGGCGCAGGATGCGGGCGAGTCCCGCGAGCTGCTCGGTCAGATCGGCGGGCGCGCGGCGCTGCTCAATCTGTATGTCACCTCGCGCGCCGACGGGTCGGCGCGCCTGAATGGCGAATACCTGATCCTGCCCACGCTGCAGCAGCGCTTCCTCGAAGGCGAGCGCAGCAAGCAGCTCGGCGTCACCTTCCTCAAGGAGGGCAATTCGCCGATCCTCTACGGCCGCGCCGAGACCGCGACGCTGCAGGGCACCTGGCATGCCGGCGTGCTGAAGGGGGCGCGCTACGCCCCGGGCGGGCAGGAGCGCGAGCGCTTCGAGTTCAGCGAGACCTTCCCCAAGCTGGAGGGGTACAGCGCCAGCGTGCGCTGCGAAACGGCCGAAGGGCGCTACGCGGCCACGCTCGCCTACGCGGTCGAGCAGGGCAAGCTGAAGTCGATGGAATGGCGCTCGAAGGTGGCGCCCGCCGGCCATACCTGCGCGGTGGCCGAACTCAAGCAGCAGGCCTACGTCGGCGGGCTGCGCTTTTCCGCGGGACGCTGCAATGTAACCATGCGCGACCTGGGCGAGTACGTGCGCGTCGTCGCCGAGGACTGCGCGGAGCATTGCGGCTCGCAGGGCTACCTGGAGCCGGTGCTGGTGAACCGCGCTGGCGCCTGCCAGTTGCTGCGCCCGCATTCGAGGTAGCCGGCGATGGCTTGGGAAATCGTCGTCGGCATCGAGGCGCATACGCAGCT
>JANNTQ010000054.1:0-5431 GCA_031394435.1 Betaproteobacteria bacterium
GGCGGCGGGCGAGGGCGCGAGCGCCGGCCGGTTTGCGGCGTCGAGCACCGCTTCGATGATCTTCTGGTAACCGGTGCAGCGGCACAGCACGCCGGCGAGCGCATCCTTGACCTCGTCCGCCTTCGGCTTGCGATTGCGCGAGAGCAGGTCGGCTGCCGCCATCAGCATGCCCGGGGTGCAGATGCCGCATTGCGCCGCGCCGTGGTTCTGGAACGCCACCTGAAGCGGCGCGAGCTTGCCGTTCTCCGCCAGGCCCTCGACCGTGAGGACATTGCGGCCCTCCACCTGCCCGAGCGCAGTCAGGCAGGCGCATACCTGGCGCCCGTCGAGGAGCACGGTGCAGGCCCCGCAATCGCCGGCGTTGCAGCCGATCTTGGTGCCGGTCAGGCCAAGTTCGTCGCGTAGCACGTCGGCGAGGCGCGCGATGCGCGGCGCGCGGCTCGCCACCTTGCGCCCGTTGACCGTGAACTCCGTGGTCTCGGTGCCGGCGAGGAACTCGGCGCGCGGGCGATTCATGCCATCTCCCGCAGCAGGCGACGCACCAGTTCCAGCGCGGCCTGCCTGCGATAGTCGGCGCTCGCCCGGACATCGGCGATCGGTTCCAGCACGGCCAACTGCGCGGGATTGACCCAGTCGGCGAGCGAAGCGTCGAAGCGCTTTCCCTTCAACTCCGCTTCGAGCGCGGGCAGGCGCAGCGCCACCGGCGAGCAGGAACCGACGGCGACCCGGGCGTTCACGACCTTGCCCGAGCGATGCTCGATCACGGCGCTGGCCATGACGATCGAGATCACCAGGTACTTGCGCGCGCCGAGCTTCAGGAAATGGCCGGCGGCGGCCGTGTCCGGCTTGGGCACCAGCACGGCGGTCAGCAATTCGCCCGGGCGCAGCGCGGTCCTGCGCGGGCCGAGGATGAACTCGTGGACGGCCATGCGGCGGGTGCCGCGCGCACTGCGCAGCTCCACTTCGGCATCAAGGGCGAGGAGGGCGGGAACGCCGTCCGCGGCGGGAGAGGCATTGCACAGATTGCCGGCGATGGTGCCCGCATTCTGGATCTGCAAGCCGCCTATTTCGCGCGCGGCGAGCTTCAGGCCGTCGAACAGCGGCGACAGCTTCGCCTCGAGCACTTGCGTCCAGGTGGTAGCCCCCCCGATACGCCAATAGCCGTTCGTCGCCGAGATGCCCCGCAGTTCGCGCAGTTCGGTGATGTCGAGGACCTCTGCGGGCAGGGCCTGCGCTACTCGAGAGGGGTAGAAATCGGTGCCGCCCGCGAGCACCGGCCGGGGCGCGCGCGCGAGGATCTGCAGCGCTTCGTCGAGTCGGGACGGCCTGGCGTAGCCGGACATGGGCTCTATGCTGCCTGTTCCTCCAGCGTTAGTTTAAGTCCTTTGCACGAACTTCCGCAGATCGGCGGCGAAGAGAACGCAGAGAACACGCGCAACTTAATTATTCGTTGCACTGGCTACGATCCTTGGACTGACTGGCAATGGTCCGCTCGCGGCATGAATGCCTTGGCCACTCGGCTCCGACTCAACGAGATCCTAAAAGCCCGACACAGCCTGGCGCACGGATTTGCAATGCCAGGCTACTCTTGGACTCAGGCCAGTGACCGTGGCAACCTACGATCGGGAACTGTGACGCGGCGCCCAGGCAAGCGGGCTCTCGCCCTGGCCGGCTGCGATCCCATGAGCCCCGCAATCGC
This sequence comes from Betaproteobacteria bacterium, assembly GCA_031394435.1. Lineage (GTDB taxonomy): Bacteria > Pseudomonadota > Gammaproteobacteria > Burkholderiales > SG8-39 > JAABQT01. Next base: position 1,700 of record JANNTQ010000054.1, read on the forward strand.
GCTGCTTCAAGCCGCCTTGCGCTCAGCCCGTAAACCCGGGCCCTGTTCAGCCCGTTGCATAGTGGCCCTCGGGACGCGGCCTTTAGGTCGAGGGGAAGCGACTGTATTTATTGTGAAAAGATGCAATATCGTAGTTAGGATACGATAATTAATGCCGTACTAATGAAGCAATCTTCAAAGTTATTGGAATAGTAACTATAATAGTATTGTGGCTACGACTACTCAAAATAAACTAAGAGCTCTCTACACCCAGCTACCTGCGGGCTCCCCGGTGACTTCCAGGCAGCTCGCCGGGATGGGGGTCTCCGCCGATCTCGCGGTCCACTATGGCCGCGCTGGCTGGCTCAAGCGGCTCGCACGCGGCGTCTATTGCCGGCCTGGTGAAGCGTTGTCGCTGCACCCGAGTCTAATCCTTCTTCAACAGCAAGTCGCCGGACTTCACGTCGGCGGCAAGACGGCGCTGGAGTGGTACGGCGTGCGCCAATATGTTTCGCAGCAGGCGGTATTGCATCTGTACGGCTGGATAGCCGCGCGCCTGCCCGATTGGTTCGTTCAGCACTTTCCGAGCGAGTATCACCGCAAGCGGCTATTCAACGAGAAGCCGGAGCAGATGCCAGGCGTCAGTCGCTTCGAGAACCGCGACGGCGCGCCGCTGGTCTCGACGCCGGAACGGGCGCTTCTCGAACTGCTGGACGAAGTCGGCGTCCGGCAACCGCTGCAAGAGGCGAGGGAAATCGCCGAAGGCACCTACAGCCTGCGCGCCGAGGTGCTGATGGACCTGCTCAAGCGCTGCACGAGCGTCAAGACGGTTCGGCTCTGCCTGCGCTTTGGCCGCGAGCTGTCCCTGCCGTGGGCCGGCAAACTCGACGCCGCAGCCCTGCCCAGGGGCAGCGCCCGGCCGTGGATATCGAAGTCCAAGGACGGCCTGCTGGTGCTCAAGCCGTGAATCAGGTCTATCTCGACACCGCGCGGTTGCTGACCCAGGTCGCGCCGCTGGTGTTCGCGGACAACGTGTTTGCCCTGAAGGGCGGGACCGCGATCAATCTGTTCGTGCGCGACATGCCCCGGATGTCCGTGGACCTGGACCTGGTGTTCGCAGATCACCGCTTCGAACGGGACGACGCACTTGCCAGGATCAACGAGGCGATCCGGAGCGCCGCCGATCGACTCAACAAGCGCGGGTTCCAGACCCACGCGGCGACGGTGGCCGATGCCGGCGAAACGAAGCTCTTCGTGCGCCGCGACAAGCTCGAAGTGAAGGTCGAAGTGAATTTCGTGCTGCGCGGGACGGTGCACCCGGTCCGCCCGGCATCGCTCACTCCCAGGGCGAAAGAGGCGCTGCTGGCGGATCTGGAACTGCCGCTCGTGTCGCTGGAAGACCTCTACGGCGGAAAGCTTGTCGCTGCCCTGGATCGACAACACCCGCGGGACCTGTTCGACGTGATGCAGCTCTTTCTCCACGAAGGCATCACGCCGGGCATCCGGCGCAGCTTCGTCGCCTATCTCGCCTGCCACAACCGGCCGATCCACGAAGTGCTTTCTCCAACGCTGCGGGACATTTCGGGCGAGTACGACAACACGTTCCGGGGAATGACCGCGGAGCCAGTGGAACTGGAAGCACTGCTATCGGCGCGAGAGCGCATGGTGGCCGAGCTGCAAGCCAACCTGGATGCCAAGGAGCGGGAGTTCCTGCTCTCGCTCGCGCGCAACGAGCCGAACTGGACTTTGCTCGGCATCGAGCATCTTGAGCAATTGCCCGGCATCCGATGGAAACTCGCCAATCTCGACCGGCTGGCGAAGGCGAATCCGAAGAAGCTCAAGGCGCAGGCGCGGGAACTCGAAAAGGTGCTCGGTAAAAGCAACCGATGAGCGGCGACTGCGAAAGACGTCGCTGCTCGGCGCCTTCCTGCGATTGCCGTATGAACTGCTGATTCAGTCAGAAGTTTGTCGTCGTCGTGGCGATCAACCCCTGCTGATGTGGCTTGACCCATAACTTGACCGACGCTTGACCGACGGAAAACATCCGCGGCATGAGCTACCGCCCGCCGTTCACCGTCACTCCGGCGCTGCTGGCGCGGGTGGAGGCGATCGCGGCACTGCGCGAGCGCATCCAGGGCGCGGCGGTGCAGGTGGCGTGGATTCCCGCCTTGCAGAAGGACACGCGCGCCCGGAACGCGCATTCCTCCACGGCCATCGAGGGCAACCCGCTGACGCTCGAACAGGTGCGCGCCGTCGAGGCAGGCGAGGCGCTGCCCGTGCCCGCGCGCATCCGCCGTGAGGTGGTGAACTATTTCGCGGCGCTGCGGCATATCGAGAAGCAGGCGGCGAAGAAACGGCTCGCGCAGGAGGACGTGCTGCGCCTGCATGGGATCGTTGCCGGGGAGGTGATGGATCAGGGCGAGGCGGGACGTTATCGCACCGTGCGAGTGCGGGTGGGCGCGTACGTGCCGCCGACGCCGGAGCAGGTGTCGGGCCTGATGTTCGAGTACCTCGAGTGGTGGAACGACGGCGCGCCGGTTCTTTCCCCGGTGCTGAGTTCCGCCATCGTGCATTACCGGTTCGAGGCCATTCATCCGTTCGCGGACGGCAACGGCCGGACAGGCCGGGCGCTGGCCTTGTGGGAACTCTACCGGCGAGGATTCGATTCGCACCACATCTTCTCCGTGGATGAGTTCTACTGGGAGGACCGCCCGCGCTACTACGCGGCGCTGCAGGCGGTGCCGCAGCAAGGCGACGATCTGACCTCGTGGCTGGAATACAGCACGGAGGGATTGCAGCAAACCCTGGAGCGGGTGTGGCAGCGCATCCAGAAATTCTCGGCGTCCAGAAGCCGGGCGCCATTGGTGCTCCGTCCGAAACAGGAGCAGCTGCTGCAGTTGCTCCGGGCGCGCGGCAGCCTCAGCCCGCGCGAAATCTGGGACGGCCTCGCGATTTCCAAGCAGGGTGCGATGGGCCTGATCCGTCCGCTGCTCAAGGCCAGGCTGATCAAGCGAGTAGGCACGTTGAAGCACGGACGCTACGTTCTTAAATGACCGTTCGCGAGCCGGGGCTCTCCCTTGACCGTTACGCCGCCTTGCGCTCGGCAGGCGGCGGCAGGAGCTTCAGGCAGCGATCGATCCAGAGGGCGGTGAGTTTTTCCTGGACGCCGTTCTGCGCCAGGCGCTGGGCGAGGGCGCCGAAGTCGACCTGGTCGAGAGGCTGGTCCTGGTTGAAGCAGGAGAAGACGTAGGTGGTCTTGCCGGTCTGCGGGTCGACGCGGGGTTGCAACGTTCCCGAAAGTGGCTCCGCATGCGCGACCCGGGCCCGTCGGTCGAATCGCAGGAATGCCGGCTGAGGTAGAATACCCACCTGGTAAAACTTTCGGAGCGACTGATGAGCGCCGTGCTGGTATCGACCAAGGGACAGATCGTTCTCCCCGTTGCCGTCCGCAAGGCGCTCGGGTTGAAGCCCGGAATGCGTGTCGACATTCGTGTCGAGGGCAAGGGCGCGCGCATCACCCCGGCGCCGGCCAAGAACACCGTGAAGCTTTCGGATATCCAGGCAATCCTCAAGTATTCCGGCCCGCGCGTGCCCGTGAAGGACATGCGGGTCACGGACTACAAGGACTGACGGCGTGCGCGCCCTGGATACCAACGTGCTGGTGCGCGCGCTGGTGCAGGACGACGCGGCGCAGGCGCGGCGTGCTCAGGCCTGCCTGAGCGCTCAGCCGGTGTATGTTCCGATAACGGTCGT
>JANNTQ010000099.1:0-43018 GCA_031394435.1 Betaproteobacteria bacterium
GGGGTTCATCTTCTGGTCTCCTCTCATCATTGTTGAGAAAGCCACCAGAGGTTAATCCCCGCGGCCTACATAGGATCTATCCGTCGTTCTCCACTGCCAATTTAAGCCCGGCTGCTTTCAAAGTCGCGTGCAGCGTGGACAGTCGAGGATTGCCATTGGAGGAAAGGGCGCGATAGAGGCTTTCGCGCGGCACGCCAGCCAGCTTGGCGACCTTCGTCATGCCGCGTGCTTCCGCAACCGTTCGCAGTGCCGCGAGGTAGATGCGTCGATCCTTGTCTTCCGCAGCCGCGTTCAGATACTGCGCAGCAACCTTTGGATCTGCGCGCAGTTCGGCGACTAGCCACTCCCGGTGCGAAACGGTCAGGCCCTTCCGCGCGGCGCGCGCTTTTTCCGATTTTCGTATTCTTGCCATAGTTCAACCGCCGCGTCCAAAATACACCCGGTATCCTGGACTCCAATCGATCCGCAATTCGCTGAAACCGCCAAGGATTGTGACGGATTTGCGCCGTAGGTATCCCTGAATGGCCCTGTTTCGCGTTGACTGTCAGAAAATCGGCAAGCGCTGCGACGCTGATGCTAGTGGCGCTGCTGGTAACGCTTGCCGCTATTAACGAGTAGCGTTAATATCCGCCCGTGATCAAGTCCTTTGCGGACAAGGACAGCGCCCGAGTATTTGCCCGAGAGTACGTGCGCCGGCTGCCGGCAACTTTGCATCCGGTGGCTTGGCGCAAGCTGGCGCAGCTCCATGCCGCGACGCGCCTTGACACTCTGCGCCTCCCGCCGGGCAACCGGCTCGAGGCGCTGAAGCGCGACCGGGCGGGGCAGCACAGCATTCGCATCAACGACCAATGGCGTATCTGCTTTGTCTGGAAGGACGGTGACGCATACGCGGTCGAGTTCGTGGACTATCACTGATGGAGAACGACATGGCCAAGCGCAAATTCGAGCCGGTGCACCCTGGCGTGGTGCTCGCGGAGGACTTCCTCAAGGGGCTGGAAATCAGCCAGTACCGTCTCGCCAAGGGGATCGGGGTATCGCCTCGGCGCATCAATGAGATCGTCCAGGGCAAGCGCGGCATCACAGCCGATACCGCGCTGCGGCTCGGGAAGTTCTTCGGCATGGAGGCGCAGTTCTGGATGAATCTACAGTCACACTACGACCTGGAGGTCGCGAAGGACGCGATTGCCGGCAAGCTCGACCGCGAGGTCGAGGTGCTGAAGGCCGCCTGACAGCATGCGCGAATAGGCAAATAGTGCCAATCACACTTCTGCTTCCCGGCGAGGAATCAACCTCGCGCCCCGAGCCCAGGCGCCCATGATCCGCGTCTACCGCGAACTCGAAGGCTCGATGCGCCTTGCCGCGCACGTGCTGCGGCGCTGCTGGGTGCTGCGCCTGCCCCCGGTGGCGGAGGAGTTCGCGCGCCAGATCTATTTTTTCACCAATAGCGGCCCTCGACGCGACATAAGCACCATTGTGCGACGCTGCGCCGGGGTTGCGTAGCACCAAGGGAGGATTTCATGGAACGTGGCGCGGGCAGCCTCGGATTGATTTGCCTATCCGTAAATCCAGAAATTGAAAGTTGAGCAGCACCCGCCATACCAGGATTCTCTTCGCCTCGGGGGCCTCGGCCTTGGCGATCATCGTCTGCAGTTCGGAGAGCGTGATCGTCGAGATCAGACGTTGATCTGTAGTGAGTCCGTCAATCCGGCGGGCGAACTGCTCCCAGCCCGCGCGGTGATGCACCAACGCCGAAATGGCGTTGGTGTCGAACATCCAGTTCACCGAACGCGCTTCTTGCGCGCCGGGCGCAGCGCGGCATCCGCGCGACGGTCCGTCCACCCGGGTTGATCGCGTGCCGCGAGTTTGATCGGGCCGATCTCCCTGAGCAGATTCAGCAGATTGCCCTTGCGTCGGGGCAGGATGGAAATCACGCCGAAGTCCTTGCGCATCACCACTTCCTTGGAGTCGACCGCAAATTCCTTCGGCAACCTGATTGCCTGGCTGCCGCCATTGCGGAAAACCTTCACTACCTTGGTAAGGGTGGCCATGGGGTTCCTGATATATAGACTAGTGTCTAGACATTTTAGCATACGCACAGGAAAATCAATGGCGGCGCATGGCGCTCACACGCCCGACAGCCGGGCGTTGGCCATGGTCAGCCGCTCGACCAGGATCTCCATGAAGGCGCGGTCGAACTTGTGCCGGCAGACGTCGGAGGCCTGCGCCAGCTTCTGCGTCGGCACCGAGATGATCTTCGATTCCTGCATCACCGTGACGTCCGCGCCGCGCAGCTGCTCGTCCTTGGACAGGTAGGCCATCTCGCCGAAGCATTCCCCGGTGTGCAGGATGTTGAGCAGCTTGCCTTTGCGCGCCACGCGCACCTGCCCCTCGGCGAGGATGCAGAAGAAATTGCCCAGCTCGCCTTCCTTCATCAGCAGCTCGCCCGCGACCGCGCTGCGCCAGTTGGAAATGCGCGCCACTTCCCACAGCTCCGCGTCGGTGAAATTGGCGAAGAACGGCAGCTTCCTCAGCGACTCGAACTTGTCCGAATCGGCGAATTTCTGGCTGTGCCCGCCGAGGCCTTCGTTCCTGAATACTTCCGCCAGATCGAGGGAGAAGTCCTCCCAGGTCTGATAGCGCCGCGCCAGGTCCTTGGCCATCGCGCGCTTGACGATTTCGTCGAGCGTCGCCGGGATCTGCGGGCGGTAGGAGGAAGGCGGCTGCGGCTCGACGTTGGCGATCTGGTAGATCAGGCTGAAATTGTTGGTGGCCTGGAACGGCAGCCGCCCGGCGAGCAGCTGGTACATCACCACACCAAGCGAATAGATGTCGGTCTGGTGGCTCAGGGTGTGCTCTTTCACCTGCTCGGGCGACATGTAGGCTGGCGAGCCGATGGCCGAGATCTGCGTAACGTCGCCGCTGGCGATCAGCGCTGCGCCGAAGTCGGACACCTTCACGTCGGTGTCGCCGGTGTACAGGATATTGGCCGGTTTCAGGTCGCGGTGCGTGATGCCCATCTTGTGCGCGAACTCGAGGGCGCGCGTGCACTTGAAGATGATCTCCACCACGCGGTCGATCGGCAGCAGGTCCTGGGCGTCGCCGTGGCGCTCCAGCGTGCCGCCGTCGATGAACTCCATCACGATGTAGTGCAGCTTGTCGTCGGCCACCGCGTCGTAGATCTGGCAGATGTGCGGGTGCTGCAGCTTGCCCGCGAGGGAGGCCTCGGTGATGAACAGCTTCTTGTACAGCGCGCCGCGGTCCGCGTTCTGGAACGCCTCCGGCATCACAACTTTGACCGCCACGTTGCGGCTGTAGAACGGGTCGTTGCACAGGTACACCACGCTGGTCGCGCCGCGCCCGAGTTCCCTCAGCACGGGGTACTTGCCGATGCGCTCGGGCGCCGCCTGTTCGTTCATGGCGCCTTGCGGCGCCGGCGCGCGCGCGCCACCGCCGCCTTCACCTGCGCCGGCGCGGTGCCGCCGGCATGGTCGCGCGCGGCCACCGAGCCTTCCAGCGACAGGCTGTGCAACACGTCCTCGCCGATCGCCGGCGAGAAGCGCTTGAGCACCGCGAGCGGCAGGCCCGAGAGGTCGCAGCCCGCGGTTTCGGCTTCGCGCACGGCGCGTGCCACGATGCCGTGGGCATCCCGAAAGGCCACGCCCTTTCTTACCAGGTAGTCGGCCAGATCGGTGGCGGTGGCATAGCCCTCGAGCGCAGCAGCACGCATCGCGTCAGGCACCGGCTCCATGCCGGCGACCAGCTCGGCGAACACCGCGAGTGAGTCCTTCAGCGTGTCCACCGCGTCGAACAGCGGCTCCTTGTCTTCCTGGTTGTCCTTGTTGTAGGCGAGCGGCTGCGCCTTCATCAGCGCGAGCAGCGCCACCAGACTGCCGAGCACGCGTGCGCTCTTGCCGCGCACCAGCTCGGGCACGTCCGGATTCTTCTTCTGCGGCATGATCGAGCTGCCGGTGCAGAAGCGGTCGGGCAGCCGCACGAAGCCGAAGCGCGGGCTCATCCACAGCACGATTTCCTCGGCGAAGCGCGACAGGTGCACCATGGCGAGCGCGGCCTGCGCGCAGAACTCGATGGCGAAGTCGCGGTCCGACACCGCATCCAGCGAATTGGCGGCGATGCCCTCAAAGCCCAGTTCGCGCGCCACCCGCTCGCGGTCGATGGGAAAAGTGGTGCCGGCAAGCGCCGCCGCGCCCAGCGGCAGCACGTTGACGCGCTTGCGGCAGTCGGCCAGGCGCGCCCGGTCGCGCTCCAGCATCTCGAAATAGGCCATCAGGTGGTGGCCGAAAGTTACCGGCTGCGCCACCTGCAGGTGGGTGAAACCCGGCATCACCAGCGCAGCGTGGCGCTCCGCCTGCGCCAGCAGCGCCTCCTGCAGCATGGCCAGCAGCGCGTCGATGGCGTCGACCTCGTCGCGCAGCCACAGCCGCAGGTCGGTGGCCACCTGGTCATTGCGCGAGCGCGCGGTATGCAGGCGCTTGCCCGCCTCGCCGGCGAGCTCGATCAACCGGCGCTCGATGTTGAGGTGCACGTCTTCCGCCTCGAGCGTCCAGGCGAAGGCGCCCGCTTCGATCTCCTTGCGGATCTCCGCCATGCCGCGCTCGATGTCGGCCAGGTCGCCCTTGGCGATGACCCCGCAGGCCGCCAGCATGCGCGCGTGCGCGAGCGAGGCCGTGATGTCGTGCAGCGCCAGACGCTGGTCGAAGGCCACCGAGGCGGTGAAGCGCTTGACCAGGTCGCTCACAGGCTCCGCAAAGCGCGCGGACCAGGGACGCAGTGCACCGGAGGACGCGCGTGGGGCGCCCGAGGGGACGCGCTGGCGCCCGCGGCTAGCGCGCCTTTGCCGCTTGGAGGCTGGAGGGGCCATGGGGCATACTCGGATGCGCGGCGCGCCATCACAGCACCGCAGTATGCCCATGAGTATAAAGCAAAACTTCTCGGCGGAGGCTGTGCCGGATTTCCGCAACCTGGGGATCATCGCGCGCGTGCTGTTGGCGGTGAACGCGTTCGCCTTCGCCGCGGCCATGGTTGCGACGCCGACTTGGGGCGGTGCACTTGAGCGATTTCTCCGCGCCGCCGCACTGCTCGAGCCGATGCTGTTGGCGACGCTGGTGGTGTTGTACGTGCTCTCGCCGGTGCTCGCCCGCCTTGCCTACTGGCAAGGCGCCGCCGCAGTGCTCGCCATCGCGCTTGTCGTGTGCGGTGCGCTGCAATTCGTTGCGCTCCCGGCAAACGACGATGCGCCGACCCCGCTGCGCAACCTCGCGCTGGCTGCGGCGACCGTGGCTGTGCTGCTCGGCTACCTGCGGCTGCTGACTCGCGCCTACTCGCCCGCGCTGTCCGAAGCGAGGCTGCAGGCGCTGCAGTCGCGCATCCGCCCGCATTTCCTGTTCAACAGCCTGAACGCCGTGTTGTCGCTGGTACGGCGCGACCCGCGGCGTGCGGAGCGCGCGCTGGAGGATCTGGCCGACCTGTTCCGCGTGCTGATGCAGGACAGCCGCAGCTTCGTGCGGCTGGCCGACGAAATTGCTTTGCTCGAGCGCTACGCCGCCATCGAGCAGCTGCGCCTGGGCGAGCGGCTCGCCATCACCTGGGAGCTCGACGGCGCGCCGCTCGACGCGCTGCTGCCGCCGATGGTGCTGCAGCCACTGCTCGAGAACGCGGTGTACCACGGCGTCGAGCCCGGCACCGGGGTCGGCCAGGTGGTGGTGCACATCGAGCGCCGCGGCGCGCGCGTGCTGGCGCGCATCGAGAATCCGTATTTCGAAGAGCACGCGCGGCGCGCCGGCAACCGCATGGCGCAGGAGAACATCCGCGAGCGGCTGCAGCTGTTTTTTGACGCCGAGGCGCGCCTCACGATGCGTATCTCCGGCGGGCGCTATCTGGTCGAAGTCGAGATGCCTTACCGGCCGGAGACGGCATGACTCCCCTGCGCGTATTCATCGCCGACGACGAGGCACCCGCGCGCGAGCGGCTGCGCGAGCTGCTGGCCGACATCGCCGCCGAGCTGCCCACCGAGGTGGCGGGTGAAGCGCAGAACGGGATCGAGGCCATCGAGCGCCTGCCCACGAGCGGGGCGCAGGTGCTGCTGCTCGACATCCAGATGCCGGGCATGGGCGGCCTGGAAGTGGCAAGGCACCTCGCGGGCCTGGGCATCGGGCCGGCGGTGGTATTCGTCACCGCCCACGACCGCCACGCGGTCGCCGCCTTCGAGCTGAATGCGCTCGACTACCTGATGAAGCCAGTGCGCGCGGAGCGCCTCGCCGCGGCATTGCGCAAAGCGGTGGCGGCGGGACCGCCGGCGAAGCAGCAGCTGGCGCATGCGGCGCGGCAGCCGCGTGAATACCTGTCGGTGGTAGAGCGCAACCGCATCGTGCTGGTGCCCGTGCGGGAGATCGTGTTCCTCAGGGCGGAGCTGAAGTACGTGACGCTGCGCACGCGCGCGGCCGAGCACCTGATCGAGGAGCCGCTGGTGGCGCTGGAAACAGAGTTCGCCGAACGCTTCGTGCGCGTGCATCGCAATTGCCTGGTGGCGCGCGCCGCGGTGCGCGGCTTCGAGCGCAGCGCGAACGACGGGGAAGAGCCGCATTGGAACGTGGTGCTGGACGGGCTGGAAGAGCGACTGCCGGTCAGCCGGCGGCAGTGGGCGGCCGTGCGCGCCCTGGTGCAGGACACCTGATGCGGCTGCACATCGCCACGCGCCGCAGCCGGCTTGCGCTTTGGCAGGCGGAGCACGTGCAGGCGCGCCTGCTGGCACTGCATCCGGGCCTCGAGATCGGGCTGTTGCCGCTGTCCACGCGCGGCGACGAGCTGCTGGAAGAGCGCCTGGACAAGGTGGGCGGCAAGGGCCTGTTCGTGAAGGAACTGGAGAACGCGCTGCAGGAGGAGCGCGCCGATCTCGCGGTGCATTCAATGAAGGACTTGCCGGCGCAGTTGCCGCCGGGCTTCGTGCTGGCGGCGATCCTCGAGCGCGATGACGCGCGCGACGCCTTCGTGTCCAGCCGCCACGCGTCGCTGGACGTCATGCCGCCGGGATCGCGCGTCGGCACTTCCAGCCTGCGGCGCGCGGCGCAGGTCGCCGAGCGCCATCCTGGCGTGCAGTTGCTGAACCTGCGCGGCAACGTCGAGACGCGCCTCGCCAAGCTGGACCGCGGCGAATACGACGCGATCCTGCTGGCCGCGGCGGGGCTGGCGCGGCTGGGCATGCAACAGCGCATCCGGAGCCTGTTGTCGCTGGAAGAAAGCCTGCCCGCACCGGGGCAGGCGGCGCTCGGCATCGAATGCATGGCGGGCAGGGCCGAAGTCCTGCGGCTGGTCGCTCCGCTGCAGCACGCGGCCAGCGCCACCTGCGTGCGCGCGGAGCGCGCGGTAAGCTTAGCTCTAGGCGGCAGTTGCACCATCCCCTTGGGCGCCTTTGCGGAGCTGGCCGGCGGGCAGTTGCGGTTGCGCGCGCTGGTCGCCGCGCCGGACGGTCGTCGGGTGGCGCGCGTGGATTGCAGCGGCATGGCGTCCGCACCCGAGGCGCTGGGCGCGCAGGCGGCCGCGCAATTGCGCGCGCTGGGCGCCGACGAGATCCTCGCGGCGATCGGCTGAACCATAGACATGGCGCTGGCAGGCAAGCGCATCGTCGTGACGCGGCCGCGCGAGTTCGCCGGCGGCCTTGCTGCGTTGATCGCCCGGACCGGCGGCGAGGCAGTGATGTTTCCGGCCATCGAGATCCGTGACGTGGAAGATCCGGCGCGCGCGCGCGCCTTGCTCGACAGATTGCAGGAGTTCGATCTGGCGGTGTTCGTCAGCCCGAGCGCCGTGCGCAAGGCGTTTGCGCTGGCGGCAGGCAGCCGCTGGCCGCGCGTGGCGGCCGTCGGCGAGGGCACACGGCGTGAACTCGAGCAGCGCGGCTTGCGCGACGTGATCGCGCCGGCAGGGCAGGCCGACAGCGAAGCGCTGCTCGCCCTGCCTGAACTGGCGCAAGTCGCAGGCGCCAAGGTGCTGATCCTGCGCGGTGCCGGCGGACGCGAATTGCTCGGGGAAACCCTGGCCGAGCGCGGCGCAAAGGTCGAAACCGCGGAATGCTACCGGCGCGTGCGCCCGCAGGCGCTCCCACCCGAGGGCCGGTTCGATGCGATTTGCGTCAGCTCGGGCGAGGCGCTGACGAACCTCGCTGCGTTGCTCGGCCGCCAGTGCCTGTCGGTCACGCCGCTATTCGTCTCACACCCGCGCGTCGCGGCGCAAGCGCGTGAGCTTGGCCTGCGCCTGCCGGTACTCGCCGGGCCGGGCGACGCCGACATGCTGGCGGCGCTGGTTGCATACTTCGACGCCGCCAAGTAAAACCCCTGCATGGACGGCACCGAGCGCAAACCCTCGCTCGCCAGGCGCATCGCCATTGCGGCGCTGGCCGCGGTCGTGCTCGGGCTTGTCGCCTGGGTCTGGCTCGACGCGCGCGAGCGCATCGGCGCGACGCAGGAAGAACTGGCGCGGCGGTTGCGCGACATCGAAGCCGACGCACGGGACGCGCGTTCGATGGCGCGCCAGTCGCAGGAGGCGCTGCGCGAGGTGCAGGCAAGGTTCGGGGCGCTGGAAGGCAAGCTCGCCGACGCGCAGAGCCAGCAGGCGGCGCTGGAATCGCTGTACCAGGAACTGTCGCGCAATCGGGACGAATGGCAGCTGGCCGAGATCGAGCAGGTGCTCGCCGTCGCCGAGCAGCAGTTGCAGCTTTCGGGCAACGTGCGCGCGGCGCTGCTCGCACTGCAGCTCGCCGAGAGCCGCCTGTCGCGCACCGATCGTCCGCAATTCGTCGCGGTGCGGCGCGCGCTGGCGCGCGACATCGAGCGGCTCAAGGCGCTGCCGGTGTCGGACCTGCCTGGCATCAGCCGGCGGCTGGACGCCCTGGTGGCCGGCGTGGACGCACTGCCGCTCGGCCTGGACGGCCGCGCCGAGCGCGCGGAACAAGAGCGCAAGCCGCCCGCCGCGGAGCAGGGCGCCGTCGCGCGGTTGGCCGCGGAACTGTGGAGCGAAATCCGGCAGCTGGTAGTGGTGCGGCGCTTGGACGCGCCCGAGCCGCCGCTGCTTGCGCCGACGCAGGCCTACTTTCTCAGGGAGAACCTGCGCTTGCGCCTGCTCAATGCGCGCATGGCCCTGCTAGCGCGCAACCAGGCAGCGTATCAGGAGGACCTGCGAGTCGCCCAGCAGTGGCTGCAGCGCTACTTCGACGCGCGCGCGCGTCCGACGCAGTCGGCGCTGGCGCAGCTCAAGCAGCTGCAGGCCGCGATTCTCAACTTCGAGCCGGCGCCGTCCATCTCGGACAGCCTTGAGGCGGTGCGCGGCTACAAGTCGCGCCGCGACCGCGCCTCCGGATGAAGACCCTGTTCTGGCTGCTGGCGGTGTTTGCCGCGGCGGCCGCGCTCGCCGTCGGCGCGCGCCTCGACCAGGGCTACGTGCAGTTCGCCTACGCGCAGTGGCGCGTCGAGATTTCGCTGCTCATGTTCTGCGTGCTGGCGACGTTTGCCTTCATTGCGCTGTACGCGCTGCTGCGCCTGGTGCGGCACACTTTCGCGCTGCCCGCGTATGTGCGCGAGTTCTGGCAGCGGCGGCGGCGCAACCGGGCGCAAGCGGCGCTCGCCGACGCGCTGCAGGCCTGGCTCGAGGGCCGCTATACGCGCGCCGAGAAGGAGGCCGCGCGCGCCTGGGAGGCGGGCGCCGCCCCGGGCCTGGCGGCGATCATCGCCGCGCGCGCCGCGCACGAGCTCGGGGAGCCTGAGCGGCGCGCGCAGTGGCTGGAGCGCGCCGCGGCGGCGGGCAAGCAGGTCGCCGGCCTGCTGTCGCGCGCGGTGATGGCGCTTTCGGAGCGCGACTATGCGACCGCGCGCGACGCGCTGCACAGCCTGCAGGATTCGGGCGCGCGCCACATTGCCGCGCTGCGGCTGCTGATGCGCGCCGAGCGGGGCATGGGCAACTGGGAACAGGTTCTGCGCATCACCGCGCAGCTTGCCAAGCGCGACGCCATTGCGCCGGCGCTGGCCGAGGACTACCGCGATCAGGCGCATGTGGCGCTGCTGGCCGAGGCAGCGGCCGATCCCGCCAGTTTCGAGGCGCGTTGGGACCGCATCCCAGCGCGCGAGCGAGCGCGCGCGCGCGTGGCGGCCGCCGCGGCGCGCCATGCGCGCGCACTGGGCCTCGCGGCGCTGGCGCGCGAGGCACTGGAGACGGGTCTGGCTGCGGACTGGGAGGCGACGCTGGTATCGCTCTACGGTGAGTTGCCGCAGATGGAGCAGGGGGAGCGCGTCGTGGAGGCGCGCGGCCGCATCGAACGCGCCGAACGCTGGCTGCTCGAGCATGCCCAGGATCCGCAGCTGCTGGCCGCGCTGGGGCGTCTCTGCGCGCAGGCCCAGCTGTGGGGCAAGGCGCAGAGTTACCTCGAGGCGAGCCTCGCGTTCGGGGAATCGCGCGCCACCCACCTGGAACTGGCGCGCCTGCTGGATCGCCTGGCGCGCGGCGCGGAGGCGCAGCGGCACTATCGCAGAGCGGCCGAGCTCTAGACCCAGTCCCGGGGCTTGAGGAATTCCCGGGCCAGCCTTTCTTCCGCCGATCCCGGCTCGGGCTGCCAGTCGTAGCGCCAGGCGACGCGCGGCGGCAGCGACATCAGGATCGCCTCCGTGCGGCCGCCAGACTGCAGGCCGAAAAGCGTGCCGCGGTCGTACACCAGGTTGAATTCCACATAGCGCCCGCGCCGGTAGGCCTGGAACTCGCGCTCGCGCTCGTCGAAGGGCATGCCGCGCCGCTTCTCGAGGATCGGCGCGTACGCGGTCAGGAAGTGGTCGCCCACCGAGCGCACGAGGGAAAAGCAGGTGTCGAAGTCGGGCTCGTTCAGGTCGTCGAAGAAGATGCCGCCGATGCCGCGCGGCTCGTTGCGATGTTTGACGAAGAAGTACTCGTCGCACCACTTCTTGTAGCGCGCGTAACGGTCGGCGCCGAAAGGCTGCAGCGCGCTGCGGCAGGAGGAGTGGAAATGCCGCGCGTCCTCTTCGAAGCCGTAGTACGGCGTGAGGTCCATGCCGCCGCCGAACCACCACAGGCCGCCAGCCGCGAAGCAGCGCACGTTCAGGTGCACGGTGGGGCAGTAGGGATTGCGCGGGTGCAGCACCAGCGACACGCCCATCGCGTCATAGGCGCGGCCGGCGAACTGCGGGCGCGCTGCGGTGGCCGACGCGGGCAGGCTCGCGCCCTGCACGCGCGAGTAGTTCACGCCGGCGCGCTCAAACAGCGCGCCGTCCTCGATCAGGCGCGCAACACCGCCGCCGCCTTCGGCACGCGTCCACGAATCGCTGCGGAACCTGCCGCCATCGAGCGCCTCGAGCGCGGCGACGATGCGCGCCTGCAGCCCGGTGAAATATTCCTGCACCGCCGCCAGGTTCATTTCCTCAGCGCGCGGTGGCCAATGTCGTTGCGGTACTGCATGCCGTCGAAGCGGATCGCCTCCACCGCCTCGTAGGCGCGCGCGCGTGCCGCGCGCAGGTTGTCGCCCAGCGCGGTCACGCAAAGCACGCGACCACCGCTGGTGACGACGCCCCTGCCCTCGGCGCGCGTGCCGGCGTGGAACACGCGGCAGTCGGTCGCGACAGCGGGGGGCTTCGGCAGGCCCTCGATGCGATCGCCCTTGCGTGGCTCCTCCGGGTAGCCGTGCGCGGCGAGCACCACGCCGAGCGCGCAGCGACGGTCCCAGTCGGCCTCGGCGTCGTCGAGCTTGCCCTCCAGCGCGGCGTCGAACAGATCGAGCAGGTCGGACTTGAGCCGCAGCAGGATCGGCTGCGCCTCAGGGTCGCCAAGGCGGCAGTTGAACTCCAGCGCCTTCGGGTTGCCGGCCTGGTCGACCATCAGCCCGGCGTACAGGAACCCGGTGTAGGGCACGCCGTCTTGTGCCATGCCGGCGATGGCCGGTTGGATGATCTCGCGCATCACGCGCGCGTGCACCTGCGGCGTCACCACCGGCGCAGGCGAATAAGCGCCCATGCCGCCAGTGTTGGGCCCCTGGTCGCCGTCGCGCAGCCGCTTGTGGTCCTGGCTGGTGGCGAGGGCTAGCGCGTGCGCGCCGTCGGACATGACGATGAAGCTCGCTTCCTCGCCCAGGAGGCATTCCTCGATCACCACGCGCGCGCCGGCGGCGCCGAGTTTGTTCGAGACGAGGAAACTGTCGACGGCGGCCTGCGCTTCGGCGACGCTCGCGGCCACCACCACGCCCTTGCCGGCGGCGAGGCCGTCGGCCTTGACCACGATCGGCGCGCCCTGCTGTTCGACGTAGGCGCGCGCCTGCGCGGCGTCGGTGAACGTGGCGTAGCGCGCGGTGGGCAGGCCATGGCGCAGCATGAACTGCTTGGCGAAATCCTTGGACGACTCGAGCTGCGCCGCGGCGCGCGTCGGGCCGAAAATGCGCAGCCCCGCGTCGCGGAACGCATCCACCATGCCGGCGGCCAGGGGAGCTTCGGGGCCGACCACCGTGAGGGAGATCTGCTCCTTGCGTGCGAACGCGACCAGCTCGGCGACTTCGCACAGGGCCACATTTTCCACACCGGGCTCGATCGCGGTGCCGCCGTTACCCGGCGCGATGTATACCTTCTGCACGCGCGGGCTCTGCGTCAGCTTCCACGCCATCGCGTGTTCCCTGCCGCCGGCGCCAATCACCAGTAGTTTCATCAGTGGCGGAAGTGCCTGACACCCGTGAACACCATGGCGACGCCGCGCTCGTTCGCCGCTGCGATCAACTCCTCGTCGCGCATGCTGCCTCCGGGCTGGATCACCGCCACAGCGCCCGTGTCCGCCAACGCGTCGAGCCCGTCGCGGAAGGGAAAAAAAGCGTCCGAGGCGACGATCGATCCCTTGAGTTCCAGGCCGGCGCCTTGCGCCTTGATCGAGGCGATGCGCGCGCTATCGATGCGGCTCATCTGCCCGGCGCCGACGGCGAGCGTCATGCCGTCACGCGCGAACACGATGGCGTTGGACTTGACGAACTTCGCCACGCGCCAGGCGAACAGCAGGTCGGCAAGCTGCTCCTGTGTCGGTCTGATCTTCGTTACCACCTTCACCTCGGCGGGCCGCAGCGCGCGCGTGTCGCTCGACTGCACCAGCAACCCGCCGCCGACGCGCTTCAGGTCGAAAGCGTTGTGCTGATGCGCCAGCGGCACTTCGAGGACGCGCAGATTTGCCTTCTTCGCGAATTCGGCTTGCGCGTCGGCTGCCACGCGCGGCGCGATGATCACCTCGGCGAACTGCTGCGCCAGGCCCAGCGCAGTCGCGCGGTCGAGCGCGCGGTTGAAGGCGATGATGCCGCCAAAGGCGGATGTAGGGTCGGTCTTGAAGGCCTTGTCATAGGCCAGGGCGAGCGTCGCGCCGGTCGCCACGCCGCAGGGGTTCGCGTGCTTGACGATGACGCACGCCGGTTCGGCAAAGCTGTTCACGCATTCCCAGGCCGCGTCGGCGTCGGCGACGTTGTTGTAGGACAGTTCCTTGCCCTGCAGCTGGCGGTAGCCCGCCAGCCCTCCCGGCACCGGCTGCGCGTCGCGGTACAGCGCCGCCGCCTGGTGCGGATTTTCGCCGTAGCGCAGGTCCTGCAGTTTCGCAAACTGCAAGTTGAGTACCCCGGGAAAAGCGCCGCGCTTTCCCTGCGCGTCGAGCGAGGAGAGGTAATTGGCGATGGCGCCGTCGTAGGCGGCGCAGTGCGCGAACGCCTTCTGCGCCAATGAAAAGCGCGTGGCGGCGGACACTGCACCGTGCGCGCGCAACTCCTCCAGCACCTTCTCGTAATCGGCCGGGTCGACCAGCACAGCGACGCCGGCATGGTTCTTCGCCGCCGAGCGCAGCATGGCCGGCCCGCCGATGTCGATGTTCTCGATGGCGTCCTCCAGCCGGCACTCGGGATCGGCGACCGTCGCCTGGAACGGGTAAAGGTTGACCACCACCAGGTCGATCGGCGCAATACCTGCACTTTCAATCGCTTTCATCTGCTCGCCTGAATCGCGCCGCGCGAGTATCCCTCCGTGGATCTTCGGATGCAGCGTCTTCACGCGCCCGTCGAGCATCTCCGGGAAGCCGGTGTGCGCGGAGACCTCGGTGACCCGGATGCCTTCCTTTGCCAGCAGCTTCGCCGTGCCACCGGTGGACAGGATGCTGACCCCCAGCGCGGCAAGCGCGCGGGCGAATTCGGCGATGCCCGACTTGTCCGAGACGCTGAGCAGCGCCCGCTTGAGCTTGCTCACCCTTTGATGCGCAGTTGCTGCATTTTCTTGCGCAGCGTATTGCGGTCGATGCCGAGCATGGTGGCGGCGTGCGTCAGGTTGCCCTCGGCGCGGCTCAGCACCATCTCGATCATCGGCCTTTCGACGTTCTTCAGCACCATGTCGTAGATCGCCGTCGGGCGCTCCCCGTCCATGTCCTTGAAGTAGCGATCGAGGGACCGCTTGACCGCGTCGGACAGCTCGTTGGTGCGGCTCATGCGGCGAGCCTGCCGAAGTAGTCGTTCACCGCGGCACGCTGGAGCCCCGCCGCCTCGATGCGCACCAAGCACTGGCGGAAGCCTTCGCCGCCCGGCAGGCGGCGCGCATACCAGCCCAGGTGCTTGCGCGCCACCCGCAGGCCATGCTCCTCTCCGTACAGCGCGTACAAGCCCTCGAGGTGCTCGCGCACCACGGCCTCGATTTCTGCTGGCGCCGGTGGCGCCAGCACAGCGCCGGTGGCGAGGAAGTGCTCGATCTCACGGAAGATCCACGGCCGACCGAAGGCGGCACGGCCGATCATCAGGCCGTCGGCGCCGGTACGCTCGAGCACCGCGCGCGCTGCGGCTGGCGTTTCGATGTCGCCGTTGGCGATCACGGGGATGCGCACGCTGCCCTTCACCTCGGCGATGGAGTCGTATTCCGCGCGCCCGGCAAAACCGCAGGCGCGCGTGCGGCCGTGGATGGCAAGCAGCTGCACGCCGCAGTCCTCGGCGATGCGCGCGACGCGCACGGCATTGCGCCGCGCCGGGCTGGGCCCGGTGCGGATCTTGAGGGTCACCGGCACCTGCACGGCGGCCACCACCGCCTCGAGGATGCGCGCCACCTGCGCTTCGTTCTCGAGCAGGGCGGAGCCGGCGTACACGTTGCAGACTTTCTTCGCCGGGCAGCCCATGTTGATGTCGATGATCTGCGCGCCGCGCTCGACGTTGCTGCGCGCGGCGTCGGCCATCATGGCGGGGTCGGCGCCAGCGATCTGCACCGACACCGGGCCGGGCTCACCGCGATGCTCCAGGCGCAGCAGCGACTTGCGCGAGCCGCGCAGCTCCGGCCGGCAGGACACCATCTCGGACACCGCCAGTCCGGCGCCGAGACGGCGCGCGAGGATGCGGAACGGGCGGTCGGTGACGCCTGCCATCGGCGCGACGAACAACGCATTGCGCAGCTGGTACGCGCCGATTCGCATTCGAAATTCTATTATTTCTCAGGGCAGCGCGGAAGGTCCGAATATCATGCGCCGCGCAAACAAGCGGCGCGCTGCCGGGGCGATGTCCAGCATCGTCAGCGCCGCGCCGCGCGCTGCGCGCAGCAGGGGATTCGCGCCGAGGAACGCGCCGGCCAGCGCGTGCGTGACGCCGACCGTGCAGGTGACATCCAGCCGCCGGGTCGCAGTGAAACGGGCGAGCACCTCATCGCTGCCCGGGTCCGAGGCATCGCGCAAGGTCCGGGCCAGGTCCCAGGCATCGCGCAGGCCCAGGTTTAGCCCCTGGCCCGCCACCGGATGCAGACTCTGCGCGGCGTTGCCGACGTATACCTCGCGCGCTGCGACGCGAGAGGCGCGCACGCGCAACGCAAGCGGAACGCAAGCGCGCTCCGCGACCTCGACGAAGCGCCCTGCGCGGTCGCCGAAAGCCGCCTGCAACTCCCGCAGGAAATGTTCCTGCGGCGCCGCGGCAAGCGCCGCCGCGCGTTCAGGCCGCGCGCTCCACACCAGCGCCCACCTGCCCGCGAGAGGCAGCAGCGCGAGCGGCCCTTCGGCCGTGAATCGCTCGTAGGCCACGGCCTGCGATGCAGGCTCAGCCTCAACCCGTGCCACCACCGCGTCGTGCCCGTAGCGCCGCTCACGCGATTCTCCCGTGTTGCCTTCGGCGTGGACCGTCAGGCTGGCAGGTTCGCCGGCATCGCGCGCCACGCTGAGGCGAGCGCGTAGCGCCCCGACGAGGTCTGCGTACTGCGTCACGTAGCCGAGTGCTGCCACGCCGGCGTCGGCGGCGTCCATGCGCGTGCGGCCGAAGGCGCCGGCCTGCGACACGTGGATCATAGTTATTGGTGTGGCGGGAAAAGCGCCCCAGGCGCCGACCCGCTCGAGGATCAGGCGGCTGGCGTGCGACAGGACGATGGGGCGGAAAGCCGGCAGCGAGTCCGGCCCCGGCTCCACCAGCCGCACGCGCAGCCGCGATTCCTGCAGCGCCAGCGCCAGCGTGCAGCCGACCGGCCCGGCGCCGAGGATCAGGATGTCAGCAGCGCTCATCGCGCATCAGCGCTTCGACCTCGGCGACGGCCTTGGGCGCCTCCGCGGTCAGCACCTCGCAGCCGGCGCCCGTCACCAGCACGTCGTCCTCGATCCGCACGCCGATGTCGCGCAGCCGCTCGGGCACGTCGTCCGCGGCACGGATGTACAGGCCGGGCTCCACGGTGAGCACCATGCCGGCGGCGAGCGCGCGCCACTGCCCGGCGTGCTTGTACTCGCCCGCGTCGTGCACGTCCATGCCGAGCCAGTGGCCGGTGCGGTGCATGTAGAAGCGCTTGTAGGTTTCCTTCTCCAGCACCGCGTCGAGGCTGCCCGGGAGCAGCTTGAGGTCCAGCATGCCCTGCGCCAATACCTTTACTGCGGCGTCGTGCGGCTCGTTCCAGGCCTTGCCGGCGCGTACCTGGCCGATCGCCGCAGCTTGCGCGGCGAGCACCAGTTCGTAGACTTCGCGCTGCGCGCCGCGGTAGCGGCCGCCGATGGGGAAAGTGCGCGTGATGTCGGCGGCGTAGCCGTCCAGCTCGCAGCCGGCGTCGATCAGCAGCAGAGCGCCATCGGCCAGCGGCGCGTTGTTCGCCACGTAGTGCAGCACACAGGCATTGGCGCCGCCCGCGACGATCGGCCAGTAGGCCGGGAACTGCGCGCCGTGGCGGCGGAATTCGTGCAGCAGCTCGGCTTCGATCTCGTACTCGTTGCGCCCCGGGCGCGTGGCCCGCATGGCGCGGCGGTGCGCGCCGGCGGAGATCGAAGCGGCCTTGCGCATCACTGCCAGTTCCTGCGCGTCCTTCAGCAGGCGCATGTCGTCGAGCGGCGTGCGCACGTCGTGCAGCTGATGCGGCGCGGCCACGCCGCTGCGCACGTTGGCGCGCACCGCATTCAGCCAGCGCATCGCGCGCGCGTCCCACTCGGGGTCTGCGCCCACCGGGTACCACAGCGCGGCGCGGTCGGCGAGCAGCGCGCGCATGGTGTCGTCGAGCGTGGCGATCGGTTGCGCTTCGTCGAAGCCGAAGCGCTCGCGCGCCCCTAGCGGCCCGTGGCGCAAGCCGTCCCAGATTTCGCGCTCCGCATTGCGCTCGCGGCAGAACAGGATCGAGCGCGGCTGCGGGTCGGCGACCAGCACCAGCACTGATTCGGGCTCCTGGAACCCGGTGAGGTAGTAGAAATAGCTGTCGTAGCGGTAGGGGTAGTGGGTGTCGCGGTTGCGCGCGCGCTCCGGTGCGGTGGGTATCACCGCGACGCCGCCCGGCATGGCCTGGGCAAGGCGCTGCCTGCGCTGCGCGCGCACCGCCACGTCCTGCGTCAGATCGTTCACCTTCATGTTCAAGCCTTGGTCCTTGTGCGCAGCAGCGCGTCGAGTTCGGCGAGCCGCTCGGCGGTGCCGCCGTCGTGCCACACGCCGCGGTGCAGTTCGCCGGAAAGTCGTCCGGCGTCGGCCGCCGCGCGCAGCAGCGGCGCCAGCTGCGCCTTGTCGCCCGCGCGCACCGGCGCCACCAGTGCCGGATCGACGAGCGCGATGCCGGTGTAAGTGTAGCGCGGCGCCGCACCATTGCCGGCCTTGCCCGCTTGCAGCGTGAAATCGCCCGCCGCGTGGTGCGGCGGGTTGGGGGCCAGCACCAGGTGCGCGAGATAGCCGCCAAGCGGGCGCGCGCACAGTGCGGCGAGGTCGAAGTCGCAGTACACATCGGCGTTGAGCAGCGCGAACGGCGCCGCACCGAGGAGGGCGCGCGCATTGGCGATGCCGCCGGCGGATTCCAGGGGTTGCGGCTCGCGCGAGTACTGCAGCGCCACGCCGAAGGCGCTGCCGTTGCCTAGCCGCGCCTCGATGCACGCGCCGAGCCAGGCGAGGTTGATCACCACTTCGCGAATGCCCGCCGCCGCGAGCCGCTCGAGTTGCCAGGCGATGAGCGCCTTGCCGCCGGCCTCGGCCAGCGCCTTCGGCATCAGGTTGGTGAGCGGGCGCATGCGCTCGCCACGGCCCGCCGCGAGGATCATCGCTTTCACCGCTCGAGCTCGTCGAGCAGCCGCGCGAGCGGCGACAGTGCGGCATAGCGCCGCGCGACGGCGCGCGCGTAGGCGAGGAATCGCGGCGTGTCGGCGGCGTATTTCTCCTTGCCGTCGCGGTGCGTGAGGCGGGCAAAGATGCCGAGCACCTTCAGGTGGCGCTGCAGCCCCATCCACTCGAAGGCGCGCCAGAACTCGGCGAAGTCGGCGTGCACCGGCAAGCGCGCCTTTTTTGCGCTTTCCCAGTAGCGTACCGTCCAGTCGAGCACGCGCTCTTCCTCCCAGCTGACAAAGGCGTCGCGCATCAGCGAGGCGATGTCGTAGCTGATCGGGCCGATGACCGCGTCCTGGAAGTCGAGCACGCCGGGGTTCGGCTGGCTCAGCATCAGATTGCGCGGCATGTAGTCGCGGTGCACGTACACCGCCGGTTGCGCCAGAGCGCTTGACACGAGCAGCGCGCAGACTGTTTCGAAGCAGGCTGCCTGTGCGGCGCTTAGCGGCCGTGCAAGCTGGCGCTGCGCGTACCACTCGGGGAACAGCGCCAATTCGCGCCGCAGCAGGGCCTCGTCGTAGGGCGGCAGCTCCCCGGCACGCGTCGCCAGCTGCCACTGGATCAGGGCGCCGATCGCGTCGCGCATCAGCGCCGGCGCCTTGTCCGGGTCCAGCTGAAGCGCGTCGAGGTAGGTGCTGCCGCCGAGGTCTTCGAGCAGCAGGAATCCCTGCGCGAGGTCCTGGGCGTGGACGCTCGGCGCGTGCACGCGGGCGGCGCGCAGCAGGCCGGCGACGTGCAGGAAGGGTTTGCAATCCTCCTTGTCTGGCGGCGCGTCCATAGCGACAAAGCTGCGCCCGCCGGCGAGCGTGATGCGGAAATAGCGGCGGAAACTCGCGTCCGCGGACGCCGAGGCGATGCTGAAGTCCGGGCCGGCAAGCGGCCCGGCGAGCCAGCGCTTGAGCGCGGCGAGCCTGGCGTCCACGGGGTGCGTTGCGCGTTGCGTGTTAATGTGCAATTTTACCTGCATAAGCGCGGTTTCTCTTTGATCTCCATGCGGTTTTCCCTGGTGCCGCTGCTCGCGCTGCTCGCCGCCGCCCTTGCGCACGCGCAGCAGCCTGGCAAGTCCACGGAACCCGCGACCATCGACGCGCTGAGCATCGAGGGCATCTCCGGGCTGGAGGTGACCGCGCGCGGCGGCGTCGAATTCAGGCAGGGCGACACGGCCATCTATACCGATTACCTCAAATTCAACCGCGAGTTCGGGCGCCTGGAAGCGGAGGGCGGCGTGCGCCTGGAGCAGGGCGCCGACCGCTTCGCCGGCACGCGGTTGCGCTACAGCTTGAGCGACCACACCGGCGAGATGGATGCCCCCGCGTTCCTGCTGCGCCGCGGGCAGACCGCGCGCGGCGGCGCCGAGCGCATGGAGTTCCTCGGCCTCAACCGTTTCCGCCTGAGCGGCGCGCACTTCACCACCTGCGAGCCGGGCAACGACGACTGGCGCGTCGAGGCGCGCGAGGTCGACCTTGACTACGACGAGCAGACCGGCATCGCGCGCGGCGCGCGGCTGCGCTTCCTCGACACCACCATCGCCGGCACGCCCTATGTTTCGTTTCCGCTGGATAACCGGCGCAAGAGCGGCGTGCTGGCACCGCGTTACGCTCAGACCTCGCAGCGCGGCGCCGAGCTCAGCTTGCCGTTCTACTGGAACATCTCGCCGGAGCAGGACGCGACCATCACGCCGGTGTTCATGTCCAAGCGCGGCGAGCAGGTGAAAACGCACTACCGCTACCTCGGCGCGAAGTACTTCGGCGAGGCGCGCGCCGAGTACCTGCCGGAGGACCGCGTGCTGGGCACGGCGCGCAGCGGCTACTCTTGGCAGCACGAGCAGCGTTTCACGCCCGCGCTGCTCGCGCGCGTCGACCTGAATCACGTTTCGGACGACACGTATTTCGTCGACCTGTTCAGCCACGTGCGGCAGGTGTCGATCGGCAACCTGCCGCGCGACGCCTACCTGCAGTACACGGCAGCGCTTGCCGGCACCTCCTACTTCATGCAAGGCAGGATGCAGCGTTTCCAGACGCTGCAGGACCCGCTGGCGCCGATCGTGAGCCCCTACCACCGCGTGCCGCAGCTCAATCTGGCGGCCACGCGCAGCGACATCGGCGGCCTGCTCGACGCCGCGGTGCCCTTCGAGTACGCGCGCTTCACTCACCCGGCGCTGGTCGAAGGCGCGCGCTCCACGATTTCCCCCGTGCTGTCCGCGCCGTTGGTCGCTCCTGGGTACTTCGTCACGCCGAAGCTTGGCGCGCGCCGCGTGAGCTACAACCTGACGCAGCCGAACCCCGGGCAGGCGGCGCGCCAGGACTACAGCATTCCCTGGCTGAGTCTGGACGGCGGCCTGGTGTTCGATCGTGACAGCCACTGGTTCGGCAGCAAGCTGACGCAGACGCTGGAGCCGCGGCTGTACTATGTCTACGCGGCCTACCGCAACCAGGACCAGGGGCCGCTGTTCGACACGGCGCTCGCCGACTTCACCTACGCGCAACTGTTCAACGAGAACCGCTTCGTCGGCGGCGATCGCTTCGGCGACGCCAACCAGGTCACCATGGCGCTGACCTCGCGCCTGTTGGGCACGGGCGGCCAGGAGATGCTGCGCGCCACGCTGGGACAGCGCTACTACTTCGACAGCGAGCGCGTTGGCCTGACTGCGACTTCGCCGCTGCGTATGGCGAGCGAATCCGACTGGTTGGCCTCGCTGGGCGGGCGCTTCGCGGGGCACTGGTCTTTCGATGGCTCGGTGCAGTACGACCCGCGTGCAGCGCACACCGAGCGCTTCGGCGCATTGCTGCGCTACACGCCGGAGATCGCGAAAGTGCTCAGCACCAGCTATCGCTTCCAGCGCGACGTGCAGCGCCAGGTGGATATTGCCGCGCAATGGCCGGTCAAAGCCGGCTGGTATGCCACCGCGCGCTACAACTATTCACTGCGCGACGACCGACTGCTCGAGGGGATCGCCGGCATCGAGTACAACGGCGGCTGCTGGGTGTTCCGCAGCGTGTACCAGCGCCTGCGCGCGGCCACCGATGTGACTTCCTCCATGTTCCTGTTCCAGCTCGAGTTCAACGGTTTCGGCCAGATCGGCTCAAACGATACCGTGACGCTCCTGCGCCGCACAGTGCCGGGCTACTCGGTGACCAACCCGAGGGACCAGGCGCTGGTGCCGCCCAGCCTGCGCCCGCGCCTGCCGTTCGAGCAGGTGTATTGATGCACGCCCTGCTGCTTGCGGGTTTGCTGGCCTGCGCCATGCCGCAGGCTCTGGCGCAGCGCGGCGTTCTCGTCGACCGCATCGTCGCGGTGGTGAACAAGGAGGTGATCACCGCCAGCGAGCTCGCCGAGCGAATCCAGTTCGCCGAGCGCCAGCTCAGGCGCGAGAAGATCGCCATGCCCGAGCGTGCGCTGCTCGAGCGCCAGATGCTCGAGCGGCTGATCCTCGACAAGGCGCAGGTGCAGCTGGCCGTCGAAAGCGGCCTGCGCGTGGACGAGCTGCAGCTCGATCGCGCCGTGCAGCGCGTCGCCGAGAGCAACAACGCCACGCTGCCCGAGTTCCGGCGGCGGCTGGAAGCCGACGGCGTGGTGTTCGACAGGTTCCGCGCCGAGCTGCGCCAGCAGATCCTGCTGACGCGGCTGCGCGAGCGCGAAGTCGACGACCGCGTGCAGGTGAGCGACAGCGAGATCGACATCTTCATGGAGGAGAACAAGGCGGCCAGCGCCGGCGCAGTGGAATACAACGCCGCGCACATCCTGGTGCGTATCCCGGAGCAGGCGAGCCCGGAGCGCATTGAGCAAGCGCGCGCGCGCGCCGACAAGGCGCGCGCCGAAGCCCAGGCGGGCGGCGACTTCGCTCGCCTGGCGGCGAGCACCTCGGATGCCGGGGATGCACTGCAGGGCGGCGCGCTGGGCTGGCGGGCGCCGAGCCGCCTGCCCGAGCTGTTCGCCGATGCGCTGAAGGGCATGCAGCCCGGCGAGCTGAGCCCCGTGCTGCGCAGCCCGGCGGGTTTCCATTTGCTCAAGCTGCTCGAGCGGCGCGGCGCGGGTGCGGCCGCGGCGGTGACGCAGACGCGCGCGCGCCACATTCTGGTCAAGACCAGCGAGCTGGTGTCGGAGGCTGACGCGCGGCGGCGGCTGAGCGGCCTGCGCGAGCGCATCGCCGGCGGCACCGACTTCGCGCAGCTGGCGCGGCTCAATTCGGAGGACGGCAGCGCCTCGCGCGGCGGAGAACTGGGCTGGATCCATCCCGGCGACACAGTGCCGGAGTTCGAGCGCGCCTTGAACGCGCTCAAGGCGGGCGAGCTGAGCGAGCCGGTGCAAACGCCCTTCGGCTTTCACCTGATCCAGGTGCTGGAGAGGCGCACGGCGGATGTGAGCGAGGAGCGCCAGCGATTGCAGGCGCGCCTGCTGCTGCGCGAGCGCAAGGCCGAGGAGGCGTACCAGGAGTGGCTGCGCCAGTTGCGCGACCGCACCTACGTCGAGATGCGCCTGGAGGAACGCTGATGCGCATCGCCCTCGCTTCGGGCGAGCCGGCCGGCATCGGGCCGGAGCTATGCGTCGCGGTGGCGCGCAGGTTTCGCGGGGCGCAGCTCGTCGCCATCGGCGACAGGAGTCTGCTGAAGGGTTGTCCCAAGATTGAACACGTGGCGCTCGCTGCTCCGCGCAAGGCCGGCAAGCTGGATCCCGCGAACAGCCGCTACGTGCTCGAGGTGCTCGCCCGCGCCATCGACGGCTGCCTTTCCGGCGAGTACGACGCGATGGTCACCGCGCCGGTGCACAAGGGCGTGATCAACGACGCTGGAATTTCCTTTACCGGCCATACGGAGTACCTGGCCGCGCGCGCGGGCAACCCGCACGTGGTAATGATGCTGGTGGGCGGCGGGTTGCGCGTGGCGTTGGCAACCACACACCTGGCGCTCAAGGACGTGCCAAGCGCAATCACGCGCCAAGGGCTGGTCGCGACGCTAAGGGTAATGCATGCGGATCTGAGGAAGCGCTTCGGCATCAGGCGGCCGCGTATCCTGGTCTGCGGATTGAATCCGCACAGCGGCGAGTCGGGGCACTTCGGCACCGAGGAGCGCGAGGTGATCGAGCCGGCCCTGATCGAGGCGAAGAAGCTGGGGATTTCGGTGCAAGGCCCGATTCCGGCCGATACGCTGTTCGTGCCATCGCGACTGAAAGGCGCGGACTGCGCGCTCGCCATGTACCACGACCAGGGGCTGCCGGTGCTCAAGTACGCGAGCTTCGGCGCCGGTGTAAACGTGACGCTCGGGCTGCCCTTCGTGCGCACCTCGGTGGACCATGGCACGGCGCTGGAGATCGCGGGCAAGGGCAGGGCCGATCCAGGCAGCCTGATCGAGGCCGTAAAGCTTGCTGTCAAGCTCGCATCGGCCGCGTAAGAGGTTCGGCCAGCACTTCCTGCGCGACCCGGGGGTGATGCGGAAGATCGTCGCGGTGATCGCGCCGGCGGCGGATGATTTCATCGTCGAGATCGGGCCGGGGCAGGGCGTGCTCACGCTGCCCCTCGCCGAGCGCGTCCGGCAATTGGAAGTGATCGAGATCGATCGCGACCTTGCCGCCATGCTGCCTCATGAGCGGATCAAGGTGCACGTCGCGGATGCGCTGGAATTCGACTTCGGCGTCTTTCCGAAGGGCGTACGCATCGTCGGCAATCTGCCGTACAACATCTCCACGCCGTTGCTGTTCCACATCGCGCGCTACGCGCATCGCGTGCGCGACCTGCACTTCATGCTGCAGCTCGAGGTAGTCGAGCGGATGGTGGCGAAGCATTCGACGCCGGAGTACGGGCGGCTGTCGGTGATGCTGCAGACGCGCTTCAAGATGGAGAAACTGTTCCGCGTCGCGCCTGGGGCGTTCCGTCCGCCGCCGAAAGTGGACTCAGCGGTGGTGCGCATGGTGCCGCTGGCTACGCCGCTGGGCTGCGATGAGAAGCGCTTCGAGCAGGTGGTGCGGGAGGCATTCAGCGCGCGGCGCAAGACACTGCGCAATGCACTTCCGCTGGAACCGGAGGACTATATCGAACTAGGGTTAGATGCGAAACTGCGGCCAGAGAACCTGGCGCCGCAGGACTATGTGCGCATCACGCAGCGCGTTTGCGCTCGCTGAGCCGCCGCGTTAGCGGCGGCGCTCGATAAACTCAATTTTGTAGCCGTCCGGATCCTGCACGAACGCGATCACCGTGGTGCCGCCCTTCACCGGGCCGGCCTCGCGCGTCACCTTGCCGCCTTTCGCCCGCACCGCGTCGCAGGACTTCGCGGCGTTGTCCACCTCGATGGCGATGTGGCCGAAGGCCGTGCCAAGGTCGTACTGCGGCACGCCGTAGTTGTAGGTCAATTCGAGCACCGAGGCGTGCTCTTCCAGGTCGTAGCCGACGAAGGCGAGTGAGTATTTCTGTTCCGGTCGGTCGGTGGTGCGCAGCATCTTCATGCCAAGCACCTCGGTGTAGAACTTGACTGAGCGATCCAGGTCGCCCACCCGCAACATCGTATGCAGCAGTCTCATGGGGGGAGTCTACAGTGTCTCCTGCTGGGCTTCGATCCAGGCTTTCGCTTGCGCAATCACTGCCTTCGGCTGGCGACCCGCGGTGTCGATCGGCGGCCCGATGCGCACGGTCACGGTGCCGGAGCGCTTGAGGAAGGCGTTGCGCGGCCAGAGTTTTCCCGCGTTGTGCGCCACCGGCACCACCGGCACGCCGCAGTTCACCGCCAGCCATGCTCCGCCCTGTTGGTACTCGCGCTTCTTTCCCGGAGGCACCCGAGTGCCTTCGGGAAAAACTACCACCCAGAAGCCCTGCGCCAGCCGCTCACGGCCCTTGCGCGCCATCTCGCGCAGCGCCGCGATGCCGCGCGTGCGGTTGATGGCGATCGGGCTCATCAGCGCAAGGCCCCAGCCGAAGAACGGGATCCACAACAACTCGCGCTTCAGCACCTGTACCTGCGGCGGGAAGATCTCCAGGAAGGCGAGGGTTTCCCAGGCCGACTGGTGCTGGGACAGGATCACCGAAGGTTCGTCCGGCAGGTGCTTGCGCCCTTCGATGCGCCAGCGAATGCCGCAGCACAGCCACGCCAGCCAGATCACCAGGCGCGACCAGGCGGAGATCAGTCGATAGCGCGCCATGCGCGGCAGCGGAAAGCTGGCGAGCGCGATGATCGCGTAGGGCGGGGTGACGAGGACCAGTGCGAGCGCGAACAGCGCCGAGCGCAGCACCGTCATGGAGCGTGTTGCGCGGCGAAGGCGGCGAGGTCGGGGTAAATGGCTGTCCCCGCCGGCAGGCTTCCCGCATCGCGCGTCTTCCTGCCTTTCCCGGTGAG
This sequence comes from Betaproteobacteria bacterium, assembly GCA_031394435.1. Taxonomy (GTDB): domain Bacteria; phylum Pseudomonadota; class Gammaproteobacteria; order Burkholderiales; family SG8-39; genus JAABQT01. Next base: position 25,894 of record JANNTQ010000099.1, read on the forward strand.
CACCAGCACCGGCTTCGCGCCGGCGGCGGCGGCGGCTTGCAGGTCGCGCAGCGAATCGCCGACCATCGGCACGCCTTGCAGCTCCGCGTTCATGCGCCTGGCAATCTCGAGCAGCATGCCAGGCTTGGGCTTGCGGCAGTCGCAGTTGGCGTCGCAGGCGTGCGGGCAGAAGAAGACCGCGTCGATGCGCCCGCCGGCCTGGTGCACCGCGCGGTGCATGCTGTCGTGAATCGCGTTGAGCGTCGCCATGTCAAACAGGCCGCGCCCGATGCCGGATTGGTTGGTGGCCACCACCACGCGCCAGCCGGCATGGCTCAGGCGCGCGATCGCCTCCAGGCTGCCCTTGATCGGCTTCCATTCCGCAGGCGACTTGATGTGCTGGTCGCTGTCGTGGTTGATGGTGCCGTCGCGGTCGAGGATCACGAGCTTCATCGGGTCACGCCGCCATCAGGCTCAGGTCGGCCACCTGGTTCATGTAGGCGCGGGCATGCTGCAGCAGGGTGATGCGATTGTCACGAACGGCCGAGTCTTCGGCATTCACCAGCACATTGTCGAAGAACACCTTGGTGGGCAGCGCCAGATTGCTCAGCGCGCGCAGCGATTCCGCGAATTTCCCCTGCCGCTGCAGCTCCACCGATTCACCGCCTATTTTCTGCAGCGCATTCCAGAAATCGATCTCGGCCTTTTCCTTCAGCTTGGTTGCATCCGGTTTCCGCGTTAGCTGATCCGGCGTCAATCCGAATGGCACTTCAGCGCCGGATTTCCTGAGGATGTTGGTGATTCGCTTGTTCGCTTCCGCCAGGATCTTGCCCTCGTCGGTGGCGATGAACCGCGAAGCCCCATCGATGCAGCCGAGCAGCGTATGCAGCGGAGTTGCTCCTCCCATCGGCCGCAGCACGGATTCGATCGCCTTCGCGGAGTATCCCTTTTCGAGGAAATAGCTCTTGGCGCGTTCAAGCAGAAAGTCGAGAACCACGGCCCGCTCGGACTTCGCGGTCTGAGGCATCTCGCCGATTGCGGGATCGACCAGCAAGGCCAGGCCAATGTCGATCTTCTTTTCGATCAGGATGCGAACCACGCCGAGCGCCGCGCGCCGCAGGCCGTAGGGATCCTTCTCGCCGGTCGGCGCCTGTCCGGCGCCGAACATGCCGACCAGCGTCTCGAGCTTGTCCGCCAGGGCCAGGGCGCAGGCAGTCATCCCCTCCGGCAGCCGGTCGCCGGCGAAGCGCGGCCGGTAGTGCTGTTCGATGGCGTTGGCGACTTCCTCCGCTTCGCCGTCGTGCAGCGCGTAGTAGCGCCCCATGATGCCCTGCAACTCCGGAAATTCGCCCACCATGCCGCTCAGCAAGTCGGCCTTCGACAACTCGGCCGCGCGCTTTACCAGGGCGACGTCGGTTTTCAGCGTCGCTGCAATGCGTTGTGCAAGCGAAGTGATGCGCAGTACGCGATCGCGCTGCGAGCCGAGCCGGTCGCGGAAATAGATCACCTTGGCCAGTTCCAGGGCGCGGACATGCAGCGGTTTCTTCAGGTCCTGATTGTAGAAAAAGCGCGCGTCTTCGAGCCGCGGGCGCACCACGCGCTCGTTGCCGCTGACGACGTGGCGCGGATCGGCGAGTTGCATGTTCGAGACGATGAGGAATTTCGGCAGCAGATTGCCGCCACCGTCGAACAGCGGGAAGTATTTCTGGTTCTGGCGCATGGTGAGGATCAGGCACTCCTGCGGCACTTCCAGATAGGATGCATCGAAGCCGCCGACATACACGCTGGGGTGTTCGACCAGCGCCGTCACCTCGTCGAGCAGCTCCGAGTGCTCGCCAAGGCCCGCGCCGAGCGCCTTCGCCTGCGCGTGCAACTGGCGGTCGATGGCGGCGCGCCGCTGCGCGAAGTCGGCGATCACCATGCCCTGCTCGCGCAGCTTCGCTTCATAGTCTTGCGCGCTGTCGAGCGCGATCTTCGCCTTGCCCATGAAGCGGTGCCCGCGCGTGTGCCTGCCGGACTCCAGGCCGAGCACCGTGCCCGCCATCAGTTTCGAGCCGTAAAGCATCACCAGGCCGTGCACCGGGCGCACGAACTGCGCGTCGCCGTCGCCCCAGCGCATCACCTTGGGCACCGGCAGGGCTTTGAGCGCCGCTTCGACCCGCTGCGCCAGCACGTCGGCAAGCAGGATACCCGGCAGGGTGCGTTCGACCGCGTACACGGAGCCCTTCGGCGTTTCGATCTTGATCAGCTGCACTGTGGTGACCCCATGCTTGCGCGCAAAACCGGACACCGCCTGCTCGGGGGCCTTGGCCGGCGGCCCGAGCACCTTGTCGCGCACCTCGGCCGCCTCCGGGCGCACATGCGAGATGGACACGGCCAGGCGCCGCGGCGTCGCGAAGTAGCGCGACGCGCTCTCGCTGGTGCGCAGGCCGGCCTGTTCGAGATCGTTGGTGAGATGATCGCGGAAGCTCCGCCCCAGCGCATCCAGCGCCTTGGGCGGCAGCTCCTCGGTGAGGATCTCGACCAGCAGGGTTTCCGTTTTCGGCAGGGCGGTGGATTTCTTTGCCATCGCTCAAGCCTTTCCCATCGGGAAACCGAGCTTCTCTCGCGCCTCGTAGAAGGCCTGCGCCACCGCGCGCGCGAGGTTGCGCACGCGGCCGATGTAGGCAGCGCGCTCGGTGACCGAGATCGCGCCGCGCGCATCGAGCAGGTTGAAGGTGTGCGACGCCTTCAGCACCATCTCGTAGGCCGGCAGCACGCATTGCGCCTCCATCAGGCGACTGGCCTCGGCCTCGTAGTCGCCGAAGTGGCGCAACAGCACCTCCGTGTTCGACAGTTCGAAGTTGTAACGCGACTGCTCCACTTCATTCTGGTGATACACGTCGCCGTAAGTCACCCCCGGAGTCCATACCAGCTCGAAGACGGATTCCTTGTCCTGCAGAACCATCGCGAGCCGTTCCACCCCGTAGGTGATCTCGCCGAGCACCGGCTTGCAGTCGAGCCCGCCCACTTGCTGGAAGTAGGTGAACTGCGTGACTTCCATGCCGTCCAGCCACACCTCCCACCCCAGGCCCCAGGCGCCGAGCGTCGGCGACTCCCAGTCGTCTTCGACGAAGCGGATGTCGTGCTCCCTCGCGTCGATGCCGAGCGCCGCGAGGGAGGCGAGGTAGCGATCCTGGATGTCGGCGGGCGAAGGCTTCATCACCACCTGGTATTGGTAGTAGTGCTGCAGGCGGTTCGGGTTCTCGCCATAGCGCCCGTCCTTCGGCCGGCGCGTAGGCTGCACATAGGCCGCGTTCCAGGGCTCGGGGCCGATAGCGCGCAGAAAGGTCGCGGTGTGAAAGGTGCCGGCGCCGACTTCCATGTCGTAGGGCTGGAGCAGCACGCAGCCTTGGCGGTCCCAGAATTCGTTCAGGCGCAGGATCAGTTGCTGGAAGGTGAGCATCGCGCCCGGAATGTTACCGGCTGCGTCTGGTCCACGCGACCAGCGCGACCAGCAGCAGAAGCGCCACGCACCCTGCCAGCGCCGGCCAGTCTGCGAACCGCACATAGGGTGTGGCGCCGGCATAGCCCTGCACCATCGCGTCCAGGCGCCCCTGGGTGAAAGGCGCGAGCTGCGCCAGCACGCGCCCGTCGCGGCCGACCACCGCCGTGATCCCGGTGTTGGTGGCGGTGAGGTGCATGCGCCCGGTCTCCAGCGCGCGGGCGCGCGCGATCTGCAGGTGCTGCGCGGGCGCGAGCGAGTCGCCGAACCAGGCGACGTTGGAAACGTTCACCAGCAGGGTCGCCTCGGGCAGTTGACGGATCAGCTCGTCGCCATAGGCGTCCTCGTAGCAGACATTTACCGCGACGCTTTGCCCGGCCACCCGCAGAGGACGCTGCTCCACGGGGCCGCGCGAAAAGTCCGCGAGCGGAACCGACAGCACCTTCACGATCCAGCCGAAGCCCGGCGGCACGAACTCGCCGAAGGGCACCAGGTGCACCTTGTGATAAACCTGCCGCGGCGCGCTGCCGAGGCTCACGACGCTGTTGAAATACGCGCCGGAGGCCACGCGGGTTGGCGCGCCGAGCAGCAGGTCGCCGCCATTGCGCCTGCCGGCGGCTTCCAGGCGCGCGAGGTAAAGCGGGTCCACGCTGTCCAGCATGCGTGGCAGCGCGGTTTCGGGCAGCACGATGAGCCGCGCGCGGCTGGCTTCGGCGAGGCGCGCATGTGTTTCCAGCGTGCGCGCGTAACGCGCCGGGTCGAACTTGAGGTCCTGCGGGACGTTGCCCTGCACCAGGCTCGCCTCGAACGGCGCGCCCGCGGCTGCCGTCCACTCGACGCCGCGCAAGCCGGCGCCGGCGACACCGAGCAGCGCAAAGGCCGCCGCCGCCACCCAGCGTGCCTGCCCGAGCGCGACGCACCACAGCAGGCCGGCGGCGACGGCAGTCACGAACGACACCGCATAAACACCGCCCACGGGGGCGAAGCCGGCGAGCGGCGTATCGATCGCGGCCGTGCCGAGCGACAGCCATGGAAAGCCGGTGAACAGCGTCGCGCGCAGCCACTCGGCAAGCGTCCAAAGGGCCGGCACGACGAGCGCCGCGCGCACTGCGGGTGGCGTGCGGAATTTTGCCTGCAGCGCGCCCGCGAGCGCCAGGTAGAGCGACAGCACCACGCAAAAGGCGAAGGTGGCGAAGGCGGCGAGCGGCGCCGGCATGGCGCCGAAGCGATGCAGGCTGATGTACACCCAGGACACGCCCGCGAGGAACGTCCCCATGCCGAAGTAGAAACCGGTCCACGCCGCCGCGCGCGGTCCCGGCGCCGTGAGCCACAGGTGGATCAGCACCGCCAGCGCGGCGAGCGCGAGCGGGAACCACTCCAGCGGGGCATAGGCCGGCACCATCGCCGCGCCAGCGAGCAAAGGCAAAAATAGGGTCAGCCCCCATTTTCGCAAAAAGGGGTCTGACCCCGTTTTTTCGTTCATTTCGGCTTGTCGACCAGCAGCGTATAGACGCGCCGGCTGTCGGCGCGCAGCACCTGGAACTTGTAGCCTTCGATCGGTACGATCTCGCCGCGCTTGGGCAGGCGCCCGAGGTGCGCGATCACCACGCCGCCGACAGTGTTGTGCTCCTCGTCGGAGAAACCGCTGCCGAAGGCGGCGTTGAAGTCGGCGATCTGGGTCAGCGCCTTGACGCGGTAACGGCCGCTCGACTCGAGCAGGATGTTGTCGCTCGCCTCGTCGAAGTCGTACTCGTCCTCGATGTCGCCGACGATCTGCTCCAGCACGTCCTCGATGGTGACCAGCCCCGCCACGCCGCCGTACTCGTCCACCACGATCGCCATGTGATTGCGGCTGGCGCGGAATTCGCGCAGCAGCACGTTCAGGCGCTTGGATTCGGGCACGAACACCGCCGGGCGCAGCATCTCGCGCACGTTGAACTCCTCCTCGCCGGCGTAGTGCCGCAGCAAGTCCTTGGCGAGCAGGATGCCGATCACGTCGTCGCGATTCTGGTCGATCACCGGGAAGCGCGAGTGCGCGGTGGCGATGACTTGCGGGATGAACCTGTCCACGGCCTGGTTGACGTCGATCACGTCCATCTGCGCGCGCGGCACCATGATGTCGCGCACCGGCATCTCGGACACGGTCAGCGCGCCCTCGATCATCGACAGCGCGTCGGCATCGAGCAGGCTTCTCTGGTAGGCGGAGCGCAACAGCGTCAACAGCTGCTCGCGGTCCTCGGGCTCGCGCAGGAGCAGCGCGGACAGGCGCTCGATCAGGCTGGGTCGTGACGGGTCGTTCATGCCGAGGCGCTCATTTTACCGCGTAGGGGTCGGCGAGCCCGAGCCGGCGCAGGATGCGGATTTCCTTGCGCTCCATGCCTTTCCGGTCGCGGGCGCGAGCGTGGCCCAGCCCGCGCAGGTGCAGCACGCCATGCACCACCAGGTGCGCGTAGTGCGCGGCGAGCGTCTTGCCCTGCGCGCGCGCTTCGCGTCGGATCACCGGATGGCACAGCACCACGTCGCCCTGCCGCCTGGAGTAGGCGAAGGACAGAACGTTGGTGGCGTAGTCGCGCTGGCGGAACGCGCGGTTGAGCGTGCGCCCCTCGGCGGCGCCGACCACGCGCAGGGTGATCTCGCTGCCCGCGCGCGCGGCCGCCAGCGCCCAGGCGCGCAGCCGGCGCGCCGGCGGGGCGGCGCGCACCGCGCGCTGCACCGCGACGCTACTTCGGCGGCGTTGCGCGGGAGTCCTGCTCGTACGCATCGATGATGCGCGCGACGAGCGGATGGCGCACCACGTCGGCGGCAGTGAACTCGGTGAACGCGATGCCGCGTACTCCGGCGAGGATGCGGCGCGCCTCGATCAGGCCGCTCTTTTGCCCGCGGCCGAGGTCGATCTGCGTGACGTCGCCGTTGACCACCGCCTTGGCGACGAAGCCGATGCGCGTCAGGAACATCTTCATCTGCTCCGGCGTGGTGTTCTGCGCCTCGTCCAGGATGACGAAGGCGTGGTTCAGCGTGCGCCCGCGCATGTAGGCGAGCGGCGCGAGCTCGATGGTGCCGCGCTCGAGGAGCTTGCCCACTTTTTCGAAGCCCATCAGGTCGTAGAGCGCGTCGTACAGCGGCCGCAGGTAAGGATCCACCTTCTGCGCCATGTCCCCGGGCAGGAAGCCCAGGCGCTCGCCTGCCTCCACCGCCGGGCGCACCAGCACGATGCGCTTCACCTTGTCGCGCTCGAGCGCGTCCACCGCGCATGCCACGGCGAGATAAGTCTTGCCCGTGCCGGCCGGGCCGGTACCGAACGAGATGTCGTGCGCGAGGATGTTCTCGAGGTACTGCACCTGACGCGGCGTGCGGCCGTGCAGGTCGGCGCGCCGCGTCAGCAGCTGCGGCCCCGCGTCGCCATCGCCCGGTGGTTTGCCCTGCGAGAGCTCGGTCAGGCCCAACTGCACGTCGTCGACGCTCAGCTCGTCCGTCGCCTTGCCGTAGAAATGCTCCAGGGCGTGCGCGGCGCGCGCCGCCTGCTGCGGCTGCCCGCGCACCGTGAAGCGGGCGCCGCGGCGCGCAATCGAAACGTCGAGCGCGGATTCGATCTGCCGCAGGTTGGCGTCGAGCGCGCCGCACAGGCGCGCCAGGCGCTGGTTGTCCAGCGGGTCAAGGCGCACTTCGACGGGCCTGCTAGGCATTGACCAGCTCGCCGCGCAGCGTGTGCGCCAGCGCTGCGCATACGCGCACGTCGACGAAGCGCCCTGCGAGATCTGCTGGTGCGGGGAAATTTACCACCCGGTTATTGCCGGTACGGCCGGCGAGCTCCGCCGGGTTCTTCTTCGACCGGCCTTCGACCAGCACGCGTTGCGTGCTGCCCACCATCGCGCTGCTCAGCGCGTCGGCCTGCGCCTGCAGTTGCGCCTGCAGGCGCTGCAGGCGCTGCAGCTTCTCCTCCTGCGGCGCCGGGTCGGGCAGCTCGGCGGCCGGCGTACCGGGCCGCGGGCTGTAGAGAAACGAAAACGACGCATCGAACTGCAGTTCGCGCGCCAGCCGCAGCGTGGCCGCGAAATCGGCCTCGGTCTCGCCGGGAAAGCCGACGATGAAGTCCGACGACAGGCTCAGGCCGGGGCACGCCTCGCGCAGGCGGCGCGCGATCGAGCGGTATTCAAGCGACGTGTAGCCGCGCTTCATCGCCGCGAGGATCCGGTCAGCGCCCGACTGCACCGGCAGGTGCACGTGCGGGGCGAGGCCCGGCAGCTGCGCGTGCGCGTCGATCAGGCGTTGCGTGAACTCGCGCGGGTGCGAAGTGGTGTAGCGGATGCGTCCGATGCCGTCGATCTCGGCGACGTAGCGCAGCAGCTCGGCGAAATCTCCCGGCGCGCCGTCGATCGCGCCGCGCCACGCGTTGACGTTCTGCCCGAGCAGCGTCACTTCCTGCACGCCCTGCGCGGCGAGCGCGGCGACCTCGCCCAGCACATCGTCGAACGGCCGCGAGACTTCCTCGCCGCGCGTGTAGGGCACCACGCAGAAGCTGCAGTACTTGCTGCACCCCTCCATGAACGAAACGAAAGCGCTGGCGCCAGCGACGCGCGCCGCGGGCAGGTGGTCGAACTTCTCGATCGCCGGAAAGCTCACGTCCACCTGGGGCCGCCCGGTAGCGCGGCGGCGCGCGAGCAATTCCGGCAGGCGGTGCAGCGTCTGCGGGCCGAACACCACGTCCACGAAGGGCGCGCGCGCGACGATGCCGGCGCCTTCCTGGCTCGCCACGCAGCCGCCGACGGCGATCATCAGGCGCGGGTTGGCGGCCTTCAGGCGCCTGACGCGGCCGAGGTCGGCGAACACCTTCTCCTGCGCCTTCTCGCGCACCGAGCAGGTGTTGAACACGATCACGTCGGCCTCCTCGGGCCGCGCCGTCGGCGCGAGGCCCTCGGCTTCGGCGAGCAGCGCGGAGATTTTCTCCGAGTCGTACTGGTTCATCTGGCAGCCGAAGCTGCGCAGGAAGAGCTTGCCGGCCATGAGGGTGCTTGGCGCTACCTGGCCGGCGCCGCGGCCGAAGCGCACAGCAGGAGCACGGCGGCGAGCAGGCGCATCATCGAAGGAAAGAGTGGTGGCGAATCAGGGACTCGAACCCCGGACAAACGGATTATGATTCCGCTGCTCTAACCAGCTGAGCTAATTCGCCACGCATGGCAAATTTTAATCCAGTCAGCGGCTTAACGCCATGCCCGGCGTAGCTACAATGCCGCGATGAGCTTCGACCTGGCGATCGTCGGCGCGGGCCTGGCCGGCCTCGCGCTGGTGCGAGCGGCACGCGGCCTGCGCGTCGCGCTGGTGGCGCAGCAACGCGCGCCGGCCGCGCCGCAGTCGGGCGAAGAATTCGATGCGCGCGTCTATGCGATTACCCCGGGAAACGCCGCGTTCCTGTCCGGCCTCGGCGTGTGGCGGGCGCTGGACGCGGAGCGCATCGCGCCGGTACGCGCGATGCGCGTGTTCGGCGACGGCCCTGGCGCCGCGCTGGAATTCGACGCCTACCGCGCCGGCGTGGGCGAACTCGCCTGGATCGTCGAGGACCGCGCGCTGCAGGCCGCGCTGTGGCGCTCGCTCGAAATCGACGGCAACGTCGAAGTCTTTGCCCCCGCGGAGTGCGAGTCGCTCGACATCGCGCCGGGCGAGGCGCGACTGCGGCTGCGCGACGGACGCGAACTGCGGACTCGCCTGCTGGTCGGCGCTGACGGTGCGCGTTCTTTCGTGCGCGAGCAGGCCGCAATCGCCGTGTCGAGCGAAGCCTATGCGCAGAGCGCGGTGGTCGCCAACTTCGCCTGCGAGCGCCCGCATCGCGGCGTCGCGCTCCAGTGGTTCCTGGGCGGGCCGGTCCTCGCATTGTTGCCGTTGCCCGGCGAACGCGTCTCGATGGTCTGGTCCACCGGGGACGCGGAGCGCCTGCTGGCACTCGATGCGCAGGCCCTTTGCCGTGAAGTGGGCCGGGCGAGCAGCCACGCGCTGGGCGAATTGCGCCTGTTGTGCGCGCCGCGCGCCTTCCCGCTGCAGCGGCTGGCAGCGCAGCGCATGGTTGCGCCACGCGTCGCGCTCGCGGGCGACGCGGCCCACGTGGTGCACCCCCTCGCGGGACAGGGGGCCAACCTCGGCCTGCAGGACGCGCGCGAACTCGCCGCGGTGCTCGCCGCGCGCGAGCCGCAGCGCGACCCGGGCGACCTGCGCCTGCTGCGCCGCTACGAGCGCGCCCGCGCGGCCGACATCCTGACGATGGACGCGACGGTGCATGGCCTGTACCGCCTGTTTGCCTCGGGCGCGCAGCCGATAGCGCGCCTGCGCAACGCCGGATTGAACTTGACCGACCGTTTGCCGGTCCTAAAAAACCTACTCATACGACAGGCGATGACCTGATGGCCCGACTGCTCGCAATGCTTGCCCTGCTGCTGGCCGCGACAGGGGCGGCCGCCGACGAGGCGAAGATCCGCCGCGTGGTGGAAGCGGCCTTGGGCGGCGCGCGCGTCGACGGCGTGCAGCCCGCGCCGGTCCCCGGCTTCTTCGAGGTGCGCTTCACCACGCGCGAGGGGCCGCAGATCGTCTATACCGACGCGGACGCCAACTACATCTTCGAAGGCAGCCTGTACGACACGCGCAAGCAGCGCAACGTGACCGAAGAGCGCCTGCGCAAGCTCTCGGCGATCAGCTTCGACTCGCTGCCGCTCGACCTGGCGGTCAAGGTGCAGCGCGGCAACGGCAAGCGCGTGATGGCCATGTTCTCCGACCCCTACTGCCCCGCGTGCCGGCAGTTCGAGCAGACGCTGGCGCAGGTGGAAGACATCACCATCTACTACTTCATGTATCCGGTGATCCGGCCGGAACTGGCCGATCACTCGAAGGCGGTGTGGTGCTCGCCGGACCGCGCCAAGGCCTGGCTCGACCTTGCCGCGCGACCCAAGCCGCGCGTGCCGGGTGCCGAAGCGAGCTGCGACACACCGATCGAGCGCGTCCTCGCGCTGGGAAAATCGCTGCGCGTGAGTTCGACGCCGACGCTGTTCTTCGCCAACGGCGAGCGCCTGCGCGGCGGCCTGCCCGCGGAGCAGCTGCGCACCATGCTCGACGAATCGGCGCGCGCCGCGCGCGCCAAGTAAGACCGACCCGGCTGGACTAGGGCCGCGGCAGCGCCTCGCCGCGCGGCCACAGCAGCCACATGCGGCCGGATTCGCGCATGCGGCCGGCGAGGGTGCCGGCCTCCGCTCCCGTGCCCCAGAAGAAGTCCGCGCGCACCGCGCCGCGTATCGCGCCCCCCGTGTCCTGCGCCAGCACCAGGCGTTCGAGCGGCTGCGGCGACAGCGGATAGGTGGTGGCGAGGTAAACCGGCGCGCCAAGCGGAACGTAACGCGGATCCACCGCGATGCTGTAGCCGGCCTCGAGTGGTACGCCAAGCGCGCCGATCGGGCCCCCGGCGGTGGGCAGTTCGCGGAAGAAGACGTAGCTCGCGTTGTGGTTGAGCGCTTCCTGCAGGCGCTGCGGATTGGCTTCCGCCCAGGCCTTGATGCTCTGCATCGAAGCCTGGTCGAGCGTCATTTCGCCGCGTTCGACCAGGTGGCGGCCGAGCGAGCGGTAGGGGTGCCCGTTCTGCTCGGCGAAGCCGACACGCACGCGCTCGCCGGAGTCGAGCTGGATCTGCCCCGAGCCCTGGATCTGCAGGAAGAACAGCTCCACCGGGTCGGCGATCCAGGCGAGCACCGGGGCACGGAAGGCCGCGCCCTGCGAGTCAATCTCGCCGCGCGAATAGTAAGGTTCCAGCCGCCTCCCGTTCAGCCGGCCGCGCAGCCGCATGCCACGCAGTTCCGGGTATTGCCCGGCAAGGTCCACCACCACCAGGTCCTCCGGCTGCCCGAACACCGGGCGCGCGTATCGCGCGCTACGCGTGCGGCTGCCTTCGATCACCGGTTCGTAGTAGCCCGTGACCTGGCCCTCGGCGGCGCCTTCGGGTGCGACGATGGCGTAGGCGCTGAAGGCCCGCTCGAAGAACGCGCGCGCCGCCGCGTCGTCGCCGGCCGGCAGCACCTTCGCCTCGTCGCAAGCGGCCTGCAGCGCGCGGCGATTCGCCGGGCGGCTGCATCCGGTGACGAACGCGCGCATGCTGGCGGCGAGGGGTGCCTGCGACCAGCCGGGCAGCTCGGCGAACGGCGCCGGCTCGTAACGCGCCTCGGTCGGCGGTTTTGGCGGTTGCGGACAGGGGCATGGCGCCGGCAGTTGCGCGCATCCGGCGGCAAGTACCATCGCGGCCAATCCGGCAAGGGCGCGGCGCACCATGCGAGTCGCGATCAATGCAATACGCGCGGAACCGAAAGAGTGAACTCCGATATCGGCGCCTCGAAGCGCGTGCCGTCCTCGGCCAACATCTGATAGCTGCCGCGCATGGTTCCCACCGGGGTGGCGATCGACGTGCCGCTGGTGTACGCGAAGCTCTCGCCCGGTTGCAGTACCGGCTGCGCGCCGACCACGCCCAGCCCGCGCACTTCCTGCACCAGGCCCTGCGAGTCGGTGATGATCCAATGCCGGCTGATCAGCTGCGCGGCGACGTTGCCCGGGTTGCGGATGGTGATGGTGTAGGCGAAGACGAAGCGCCCGGCGTTCTCGTCCGACTGGTCGGCGAGGTACTGGGTGACGGTGCTGACCGCGATGTCGTAGAGCTTCTCCTGACCCATGCGCGCATTGTAAACTCGCGCCGCCATGGCGTTTCGCATCGCTCCCAGCATTCTGTCGGCGGATTTCGCGCGCCTCGGCGACGAAGCGCGCGCGGTCGAGGCCGCCGGTGCGGACCTGCTGCATTTCGACGTCATGGACAATCACTACGTTCCCAACCTCACCGTCGGGCCCCTGGTGTGCGCCGCGCTCAAGCCGCACCTGCGCATGCCGATCGACGTGCACCTGATGGTGAAGCCGGTGGACCGCATCATCCCCGAGTTCGCCAGGGCGGGGGCCAGCATCATCAGCTTCCACCCGGAGGCCTCCGACCACGTCGACCGCACCATCGGCCTGATCCGCGAGCAGGGCTGCAAGGCCGGGCTGGTGCTCAATCCGGCGACGCCGCTCACTTGCCTGGACCACACGCTGGAAAAGCTCGACCTGGTGCTGCTGATGACGGTCAATCCCGGCTTCGGCGGGCAGCAGTTCATCCGCGCGGTGCTGCCGAAGATCGCCGAGGTGCGCCGGCGCATCGCCAAGCTCGGGCGCGACATCTGGCTGGAAGTGGACGGCGGCGTGAAGGCCGACAACATCGCCGAGATCGCGGCGGCGGGCGCCGACACCTTTGTCGCCGGGTCGGCGATCTTCGGCGCCAAGGACCGCGACTACGCGACGGCGATTCGCGACCTGCGCGCGCGCCTGGTGGTATAGTCGGCGTCGCCGTGACCTACAGTTCACTCCGACCCGAGTCCCTCCGCTGGCGCTGCTGGCGCCGCTAATCACTCGCGCGCCCCGTGCGGCTCGGCGGCGCGCTACTCCTAGGCCGCGAAGCAGTTCCCCCAGGCAGGTGCAGCGGAGATCGTTTCATGAACGAGCTCGAGTTCCGGCAACTCGCGCAGCAGGGCTATACGCGCATCCCGGTGTTGGCGGAAGCGCGCGCCGACCTCTACACGCCGCTGGCGGTGTACCTGAAGCTCGCCGGCGGTCCCTACAGCTACCTGCTCGAATCCGTGGTCGGCGGCGAGCGCTTCGGCCGCTATTCCTTCATCGGCCTGCCCTGCGCCGAACGCATAGAAGCACGCGGCGCCGTCATCCGGCGCCTGCTGCGCGACGCGCGCGGCGCCGACGTCTGTCTGGAGGAGGTGCAGGGCGACCCGTTCGAGTACGCGCGCGCCTACCTTAAGCGCCACCGCGTGGCGCCCGCCCCCGGCGAGCTGAAGTTTCCAGGCGGCCTCGCCGGTTACTTCGGTTACGAGGCGGTACGCCACGTGGAGCCGCGGGCGTTGGCGGGCGCGAAACCGGATGCTCTCGGCACGCCGGACATGCTGCTGCTCGTCTCGGACGAGCTCGCGGTGGTGGACAACGTGCTCGGCAAGCTGCACCTCGTGGTGTACGCCGATCCGCGGCAGCCGGACGCCTGGCGCGTTGCGCGCGAACGGCTCGAGCGCCTGCGACTGCGCCTCGCCGTGCCGCTGCCGGAGAGCCTGGTGCTGGCGCAGCCGCGACAGGAAGCGACGCCGGCGCAGCTCGCCTGCACTTTCACAGAAGCCGATTTCCTCGCCGCGGTGCGGCGCGCGAAGGAATACATCTACGCCGGCGACTGCATGCAGGTGCAGGTGTCGCAGCGCATCACGCGCGAGTTCCGCGCCCCGCCGATCACGCTGTACCGCGCACTGCGCGGGCTCAATCCGTCGCCCTACATGTTTTACTTCGATTTCGGCGACCACCACGTGATTGGCGCGTCGCCCGAGATCATGGTGCGCGTCGCCGGCGACAGGATCACCCTGCGCCCGATCGCGGGGACGCGCCCGCGCGGCGCGACGCCGCAGGACGACGCGCGCATCGCCGAGGAACTGCTCGCCGACCCGAAGGAGCGCGCCGAGCACGTGATGCTGATCGACCTGGGGCGCAACGACGTCGGCCGCGTGGCCGCCACCGGCAGCGTGCAGGTGACCGAGAAGATGGTGGTCGAGCGCTATTCGCACGTCATGCACATCGTCTCCAACGTTGAGGGGCGCTGCGCCCCCGGCGTGGACGCGCTCGACGTGTTTAAGGCCAGCTTCCCGGCGGGGACTGTCACCGGGGCGCCCAAGGTGCGCGCGATGCAGATCATCGACGAGCTCGAGCCCGTGAAGCGCGGCGTGTACAGCGGGGCGGTGGGCTACCTCGGCTTCAACGGCGACATGGACGTCGCCATCGCGATCCGCACTGCCGTGGTCAAGGACGGCAAGCTGCACGTGCAGGCCGCCGCCGGGGTGGTGGCGGATTCCGACCCGCAGTCCGAGTGGCAGGAGACGCAGCACAAGGCGCGTGCCATCCTCAAGGCGGCGGAGCTTGCCGCGGCCGAGGCGCCATGATCCTGGTGCTCGACAACTACGATTCCTTCACCTACAACCTGGTGCAATACCTGGGGGAGCTGGGCGCCGAGGTGAAGGTGCTGCGCAACGACGAGGCGAGCGTGGATGAAGTCGCGCGCATGCGGCCGGAGCGCATTGTCATTTCGCCCGGGCCGTGCACGCCGAACGAGGCCGGGATTTCGCTCGAGCTGATCCGGCGGCTGTCCGGCAAGCTGCCGATCCTCGGCGTGTGCCTCGGCCACCAGGCGATCGGCCAGGCCTTCGGCGGCAAGGTGGTGCGCGCGCAGCAGGTGATGCACGGCAAGGTGTCTCAGATCCACCACGACGGGCGCGGCGTGTTCGCGGGCATTGCGCAGGATTTCACCGCCACGCGCTACCACTCGCTGGCGGTGGAGCGCGCTAGCCTGCCCGCGATGCTGGAGGTGAGCGCACACTCTGAGGATGGCGAGATCATGGGCCTGCGCCACCACACGCTTGCGGTGGAAGGCGTGCAGTTCCATCCGGAGGCCCTGCTCACCGAGCACGGCCACAAGATGCTGGAAAATTTCCTCAAAGGGGGCACGCAATGAAACAGATCACGGTCGCCGAGGCGATCCAGCGCACGGTCGAGCACCGCGAGGTGTTCCACGACGAGATGCTGCACATCATGCGCCAGATCATGCGCGGCGAGCTCACGCCGGCGCAGATCGGCGGCTTCGTCGTGGGCCTGCGCGTGAAAAAGGAAACCATCGGCGAGATCGCGGCGGCGGCACAGGTGATGCGCGAGTTCGCCACCCCGGTCAGGGTCGCGGACGCGAGCCGCCTGGTGGACACCTGCGGCACCGGCGGCGACGCGGCGCACACCTTCAACGTCTCCACTGCCTCGGCTTTCGTCGCGGCGGCGGCCGGGGCGCGCGTCGCCAAGCATATGGGGCGCTCGGTGTCCTCGTCCTCCGGCAGCGCGGAGGTGCTGGAGGCGCTGGGCGCGCACATCACCATGACGCCGGAGCAGACCGGCGAGGCGATCGAGAAGATGGGTATCGGCTTCATGTTCGCGCCCTCGCACCACGCGGCGATGAAGTACGCCGCCCCGGTGAGGAAGGAGCTCGGCGTGCGCACCCTGTTCAACATCCTCGGCCCGCTCACCAACCCGGCCGGCGCGCCGAACCAGGTGATGGGGGTGTTCCATCCCGACCTGGTCGGCATCCAGGTGCGCGTGCTGCAGCGCCTGGGCTCCAAGCACGTGATGACCGTGTACGGGCTGGAGGGGCTCGACGAGATTTCCATTTCCGGCGAGACCATGGTCGGCGAGCTGCTGAATGGCGAGATCAACGAGTACACCATCCACCCGCAGCAGTTCGGCGTCGAGCTCTACGACCGGCGCGCGATCCAGGTGAACACAGTGGACGAATCCAAGCAGATGATCCAGGCGGTGCTGGAGAACCAGCCCGGCCCGGCGCTGAACATCGTGCTGCTCAATGCCGGGGCCGCGATCTACGTCTCTGGCGTCGCGGACACGCTACAGGCTGGCATCGAGCGCGCGCGCCGCGTCATCGCCAAGGGCGAGGCGAAGCAGAAGCTGGATGAGTTCATTGCCTTCACGCAGCGGTACTAAGCGAAGGCATGACCGGAAGGTATAATCGCCGCGCCATGAGCTACAAGGACATCATCACCATCGAGCCGGGAAAGAGGGGCGGCAAGCCCTGCATCCGCGGCCTGCGCGTCACTGTGTATGACGTTCTCGGCTATCTGGCATCCGGGATGTCCCAGGAGCAGATTCTGCGGGACTTTCCCTACCTCACGGCGGGGGATATCCGGGCTTGCCTGGAGTACGCGGCCGATCGCGAGCACGGGCTTCTCGCGGCAGACGCTTGAAGCTACTCTTTGACGAAAACCTCGCGCCTGATCTTGCCGCATCGCTCGCCCCGCTGTATCCGGGGTCTGCCCATGTGCACGCGCTGGGGCTCGGCAGCGCCGACGATGCCGTGGTCTGGCAGTACGCCAGCGACCACGGCTTCACGATCGTGACCAGGGACGCCGACTTCCACGAACGGGCGACGATCAAAGGCTATCCGCCCAAGGTCGTATGGATTCGGCGCGGCAACTGCTCGACTCGGGACATCGAGAACATCCTGCGGCGTCACGCCGAGAACTTGCGCAATCTCGAGGAAAGCGGCGAAGCGGGCGTGCTCGTGCTGCTTTAGTTCCTCGCCTGCCTGGCGCGCTCGACTGTGTCCGACCTCCTGCAGAGAATTCTCGCTACGAAACGAAGGGAAATCGCGGTAGCTCGGGCCGCGATTCCAATGGCTGAGATGGAGCGACGCGCCCGCGCCGCGCCGCCGCCGCGGGATTTCGCAGGGGCGCTGCGCGCGAAAATCGCCGCCGGCAAGCCGGCGGTGATCGCGGAAATCAAGCGCGCCAGTCCGTCCAAGGGTCTGTTGCGCCAGGACTACGACCCGGCCGCGATCGCGCAGGCCTACGCCGCGGCCGGAGCCGCCTGTCTTTCCGTGCTCACCGACCGGGAGTACTTCCACGGGGCTCCGCAGCATCTTGCCGCAGCGCGCGCAGCCTGCCCGCTGCCGGTGCTGCGCAAGGACTTCTTGATCGAACCCGACCAGGTGTACGAAGCACGCGCGTTGGGCGCCGATAGCATCCT
>JANNTQ010000143.1:0-2010 GCA_031394435.1 Betaproteobacteria bacterium
AGCAGTTTCTCAACGCGCTGCCCGACGGTCCGGTGCGATTCCACTTCCCCGGACCGCCGCTCGAGCAAGACCTTCACCTATAGAAAGAGGACCGCACCATGGGCAGATCCACCGGACGCAATCTCCGCAACCGCAGGCGCAAGCAGCAGATCAAGAAAAAGCTGACGCAGCAGAGCAAGCAAAAGGCAAAGGCCGGCGAAAAGGCAAAAACCAGGCGCTAGGCCTTGCCGTCCCTCGGCAGGAACTTGAGCGCCACGCCGTTGTTGCACCAGCGCTGGCTGGTCGGCGGCGGGCCGTCGTCGAACACGTGGCCGTGGTGCCCGCCGCAACGCTTGCAGTGGTACTCGGTGCGCGTGTAGATCAGGAAGCTGTCCTTCTTCTGGCCGAACACGCCCGGGATGGTGGTGAAGAAGCTCGGCCAGCCGGTGCCGGAGTCGAACTTCATCTCGGAGGTGAACAGCGGCAGCCCGCAGCCGGCGCAGGCAAAGATGCCGGGTCGCTTTTCATGGTCGAGCGGGCTCGAGCCGGCGCGCTCCGTGCCTTCTTTGCGCAGGACCTGGTAGGACTCGCCGGGGAGGCGCTTTCGCCACTCGCCGTCGGCGAGCTTGAGAGGCTCGTCCGCGGAAACCACAGCAGCGCCCGCCGGGAGGAAGGCCTTCCAGTTCTTCTGCATTGCGTCGATGTCTTTCATGGTCCTCATGCTCTTGGTTTGGGCGTGGGCGCACCACGGTGCGGCTGCAAGCCCCAGCAAAAATATCCGTCGGTCCATGGTCTTGTCTCCTGTCGCCCTTGGTCGGCCGGCCGGTCAAAACCTTACCAGTTTATTTCGGCCGGCGGTATTGCAGCAGGCCGCCGACCTTGCGTTCGAACGGGTCGCGGCGCGTCACCGCCTTGAGGTGGCGGCGGCTTGCCAACGGGTAGTGCCGGAGCCGGTCGAGTTCCTCGGGAACCTCCCAGACGTTCTTCTTGCCTGTCACCCACAGCTTCGCATCGCTGCGCCGCAGGTCGTAGGGGACCGAGTATTCCCGCAGGGTCTTGTGGTGCAGCTTGTTGGCGTACTCGTGGAAGTAGGACAGTGCCAGCTCGCGCAACGTCCGGTACACCGGGTCGCGCCCGCGCAAGCCGATGCCGTTGGTCTTCGACAGGGCGCCCCAGCGGCCGTGATGCCGGAAGAGGGCCACCACGTGGTCGAAGTCGCGCTCCGCGCGCATGTCCATGAGCAGCGGCGGCCTGCCTTGCACCCACAGGGCGCAGGCGGCGAGCAACGCGCCTTCGATGCAATGCGCGCGCCCGCTGCGCAGCACTTCGCGCACGGAGCGGCAGGTGTCGCCGTGCAGCTCGAAGTTCTGGCGCAGGCCGAAAAGGTAGGTCTGGATCTTCAGCGGCGTATCCAGGCGGCGCAATACCGCGAACTCGGCCCGGGTCAGGTCGAGGTCCTCGCGGCGTGCATAGCGTTTGCGCCCCATGGCGGGAAAAGTATCACGCTTGACAGGCGCGGCGCGCCGGCCTGATACTAAACCTTATGGTTAAGTATTCGGAAGACGCGCTCGACACGGTGTTCGCCGCGCTTTCGGACCGCACCCGGCGCCAGGTGCTCGCCTCCCTGTCGCAGGGCGGGCAGCCGGTGATGGGCCTCGCGCACGCCCACGCGATGTCGCTCCCGGGCTTCATGAAGCACCTGCGCGTGCTCGAGCAAGCCGGGCTGATCTCCTGCTCGAAGGAGGGGCGGGTGGTGAGCTGTGAGCTGTCGGCAGCGCCGATGCAGGCGGCCTCCACCTGGATGTCGCGCTATGAGAAGTTCTGGACCGAAAAGCTCGATTCGCTGGCCCGTTATCTTTATCAGCAAGAGGAGCTGCAGACGTGGAACAAGCCAAGCTCAAGGAAAAGCCCTTTCTCGCCCTCAATCGACGCTACCCCGTCGCGCCGGAGAAAGTCTGGCGGGCGTGGACCGACCCGCAAGCGATAGCGAAGTGGTGGGGCCCGGGCGGCAACGACCCGGTCTCCGCAGCG
>JANNTQ010000025.1:0-4656 GCA_031394435.1 Betaproteobacteria bacterium
TCGACCATCTCCTTGTTTTCCACGCCGGCGCGGATCAGCAGGCCGATCTTGGTGCGGTTGAGCAGCAGCAGCATGCCGGCGAACACCGCGAGGCCGGTCACCACCGCGATCAGGCGGAACTTTTCGATCACCATGTCGCCAATGAGGAACGAGCCGCGCAGGGTCGCAGGCCGCGGCAGCGGCAATAGGTCGGGGCCCCAGAACACGTGGATCAGCTGTTCGGCGACGATCATGCCGCCGGTGGTGATCAGGATCTGTTTCAGGTGCTGGCCGTAGACCGGCCTGATGATGACGCGCTCGAAGGCGAAGCCCAGCAAGCCGGCGACCACAGCCGCGGCCAGCATCGCCGGCAACACCGCGCCGAGGTTGGCGAGAAAGCTGTCCGAGCCGGCGGCGGTGGAGAACAGCTTGACGGTCGAGGCGGCGACGTAGGCGCCCACGGCGATGAACAGGCCATGCGCGAAATTCATCACGTCCATCAGGCCGAACACTAGCGTCAGGCCGGAGGACATGATGAAGATGAGCAGGCCCATGGCCAGGCCCGCCACGGTGAGCGTCACCCAGGTGGACGGATTGCCGATCATGGCTAGCGCGGCCAGGGCGATCGCCAGCAGCAGCGCGGGCGGAATCCAGTCCACCTGAGGGACAACGGCAGGCTTCACTGGTGCGCCTCCAGCGACAAGCCGAGAAGCCTGGTCTGCAGCGCGGCGTCCGCGGCGAGCCCGGCCATGCGGCCGGTGTGCACGATGCGCCCCGCGTCCATCACCGCCACCGAATCGCCGAGCGCTTTCGCGGCGTGGAAATTCTGCTCCACCATCAGGATGGTGGTGTCGGTGGTCTTCAGTTCGGCGAAGGCTTCGATCAGCTTGTTGATGATCGCGGGCGCAAGGCCTTTGGTCGGCTCGTCGATCAGCAGCAGCTTCCTCGGCTCGACGATCGCGCGCGAGATCGAGAGCATCTGTTTCTGGCCGCCCGAGAGCAGGCCCGCCGGCAGGTGCCAGAAGGTCTTCATCGGCGGGAACAAGCGGAATATCCAATCCAGGCGCTGTTCCTCCGGCGGTCCGCGGCGCGCCGCCAGCACCAGGTTCTCCTGCACCGTGAGACCGGCGAAGAGGCCCATCGACTCGGGCACATAGGCGACGCCAAGGTTCGCGATCGAGGGCGTTTCCCGCCGCCCGATCTCCTCGGCTTCAAAGCGGATCGAGCCGGCCGAGGCGCGCCACAGACCGAGGATGGTGCGCAGCGTGGTGGTTTTGCCCGCACCGTTGCGGCCGAGCAGCATGGTCAGTTCGCCGCGCGGCACCACCAGGTCCACGCCCTGCAGGATGTGGTAGTGCCCGATGTGGGTGTGCACCCCGCTCAGCGTGAGCAGTGCGTCAGGCACCGGTGGACACTCCCAGGTAGGCTTCCTGGACGACGGGCGAGGCGATCACTTCGGCCGGCAATCCGTCGGCCACCAGTTCGCCCTGGTGCAGCACGACGATGCGGTCGGCGAGCGAGCGAACCACGTCCATCTTGTGCTCGACCAGCAGGATGGTCTTGTCCTTCCGGTCCTTGATCTCATGAATCAGATCCAGGATTACCGGCACCTCGTCCACGCTCATGCCCGCGGTGGGCTCGTCGAACATGAAGATGGCGGGCTCGAGCGCGAGCAGGATCGCGACTTCGAGCTTGCGCTGATCGCCGTGCGACAGCTCCGAGGCGAGCGTGGCGCGCCGCTCGGCGAGCGCGACTCGCGACAGGAAGTGTTCGGCCTTCTCGGTCAGCTCGACATGCCGGCTCCACATCGATACGAGGTTGAGGCCCATCCCGGCGCGCGCCTGCACGGCGAGGCGCACGTTTTCCAGCACCGTGAGGTTCGGGAACAGATTCGTCAGCTGGAACGCCCGCCCCATGCCCTTGCGGGTGCGGACCGGCGCCGCGTCGCGCGTCACATCCTCGCCGTAGAGCAGCACCCGGCCGGCGCTCGCCGCCAGCTGCCCCGAAATCAGGTTGAAGTAGGTGGTCTTGCCGGCGCCATTCGGGCCGACGATCGCGGTAAGCGTGCCCGGCTCGAAGCTGCAGCTGACCGCGTTCACGGCGACGTGGCCGCCGAAACGGATGGTCAGGTCGCGCGTCTCCAGGACAGGATGTTCGGCCGAGATCATCGGAGCATCGTAGGGTGGGCCTGCGGCCCAACCTACGCTAACTGCTTAACGCTTGTTGCGGATCGGGAGCGGAATTTCCTTCGCCGGGATCTCGCGCACGAGATCCAGCAGGTCCCACTCGCTGGCCTGGGTTTTCTTGATGCGGAACTGGTACATGTTCTGCATTGCCTGGTGGTCTTCCTTGCGGAAGGTCATGGTGCCTTTGGGGGTCTCGAAGCTCATGCCTTCCATCGCCGCGATCAGCTTCTCGGTGTCGGTGCCGCCGGCCTTCTTGATGGCCTCGACCACCGCGATGCCCGCCGCCATGCCGCCGGCGACGAAGAAATCGGGCGGGTTGCCGCCGTAGCGCTTGCGGTATTCGGCGACCATCCAGTCGTTCACCGTATTCTTGGGGAAGCCGTAGTAGTAGTAGATCGCGCCTTCGAGTCCCGCCAGATCCTTCCAGCCTTTCATCACCGGCAGGATATTGCCGCCCGGAGCAAGCGAAATGTTGAAGCGCTCGGGCTTGAGGTCCGCGAGCTTGGTAACCGGATTGGCGCCCGCCCAGTAGATGCTGATGATGCGCGTGCCGGGCTTGTCCTTGAGTACGTCGAACATGCGCTGTGCGGGGGCGGTGAAGTCGGTCGTCGCCTGCGGCACATACTCCTCGTGCACGATCTTGGCCTGGCTGCCGATTGCCGCGAGCGCGTCCTTGAACGCCTTCACGCCGTCGCGGCCGAAGGCGTAGTCCTGCGCCAGCATCGCGATCTGCGCGTTCTGCGGCGTCGCGACCGCAGCTGCGATGCCATCCTGCGACGAGTTGCGCCCGGTGCGGAACACGTAGCGGTTCCACTTGTCGCCGGTGATCGAGTCGGCCACCGCCGGCTCGACCAGCAGGATCTTCTTGTATTCCTCGGCCACCGGCAGCATCGCCAGCGCCGAGCCCGAAGAGGTCGGCCCGATCGCGAGGTCCACCTTGTCGTCGCCGTAGGCCTGCGCGAGCGCCGACTTGGCGACGTCCGCCTTGAGTTGATCGTCTTTCTCGATGACCACGATCTTTCGGCCGAGAACGCTCATCGTGCCGCCGGTGGCGTACTCCAGGCCCAGCATCAGGCCGGCTTGCGTCTGCTTGGCGTAGGCCTCGAACGCGCCGGTCTTGCCATAGATGTGGGCGATCTTGATGTCCTGGGCGAACGCCAGGCTGGTGGCGCCCGCCAGCGTTGCCGCGGCGAGCAGGGTGCTAAGGCGTTTCATGCTTTCTCCTTGTAAAGTAAAAAAGGGGTCTGACCCTATTTATTCGCGCGGCTGCGGTTTCGGGCGACGTCCGACCGTGACCGGGACTTCGAGCGTCTGCGCCTGGCGCCGGATGTTCATCTTCGCGCCCGAGCCCGGCTGAAGCGCCGCCACAAGATTGAGCATGCTCTGCGGATCCGACACCGGCGCGCCGTTGATCGCGGTGAGCACGTCGCCTGGCTTTACCCCCGCTTTGTCCGCCGGGCCGCCGCGCAGCACGCCGGCGATGATCGCGCCGCGCGCATTGGGCAGCTTGAAGGATTCGGCCAGCGCCGGGGTGATCTCCTGCAGCTCGACGCCGATCCAGCCGCGCGTCACCGAGCCGTTGCGGATGATCTGCTCCATCACCATCTTCGCCGTGGCTGCCGGGATGGCGAAGCCGATACCCATCGATCCGCCGGAGCGCGAATAGATCGCGGTGTTGATGCCGACCAGGTCACCGCGCGCGTCGACCAGCGCACCACCCGAGTTCCCCGGGTTGATCGCCGCGTCGGTCTGGATGAAGTTCTCGAAGGTGTTGATGTGCAGGCCGCTGCGGCCGAGCGCCGAGACGATGCCGGAAGTCACGGTCTGGCCGACGCCGAAGGGATTTCCAATGGCAAGCACCACGTCTCCGACGCGCAACGCCTCGGACTTGCCGAACGTGATGGCGGGCAACTTGTCCGCGTTGACGCGCAGTACCGCGAGGTCGGTTTCCGGGTCGTTGCCCACCACCTTGGCCAGCAGCTTCTTGCCGTCTGAGAGGGCTACCTCGATCTCGTCGGCCGTTTCCACCACGTGATGATTGGTGAGCACGTAGCCCGCGGGACTCACGATTACGCCCGAGCCGAGGCTCGAGGTTCGCTGCGCCTCGTCGCCGAACTGCTCGCCGAAGAAGCGCCGGAACAGGGGATCGTTGAGCAGCGGATGGCGCGGCGCGCGCACTTCCTTCGAGGTGAAGATGTTCACCACCGCGGGTGAGGAGCGCTGCACCGCCTCGTGGAATGACTCGACGCGCGCCGGGCCCGTTGCCTTTGCCGCCGGTTCGCTTCGCACCGCCACCACCGCCTCCGGTTGCGGTGCCGCGCTTCTCGGCGGCAACCACTCGGGCTTGAGAGTCGAGACGACGAACAGGACCGCGAGGCAAACAGTCGCGGCCTGCGCAAAAACGAGCCAGAGGCGGTGCAGCATGAGGGGTCGCTAATCTAGCACAAAGCCCTGCAAATTGAACCGCTTAGACCGCAATTCGTGGACATTC
>JANNTQ010000246.1:0-1687 GCA_031394435.1 Betaproteobacteria bacterium
GACCTCCTCACGCTGCGCGCGGCCCGGCTGCTCGGCGAGGCGGACGTCGTGTTCCACGACGCGCTCGTGCATCCGGAGACGCTCGCGCTCGCCGTGCGCGCCGAGAAGATCGCGGTGGGCAAGCGCTGCGGCAGGCACTCCACGGTTCAGCAGTTCATCAACAAGCGCCTGGTGGACGCCGCGCGCCGCCACAAGGTGGTGGTGCGCTTGAAAGGCGGCGATCCGATGCTCTTCGGTCGCGCGCAGGAGGAGCTCGATGCGCTTTCTGCTGCAGGCATCCGCTGCGAAGTGGTGCCGGGCATCACCGCCGCGCTCGCGGCTTCGGCCGAGTTCGGCGTGTCGCTCACGCGGCGCGGCGTCTCGCGCAGCGTAGCTTTCGTCACGCCGCGCGTGGGCGAGGGCGAGAAGGACAACGACTGGGTGAAGGTGGCGCTCGCCGCGGAATCCGTCGCGCTCTACATGGGCGCAGGCGAGGCCGGGGCGATCGCCGCAGCGCTCATCGCCGCCGGCAAGCCGGCGAACACGCCGGTAGCGATCGCGGAGAACGTCTCTCTCGAAGGCTCAACCGTGGTTGCCGGGGTACTGAAGGACCTTGCGGATCTTGCCGCGCAACGCGGCAGCGGCCCGGCATTGGTGCTGATCGGCGAGGTCTGGGGCCGCCTGGCGGCTCAGGCGGCGCGCGGCATGCGCAAGGCGAGCCAGAGCGCGTAGAGCGCGAAGAAGGCGAACCAGGCGAGCGACCACTCGGCGATCGACAGGCCGAGGAATCTCCAGTGCACTTCCGCGCACTGCCCGGAGCCGCGCAGCAGTAGCTGCAGCGTGCGCCCGAGCGGGAGGTTGTCCAGCATGAAGAACAGGTCCGGCCCGCAGGCCGGCACCTGATCAGCCGGCAGTTGCTGCAGCCACACGTGGCGCGCGGCAGTGGCGAGCCCGCCGGCGGCGAAGAGGAACGCCGCGATCGAGTAGATCCGCGCGCCGAGGCGGCCCGGGCCGTGGATAGCCGCCGCCAGAAGCACCAGCCCAATCGCGTAATAGAAACCCCGCTGTACCAGGCACAGCGGGCAGGGATCCTGGCCCTCGAAGTACTGCAGGTAATAGCCGCAGGCGAGGAGCCCGGCGCAGGCCAAAGCCCCCGCAAGTGCCATCTGCCGAAACGACAATTCTGAAAACTTCATTGCGCTTGGGACGTTACCACGGCTATGGCACCCATCCGCCGGGACAAGGAGATATCTCGGACGCCCGGCACCCCCAAAAGTTCTGCCATATTGATGGGAGGGCAGCGCCATATCCGGCAATGAGGAAAAGGAACAAAATACCGGCGTAAGCTTGTTCGCACATCAGCAAGAAGAATTTTCCAACTTGCAAGAATTTGTCGAGGAGGAATGACCATGCAACGCTTCACTAGGATTTCCATCGCAGCCGTTTGCGCGCTGGGCATGACCGCCGCCATTGCGCAGACCGTGCAGCCGCGAATTCAAGGGGCGACGCAAATGCGTCCGCCGCTGCAGACCGCGCAAGCGCCGGCTGCGGGCGGTGCGGCTTCGGGCGCATCCACAGCAGCGGGCGCCACGGCCGTCGGAACCGCGACCGCGGGCACGGTCGCCTTCGTCAGCCTGGGCGCTGTCGCCGTCGCCGCCGCGGTGAGCGATTCGAGTAGCTCTACGGTGACGCACAACCCGTAAGCCGC
>JANNTQ010000069.1:0-5900 GCA_031394435.1 Betaproteobacteria bacterium
TCTGATCGGCGGCTCTCCGCTCACGAACATCAATCACGCCACGATTGATGGAATCGAAACGAGCTACCGCGGATATTTCCGCGGCTTCGATTTGAAGGCGAGCTTCACGATGCAGGATCCGATCCAGCATACCGCGACGACTCACCTTCAACTCGTGCGTCGCGCGAAGGAGTTCGGCAGCCTTGCGGTGGCGAAAAGCATCGGCCCTTGGCGAGTCACCGGGGAACTGCTGGCGAGCGGCAGACGCTTCGACAACCACATCGTGACGTTCGCCAGTGTCGAGCATCCGTCCTACACGGTGTTCAATTTCACGGCGCGCTATCAGGTTGCGAAGGAAACCGCGGTGTCGCTGCGGCTTGAAAACCTGTTCGACGAGAAATACACGCTTGCGCACGGCTTCAACACCCAGGGCCGCAAGCTGAGCGTGCTGCTCAGCCACGGTTTCTAGGATCGAGCGGCGGGGATGCAGCGGACTTTCAAGGCAGAGCGGGTGCTGATGGTGCAGGGCACCGGCTCAGGCGCGGGCAAAAGTACCCTGGTCGCCGGCATTTGCCGGATGCTCGCTCGCCGCGGGATTAGGGTTGCGCCTTTCAAGCCGCAGAACATGTCGCTCAACAGCGCGGTGTCGGCCGATGGCGGCGAGATCGGCCGGGCGCAGGCGCTGCAGGCGCAGGCGGCTGGCGTGGCACCGCTCACCGACATGAACCCGGTGCTGCTGAAGCCGGTGAGCGACGTTCGCGCGCAGTTGATCGTGCACGGCGAGCCGCGCATGGAGTTCGAAGCGGGCGACTACCAGCGCGCCAAACCGGGTCTGCTTGAAGCGGTGCTGGCGTCGTTTTCGCGATTGCAGAGAGAGTTCGACGTGGTGGTGGTGGAGGGCGCGGGAAGCCCCGCCGAGATCAACCTGCGTGCGCATGACCTGGCGAACATGGGATTCGCGGAGGCCGTGGACTGCCCCGTGGTCCTGGTCGCGGATATCGATCGAGGCGGGGTATTTGCACATTTCGTCGGCACGATCGAATGCCTTGCCGCGTGCGAGCGCGATCGCATCGTCGGGTTCGTGATCAACCGGTTTCGCGGGGAACGCGCGTTGCTTGATTCCGGCATCGCATGGCTGGAAGCCAAATCAGGCAAGCCGGTTCTCGGAGTCCTGCCTTACCTGCAGGGGTTGACTCTGGATGCCGAGGACGCGCTTCCAGAAAAAGCTGTCTCCGGAGCAGCCGAAGCCTTCAGGGCAGTGGTTCCCGTATACCCGCGCGTCAGCAACCACACCGATCTGGACGCGTTGCGCCTGCAGCCGGGCATTGAAGTGCGCTTCGTAGGTCCGGGAGAGCCCCTGCCCGCCGCCGACCTGATCGTGCTTCCGGGAAGCAAGAACGTCCGCGCCGATCTCGGGTTCCTGGAAGACCAGGGATGGCGCGAATCCATCCTGCGCCACCTGCGCTACGGCGGAAAACTCGTTGGTTTGTGCGGCGGGATGCAGATGCTCGGACGCTCGATTCGCGACCCCGAAGGCGTCGAAGGTCTGCCGGGAGAAAGCCGGGGTCTTGGCGTGCTCGATATGTATTCGGTACTGACGTCCCGCAAGATCCGGCGCAACGTCGGCGGCGTCATTTTTCCCGGGACGGAGCGCGAAGCGCCCTTGCAGGGTTACGAGATTCACATGGGGGTGAGCCGGGGGCCGGCGTTCGAGCGACCCGCTACCCTGCTTGACGGTGTAACCGAAGGTGTGCAATCCGCTGATGGGCAAATCCTTGCCACCTATGTGCACGGCGTGTTCGATCACCCCCTGGCCATGGCGGCCATCCTCGACTGGGCAGGCCTGCGCGGAGCAACAGCGGTAGACTTGAACCTCCGCCGCGAAGCCAGCCTTGACCGGCTCGCCGATTGCATGGAGGAAAACCTGGATCTCGCGCCGGTTTTGCGATTTTGCGGAGTTGAACGATGAACCTGACGATTCCCCGTAGCGGACGGACAAGCATTGCGCTGCTGCTTGCGCTGCTCATGGTCGCGACGCGTTTCCACCATTTCGGTTCCACCACCCATCTGCCGGACGCGTCATTGGCGGTATTCTTCCTCGGTGGCTTCTATCTGCGGCGGCCGGTTCTGTTCGGCTGCTATCTGGCGGAGGCCGCGCTGATCGACTATCTCGCGATCACGCTGGGCGGCGTGAGCGACTGGTGTGTCACGCCAGCCTACGCTTTTCTGATCCCGACGTACGCGAGCCTCTGGCTGGGTGGCGTCTGGTACGCGCGCCGGCACCGGATGGCATGGCGCACCCTGGCACCCCTTCTCGGCGCCGTCGCGCTCGGAGTGTCGGCTGCCTTCCTGATCTCCAACGCGAGCTTCTATCTCCTGTCGGGCTATTTTCCGGAAATGAGCTGGACCGAGTATGCCTCCAGGGTCGCCAAGTACTTTCCGCCCTATGCGTCGTCAGCGGTGGCTTACATCGCCTTCGCCGCGGCCTTGCATCTGCTCGTGACGCACGCAAGTGGGCGATCGCAAAGGGCGTAGTCGCGGCGTTTGACGTCTGATTCGGTGAAACTCCCCGAACGGATCGTCTGCCTCACCGAAGAGACGACCGAGACGCTCTACCTGCTCGGCGAGGAACGCCGCATCGTCGGCGTCTCGGGCTACACCGTGCGGCCGCCGCGGGCGCGGCGGGAGAAACCGAGGGTGTCGGCGTTTTCCTCCGCGAACTCGGCGCGCATCCTCGCGCTCCGGCCGGACTTGGTGATCGGGTTCTCGGATATCCAGGCAGACATTGCGCGCGATCTCATCAAGCGTGGCCTCAATGTGCTCGTGTTCAACCAGCGTTCGGTAGCCGAGATCCTCGGCATGATCCAAACGCTCGGCAGCCTGGTTGGCGCGGCCGATCGCGCGGAGAAAATGGCTGCCGACCTCGAAGCGGGGCTGGAAACGATCCGGGCACGGACCGTCCGTCTTGCCAAGCGGCCGCGCGTCTACTTCGAGGAATGGGATCAACCCATGATCAGCGGCATCCGCTGGGTGTCGGAGTTGATTGGCATCGCAGGCGGCGACGACATCTTTCCGGAGTTGGCCCGATCTCAGGATGCGCGCGGGCGCATCATCGCTGATGCGGGAGAGGTCGTGCGCCGCCGCCCGGACATTATCCTTGGCTCCTGGTGCGGCAAGAAGTTCCGGCCGGAGAAGGTGCGTGGGAGGGCAGGCTGGTCGGAGGTTCCGGCGGTGCGCGACAGCCAGCTGTTCGAAATCAAATCGGCGGAAATCCTGCAACCCGGTCCGGCGGCGCTCACCGACGGGGTCAGGCGGATGCACGCGATCGTGCAAGCGTGGGCGGGTGCGCGAGTTGCGGTCGAGTAAGCGCGCGCTGCTTGCCTGGTCGAGCGGAAAGGACAGCGCGTGGACCTTGCACCTGCTGCGGCACACGCCGGACGTCGAAGTCGCGGGGCTCTTTACCACCATGGCCGAGGGCAGCGGTCGTGTTGCGGTCCATGGGGTGCGCGCTCAGTTGCTCGACGCGCAGGCGGCGGCCGTCGGGCTCACGCTGTACAAGCTGCCCATTCCGCGTCCCTGCCCGAACGCGGTCTACGAGGCCGTGATCGCCGCCTTCATCGCGCAGATGAAGGGGGAAGGCGTCACGCACGTGGCGTTCGGCGATCTTTTCCTGGAGGACATCCGCCGCTACCGTGAGCGGCAGTTCGCGGGCACCGGCGTCGAGCTGCTGTTCCCGCTCTGGGGGCTGCCGACGCGCGCTCTTGCGGAGGAGATGACCGCAAGTGGCCTGCGCGCCTGGATCACCTGCGTCGATCCGCGGCAGGCGCCGCGCGAATGGGCCGGCGCGCTGTTCGATCCCGAATTTGTCAGCCGTATTCCCGCCGGCGTGGACGCCTGCGGCGAACGCGGCGAGTTTCACACCTTTGCATTCGCAGGGCCGATGTTCCGCGCGCAGATCGCGACCCGCGTCGGCTCGGTGGCCGAGCGCGACGGATTCGTCTATGCCGACGTGCTATCTTCGCCCGCATGCTGAAGGACGCGGTTCCGCTCGGGGAGATCGCGCGCGCGCTGGTGATCATGCTGCGCCACCACGGCGACGTGCTGCTCGCCTCGCCGGTGCTGGCCGCGCTCAAGGCGCAGGCGCCACGCGTCGAGATCGATGCGCTGGTTTACGATGACACCGCGCCGATGCTCGAGGGCCACCCGGCGCTCGCCCAGTTGCATGTCGTGGGCCGCGGCTGGAAGGAGGAGGGCCTGCTTTCCCGTATCGGCCTGGAAAGACAACTCTACGCTGCGTTGCGCGCCAGGGGCTACGACCTGCTGCTGCATCTCACCGAGCAACCGCGCGGCGCCTGGCTCGCGCGCGCGCTCGGCGCGCGCTACAGCGTTGCCCCGGTGGTGCCCGACCGGGGCGCCTTCTGGACGGGGAGCTTCACGCACCTCTATGCGCTCGCGCGCAACGGCCGTCGCCACAAGGTCGAGGCCAATCTCGATGCGCTGCGCCTCATCGGCCTGCAGCCGTCAATGGAAGAGCGCCGCCTGCAGTTTGTGCCGGGCGCGGCGGCGGAGGCGAGTGTCGCGGCGCTGCTCGCGGCAAAGGGGCTCGCCGCGCACAGCTATGTCCACATTCACCCGGCGTCGCGCTGGAGCTTCAAGTGCTGGACCGCCGAGGGCAATGCCGAGCTGATCGACCGCCTTGCGCCGGCGCACCGCGTCGTCCTCACCGCTGCGCCGGAGCAGGCTGAAATGTCTCTGATGGAGAAAATACTTTCCAAAACAAAATCAAGCCCTGTAAATATTTCAGGAAAACTCTCCGTCAAGGAGCTGGGCGCATTGACCGCGAAGGCGCGCCTGTTCGTCGGCGTGGACTCGATGCCGATGCACCTGGCCGCCGCGATGGGCACGCCGGCGGTGGCCCTGTTCGGTCCGAGCGGCGAGCAGGAATGGCGGCCCTGGCGCGTGGCGCACCGCATCGTCGCCAGCGGCCACGCCTGCCGCCCATGCGGCAACGACGGCTGCGGCGGCGGCAAGATCAGCGAGTGCCTCACCAACGGATAGGAAAATCTATCCGCCCCCTGCCGCACGATTTGCCCATTCCCTGCTCCCCGGCCCCGGTGTGACGATGCACAATGGCGCTTATGTGGCGTCGCGAGCCGCTATTGGTAAAAAAATCCACATGGCAATCTATCGGCTTGGCGCGTCTTGATCAATGAACGCTCAGCATGAGGCGAACCCCGCCCTCGCACTAGCGGATTCAGGCGATGTCTGGAACGGGGTGGTAGGTCAGGATTTGCGCGACTGGCTTCGGCGGACCCGCGGCGGGCGGAGCTGGGCCCCTTCCCGCCGAAGTTTGCGGCACCCATAGTCCCAAGTGGATAAGGATCTTTCGGATGACCGCCTTGTCGTCGATGAGGGCGATCACGCGCATGGGGCCTTTGCAGCGCGGGCATTCGAGCGGATCGACTTCGTAGACCTTGTGGATCAGGCGCGCCCAGGTCGAGCGCACGCGGGCTGAATCCCCGATCCGATTGACCGGTCCGGCCGCAGTAGAATCATCCCGCGATGCGCGTGCCGCTCGATGCCGGGGGCCGCATCGATTACCTTCTAGCATCGCCCGACCAGAGACGACGAAGGACGCGCGCCCATGCGGTTCACCCAGGAACACGAAGAGATCCGCCGCAACCTGAAGCGCTTGATCGACAACGAGATCAACCCGCATGTGGACGAGTGGGAGGCGGCGGAGCAGTTCCCGGCGCATGAGGTGTTCAAGAAACTGGGCAACCTCGGCCTGCTCGGGCTCACCAAACCCGAGGCCTACGGCGGCGCTGGGCTCGACTACAGCTACGCGATGGTGATGGCCGAGTCGCTCGGCCACATCCGCTGCGGCGGCGTGCCGATGGCGATCGGCGTGCAGACCGACA
>JANNTQ010000089.1:0-2078 GCA_031394435.1 Betaproteobacteria bacterium
AAGCGCGGCATCGACAAGGCGGTGATCGCGGTGGTCGAGGAACTGAAGAAAGTTTCCAAGCCCTGCAAGACTTCCAAGGAGATCGCGCAGATCGGTTCGATCTCGGCCAACGCCGACAACGACATCGGCAAGATCATCGCCGACGCCATGGACAAGGTCGGCAAAGAGGGCGTGATCACGGTCGAGGACGGCAAGACCCTGGAGAACGAGCTCGACCTGGTCGAGGGCATGCAGTTCGACCGCGGCTACCTCTCGCCCTATTTCATCAACAACCCCGACAAGCAGATCGCGGTGCTGGAGGATCCCTACATCCTGCTGCACGACAAGAAGATCAGCTCGATCCGTGAATTGCTGCCGCTGCTCGAGCTGGTGGCGAAGGCGGGCAAGCCGCTGCTGATCATCGCCGAGGAAGTCGAGGGCGAGGCGCTGGCCACGCTGGTGGTGAACAACATCCGCGGCATCCTCAAGACCGTCGCGGTGAAGGCGCCGGGCTTCGGCGACCGCCGCAAGGCGATGCTGGAAGACATGGCGATTCTGACCGGTGGCACGGTGATCAGCGAAGAGCTGGGCCTGAAGCTGGAGAATGCGACGCTCAAGGACCTGGGCAAGGCGAAGAAGATCGAAGCCGCCAAGGAAAACACCACCATCATCGACGGCTCCGGCGTGAAGAAGGACATCGAGGGGCGCGTGAAGCAGATCCGCGTGCAGATCGATGAAGCCACCAGCGACTACGACAAGGAAAAGCTCCAGGAGCGCGTGGCGAAGCTGGCCGGCGGCGTGGCGCTGATCAAGGTCGGCGCGGCCACCGAAGTCGAAATGAAGGAGAAAAAGGCCCGCGTCGAGGACGCGCTGCACGCGACCCGCGCGGCCGTCGAAGAGGGCATCGTCCCCGGCGGCGGCGTGGCGTTCCTGCGCGCGCGCAGGGCGCTCGAGGGCAAGTTGAAGGGCGACAATGAGGATCAGAACGCGGGCGTCAAGATCGTGATGCGCGCCCTGGAAGAGCCGATGCGCCAGATCGTGGCCAACGCCGGTGCCGAGCCCTCGGTCGTGCTGAACAAGGTCGCCGAAGGCAAGGGCGTGAACTACGGCTACAACGCGCAGACCGACGAGTTCGGCGACCTGGTGGAGATGGGCGTGATCGATCCCACCAAGGTGGCGCGTACCGCGCTGCAGAACGCTGCTTCGGTTGCCGGCCTGATGCTCACCACCGATGCGATGGTGGCGGAGATGGTCGAGGAGAAGAAGGGCGGCGGCCACGCGCACGGCGGCGGCGGCATGGGCGGCATGGGCGGGATGGACGGCATGGATATGTAAGGAACAGAGGGAAACCTAGGTTTCCCTCCGTTACCTCCCTTCCTCCAAGTAGTTCCGGGGGCGCTGCGGCGCCCCTTTTCTTTTATAATCCGCGCTCCCTTGAACGTGCCGGATTGTTGGGCACGCCCGGCAGGCCAAGTAGCTCAGTTGGTAGAGCAGCGGACTGAAAATCCGTGTGTCGCTGGTTCGATTCCGGCCTTGGCCACCAATTTTGCGCGCCTGGCGCGCAAAAATCGGCCAAGCGTGATTCCGGCCTTGGCCACCATTACAATCCCGCCTGAATGACGTTGTTCACCTTAGGACTCAATCACACCACCGCGCCGCTGCCGGTGCGCGAGCGCGTGGTGTTCCATGTCGAAAAGCTGTTCGACGCGCTGGGCGAGCTGACCCGCGGCAAGGCGGTGGCCGAGGCGGCGATCCTGTCAACCTGCAACCGCACCGAGCTGTACCTGTCGGCCGAGCAGCCGCGGACGGCGACCGAGTGGCTGGCGCAGTACCACCGCATGCAGCCCGATGACTTGCGGCCCTACCTGTACACCCTGCCGCACGAGCAGGCGGTGCGCCACACCTTCCGCGTCGCATCCGGACTTGACTCGATGGTGCTGGGCGAGCCGCAGATCCTCGGCCAGATGAAGGACGCGGTGCGCACGGCGCAGGCCGCCGGCACGCTCGGCACGGTGCTGCACAAGCTGTTCCAGCGCAGCTTCGCGGTGGCGAAGGAAGTGCGCAGCACCACTCAGGTGGGCGCCAGCAGCGTGTCGATG
>JANNTQ010000104.1:0-1753 GCA_031394435.1 Betaproteobacteria bacterium
CCGCTGGGTTGTGCCATGTGCGGGATGGAGGAAGGAACGACGCAGCGCATTCCAGCCTGCCGAGCTTCGCACTGTCCAGGACCGGAACGTTTTTCGGGCGGGGATCCCGGCGCGCTGGGTGGGCGATGAGGGATTCGAACCCCCGACTTCGTCCTTGTAAGGGACGCACTCTAGCCGCTGAGTTAATCGCCCCGGGCTGGACGCGACCGAAACGGTATCCTGCGTGGCCCTTTGCCTCCACTAGAGGGTTTGCGCGGGCCGAGAAGAGCAGCCGCTCCAACCCCCGCCCCGGACGCGGCCCAAGCGGTCCGTTCCCCTCCTTCTCCAGTTCTCCCGCCCCATGAGAGTCGCGGTCATCGGCACCGGTTACGTCGGGTTGGTCGCCGGCACCTGCTTCGCGGAGAGCGGCAACACGGTCACCTGCGTCGACATCGACGAGAAGAAGATCCGCCGCCTGAAGGATGGGGACGTGCCCATCTACGAGCCCGGGCTCGAGGAGCTGCTCAAGCGCAATCTGCACGACGAACGCCTGAAGTTCACCACGCGCTACGAAGAGGCCATCCCCGGCGCCGAGGTGGTGTTCATCGCCGTGGGCACGCCCTCCGGCGAGAACGGCAGCGCCGACCTGAAGTACGTGCTGGAGGCGGCGCGCACCATCGCCCGGCACATGACCGGCTACGTGGTGGTGGTCGACAAGTCGACCGTGCCGGTCGGCACCGCCAGGAAGGTCGAGCAGGCCATGCGCGAGTGCACGCGCCACCCCTTCGACGTGGTCTCGAACCCCGAGTTCTTGAAGGAGGGCGCGGCCATCGACGACTTCCTCAAGCCGGACCGCGTCGTGATCGGCAGCGAGAGCCCGCGCGCCAAGGAGGTCATGGAGGTGCTCTACGGACCCTTCGTGCGCACCGGCAACCCGATCCTGCACATGGATCGCCTGTCGGCCGAGCTGACCAATTACGCCGCCAACGCCATGCTGGCCACTCGCTTCTCGTTCATGAACGAGATCGCCAACCTCTGGTCCCTGGTGGGCGCCAACGTCGACCAGGTGCGCAAGGGCATCGGCACGGATGCGCGCATCGGTTCGCGCTTCCTCTTCGCGGGCCTGGGCAACGGCGGTTCGTGCTTCCCGAAGGACGTCAAGGCGATCGTGCACACCGCCGGCGAGCTGGGTTACGAGTTCCGCATCCTCGAGGCGGTCGAAGAGGTCAACGAGCGCCAGAAGAAGCTGCTCTACGAGCGCATCCACACCCACTACGGCGGCAAGCTGGCGGGCTAGCGCTTCGCCATCTGGGGCCTGTCCTTCAAGCCCAACACCGACGACATGCGCGAGGCCCCGGCGCTGGTCGTGATCCAGGGCCTGCTGGCGGCCGGCGCGCGCGTGGTGGTCTTCGATCCGGAATCGATGAAGGAGTGCCGCCTGCACCACTTCCAGGATCGGATCGAGTACGCCGAGACCCCCATGGACGCCATCAAGGGCGCCCACGGGCTGGTCCTGATCACCGAGTGGAACGAGTTCCGGAACCCGAACTTCGACGAGGTCAAGGCCGCCCTGGCCGAGCCGGTGATCTTCGACGGGCGCAACATCTACCCGCGCAAGGTGCTCGAGCGCCTCGGGTTCACCTACTACGGCATCGGCACCTGAGCCGGCGTCGGAGGGAACGAGGCAGAGAGCCAGGCTGGAGCCTGGCGGCAGGGGCAGAGCGTGCGCGGTTCCTCTGGTCCTGGACACCCGCAAAAGAACGGGCGGTTGGGC
>JANNTQ010000113.1:0-8402 GCA_031394435.1 Betaproteobacteria bacterium
GGTGGCGGTGGTGGTGCCGTCGCCGGCGACATCGGAAGTCTTCGAAGCGACTTCCTTCACCATCTGCGCGCCCATGTTCTCGAACCTGTCCTTCAGCTCGATCTCCTTGGCGACCGACACGCCGTCCTTGGTGACGGTGGGCGCGCCGAACGAGCGCTCGAGCACGACGTTGCGGCCCTTGGGGCCGAGGGTGATTTTGACGGCGTCGGCCAGGATGTTCATTCCATTGACCATCCTCGCGCGCGCGTTTTCATGAAAGCGTACTTCCTTGGCTGGCATCTGAATTGCTCCTCGTTACGAATCTGTTGTCGGGTTGCAGGGCTCAATGCCGGGATCAGTGGCCTTCGATCACGCCCATGATGTCTTCCTCGCGCATCACGAGAAGTTCATCGCCCTTCACCTTCACGGTCTGCCCGGAGTACTTGCCGAACAGAACTTTGTCTCCCACCTTGACGTCGAGCTGGATAACCTTGCCGTCGTCGTTTTTCTTGCCCTTGCCTACGGCCATCACTTCGCCTTGGTCGGGCTTCTCGGCGGCAGTGTCGGGAATCACGATGCCGGAGGCGGTCTTGCGCTCCTCGTCGATGCGCTTGACGATCACGCGATCATGAAGAGGACGGATCTTCATAGTGTTCTCCAATACAATGTTGTGTTTAAACAAAGAGTTGGTATCTCCCAACCCCTACTGGACCAGAGGCCTGCTAGCACTCGCCACTGATGAGTGCCAATGATAGGCCTCGGCACGGGGGATTTCAAGAGGTATCTCACCCGCCCACTACAATCGGCGCGTGTCTCGCCTTCGAGTCCTCCTCTTCGCCGCCGTGCTGGCCGCTCCGTCCGTCGCCGCGCGCGAGCTGCCCAAACCGGTCCTCGAAGCGCTGCGCGCCGCTTCCGTCCCCCCCTCCAGCGTCGCGGTGGTGGTGCAGGGCCTGGGCGAGGCGCGAGCGGCGGTGAGCCACAACGCCGGTGTGTCGATGAATCCTGCCTCGGTGATGAAGTTAGTGACCACTTTCGCCGCGCTCGAACTGCTGGGGCCTGCGTACCGCTGGAAGACCGAGGCCTACGTGACGGGGACGCTGCGCGACGGGGTGCTGCAGGGCGACCTGGCGCTCAAGGGCTACGGCGACCCCAAGCTCGATTACGAGAGCTTCTGGCTGCTGTTGCGCGCGCTGCGCGGCAAGGGCCTGGCCGACCTGCGCGGCGAGGTGCTGCTCGACCGCAGTTTCTTCGCCCCGGGCAACGGCGATGCTGCGCGCTTCGACGGCGACCCGCTGCGGCCCTACAACGTACTGCCCGACGCGCTGCTGGTGAATTACAAGTCGCTGCGCTTCGCCTTCGTGCCCGAGCCGGAGAAAAACGCGGTGCGCATCTACGTCGAGCCGCGGCCGCCGGCGCTCGAGCTGCACAACACGCTGCGCCTCACGCAGGGAAACTGCCCGGAGGGCCGGGCGTTCCGCGACGTCCTGCAGGGCAACTTCGAGGCCGGGCCGCCGCCGCGCGCAGCCTTCGCCGGACGCTATCCGCTCGCCTGCGGCGAGAAGGACATCAATGTCGCCATGCTCGCGCCCAACGAACACGTGGCGGGCGTGCTGCGCGAGTTGTGGGGCGAGATCGGCGGGCGCTGGAGCGGCGCCGCGCGCGAGGCGCCGGTGCCGGCCGACGCACGGCTGGTGCATACGCACGAATCAGCGCTGCTCGCCGAGATCGTGCGCGACGTGAACAAGTTTTCCAATAACGTGATGGCGCGGCAGCTGTATCTCACGCTCGCCACCACCGTCGCCGAGCCGCCCGCGCGCCCGGATGCCGCGGCGCGCGCGCTGCGCGACTGGCTCAGCGCCAAGGGCGTCGCCGCGCCGGAGTTTTCGATCGAAAACGGCTCGGGGCTGTCGCGCACCGACCGCATGAGCGCCGCCAGCCTCGCTGCGCTGCTGCAGGCCGCGTGGCAAAGCCCGGTGATGCCCGAGTACCTCTCCTCTCTGCCTCTTGCGGCAATGGACGGCACCATGAAGAAGCGCCTGATCGGCGAGTCGCCGGCAGGCAAGGCGCACATCAAGACCGGGTTGCTGAACGACGTGCGCTCGATGGCCGGTTACGTGCTCGACCGCAAGGGCCAGCGCAAGGTGGTGGTGATGCTGATGAACCACCCCAACGCGCCCGACGCCGAAGCCGCCACCGACGCGCTATTGCGCTGGGCCTACGAGGGCAAATAAAGCATGAATGCCAAGCCGCCGTTCCGCGCCGACCAGGTCGGCAGCCTGCTGCGCCCGCTGGAGCTCGCCGAAGCGCGCAAGAAAGCCAAGTCTGGCGCGCTCAGCGCCGCGCAGCTCATGGAAGTGGAGGACCGCTGCATCCGCGCCGCGGCGGCGAAACAAGAATCCCTGGGGCTGGAGGCGATCACCGACGGCGAGATGCGCCGCGACTACTGGCACCTCGATTTCACGAAGCAGCTGGAGGGCGTGACATTGAAGCATGCCGTGGGCATGACCTTCCAGGCGGAGGACGTGCCGCCGATGGCCACCATCACCGGCGAGGTGCGCTACGGCATGCCGATCTTCACCGACCACTTCGCCTTCCTCAAGTCGGCGACGAAGAAGACGCCCAAGCTCACCATCCCCGCGCCCGCGGCGCTGCACTTTCGCGGCGGCCGCAACGCCATCTCACGCGAGGTGTATCCGGACCTGAAGGAATTCTGGGCCGACGCGGCGACGGCGTATCGCCAGGCGATCGCGCAGATCGCCCAGGCCGGCTGCACCTACCTGCAGCTCGACGACGTGAGCTTCGCTTACCTGTGCGATCCCAAGGTGCGCGAGAACTTCCGCGCCAATGGCGACGACCCGGCAACGCTGCACCGCACCTACGCCGCGGCCATCAACGGCGCACTGAAGGATCGGCCAGCGGGCATGAGCGTCACCATGCACACCTGCCGCGGCAATTTCCGCAGCGCCTGGTTCGCCGCCGGCGGCTACAACGACGAGGTGATCGAGGCGATGTTCTCCACCGCAGTAGAC
The DNA here is from genome assembly GCA_031394435.1 of Betaproteobacteria bacterium. Taxonomy (GTDB): domain Bacteria; phylum Pseudomonadota; class Gammaproteobacteria; order Burkholderiales; family SG8-39; genus JAABQT01. The sequence goes on from JANNTQ010000113.1 coordinate 3,009, forward strand.
GGCTACTTCATGGAGTACGACAGCGATCGCGCGGGCGGCTTCGAGCCGCTACGCCTGCTGCCCAAGGGAAAGAAAGTGGTGCTCGGCCTCGTGACGACCAAGATCGGGACGCTCGAGTCGAAGGATGCGCTCAAGCGCAAGATTGATGAGGCGGCGAAATACGTGCCTCTCGAACAACTGTGCCTCTCGCCGCAGTGCGGCTTCGCCAGCACCCACCACGGCAACGCCCTCAGCGAGGACGAGCAGTGGAAGAAGCTCCAGCTGGTAGTGGAAGTGGCGCGCGAGGTCTGGCAAGGAAAATAGGGTCAGACCCCTTTTTCAGATTCCTTTATAGAGCCAGTCCACCTCCCAGCAGTCCTCCGGGTCGCGCTGGCGTGCCAATTCGTTTCTCAACTCGCGCGCGCCGCGATCGACGTGCAGGTATTCGCCGAAAAAGCGCGAACTCAGCACCACGCGTGCGCTGCGGTTCATGCGCTCGCGCTGGTAGGCCTGGAACGCCGGCTCGAAGTTCTCGCCCGCCGCGGCCACCTTGTCGGCCACCACCACCGCGTCCTCGATCGCCATCTGCGCGCCCTGCGCCAGGTATTGCAGCGTCGGGTGCGCCGCGTCGCCCAGCAGCGTCACGCGGCCCTGTGTCCAGTTGGTCGCCGGGTCGCGGTCGTGCAGCACCCAGTTCCGTTCGCGCGACACGTAGCGCAGCATCTCGCGCACGTGCGGGTGCGCGCGGGAAAAGATCTCCTCCAGCTCGTCCGGCGCACCGGCGTTCTCAGTGCCCTGGCGAAAGCGCCGGCTGACGATCGTGGCGACGTTGTTCATCACCGTGCCGCCGCGCAGCCGGTATTGCACCAGGTGCAGGTCCGGCCCGCCCCAGATGGTCATGGCGTCCGCGCGGCTGCGGTCGACGATCTCCTCCATCGGCACCACGCCGCGGTAGACGAAATGTCCCGCCGCGCGCGGCGCGCCGTCGCCGATCAGCGCCTGACGCGTCGGCGAGCGCAGGCCGTCGGCGCCGATGAGCGCCGCACCCTCGTACTGCGCTCCGTTCTCGCAGCGCACAAGCACCACGTCCGCGCGCTCCTCGAACCCGGTCACGCCGCGCGAAGTCTCCAGCGCGATCTCTGCGCGATGCCGGCAGGCCTTGAGAATCTCGCCGTGCAGGTCGCGCCGATGCACGACGAAGTAGCGGTGGCCGTAGCGCTGGCGGAAGAACTTGCTGACCGCGATGCGTGTGATCTCGCGATTGTCGATCGCGTCGGCGAAAATCAGCGCCTCGGGAAAGAAGGCGTGCGACTCGATGGCTTCGAGCACGCCCAGCCGCTCGAGCATGCGGCTCACGTTCGGCCCCATCTGGATGCCGTAGCCGATCTCGCCGAACTCCGCGGCCTTCTCCAGCACGCGCACGCGCCGCCCTTTGAGCGCGAGCGCCAGCGCCGCCGCAAGGCCGCCGATGCCGCCGCCGGCGACGAGGATTTCCTTCATATCTTCAGCAGCGCGGGCAGCCAGGAAACCAGCCCCGGCGCCGCGATGAGCAGCCCGACGAGCAAGAAATCCGCCGCGAGGAACGGTAGCGTGCCGAGATAGATGCGCGCCACCGGGATCTCCGGGTGCTGCGCCTGGATCACGAACACCGTCATGCCGGTGGGCGGGCTGATCAGGCCGATGGTGCACATCACGGTGACGAAGATGCCGAACCAGATGCCGTCGAAGCCGATGCCAAGCACCAGCGGCAGCGTCACCGGCACGGTGATCAGAATGGTGCTTACCTCGTCGAGGAAGGTGCCAAGCACGAAGTAGAGTGCAGTCACCGCGAGCAGGATCCACGCCGGTGCGAGACCCGCCTCGCGCACGGACTGCGCGAGGATGGTGGGGAACTGCGTCAGCACGATGAAGCGCGCGAAGATGAATGCGCCCACCACGATGAAGAAGATCATCGCCGTGGCGTAGGCCGAGTCGAGCAGCGCCTCCCCCAGCGCGCGCCAGGTCATCGCGCGCGTGGCGAAGGCGATGACGATCGCGGCGAAAGCGCTCACTCCCGCCGCCTCGGTGGGCGAGAACCAGCCGAGGTAGATGCCCACCACCGCGAGGAAAAAGAGCACCGCCAGCTTCCACATCTTGGCGAAGGCGCGCACACGCTGTGCGAGTGGCAGCGAAGGCGCCTTGGGCATCAGGCCCGGGCGCAGGCGAGCTGTCACGGTCACCGTGATCACGTAGAGCACGGCGAGCACGATGCCCGGCACCAGCGCCGCGGCGAACAGCCTGGGCAGCGACTGCTCGGCGACGATCGAGTACACCGCCAGCATCACCGAGGGCGGGATCAGGATGCCGAGCGTGCCGGCCGAGGCGACCGCACCCGCGGCGAAGCCCGAGTCGTAGCCGTAGCGCCGCATCTCCGGGATCGCCACTCTGGAAAACGTCGCCGCGGTGGCGATGGAGGAACCGCAGATCGAGCCGAAGGCGGCGCAGGCGCCGATGGTCGCGCTCGCGAGCGCCCCGCGCACGCCGGAGAACACCGCGTTCGAGGCCTCGAACAGCTCCTTCGCCATGTTGGCGCGCGAGGCCACCGCGCCCATCAGGATGAACAGCGGGATCACCGACAGCGAATACGCGCTCGCCAGGTTGAAAGGCACCGAGCCGAGCATCTTCAGCGCCTTCGCCCAGCCATCGAGCGCCGCGTAGCCGGCGAGCCCCGACACGGCGAGCGCGATGGCGATCGGCACGCGCGCAAAAATCAGCAGCAGCAGCCCGAGCACCCCCAGGATGCCGATCGCCGCGACGCTCATTTCCTGCCGTTGCCCCGGATGAGCATCACCGCGGCGGCAAGGCAGGCGCCGATCATCCCGGCGAGCACCGGGATCCAGTACCACAGCCGCGGCAGGCCGAGGTCGGAGGTGACGTCGTTGAAGGCGATCGCGTCGCGCGCGGCGATCCAGCCCTGCCAGGCCATCGCCGCGAGCAGCGCCACGGCGATCACCAGGGACAGGCGCTTGAGCAGCGGCACCCAGCGCGGCGCCGCTCCATCGACGATGTCCACCACGATGTGCTCGTCGCGCAGGAACACCGCCGGCAGCGCGAGAAAGAACGTGCAGGCGAGCAGCAGTTCGACGATTTCGAAAGTGCCGCGGATGGGCTGGTTGAACGTGGCGCGCAGCACCACGTCCGCGACAGTAACCAGCATCATCGCCGCGAGCGACCCGCCGGCCAGCCAGCCACAGGCTGCCGAAAAAAGGGGGCTGGCCCTATTATTTAGTTCCAGAAGCTCTTCGAGGTTTTCGAGTGCTGGTCGGACAGCGAGCGCATCATGTTGTAGACCGCACGCGCCGGCAGGCCCTTGGCCTCGTAGCCCTTGATGGTGGTCTCGGCCACCTCGGCACCCACGGCGCGGACCGTTGTAGTGTCGGCCGCGGAGAACTTGATCGCCTCGCCGCCCGCGTCCATCAGCGCCTTCTTGCCCGGCACATCGAGCGAGTCCCAGGCCTTGCCGATCTCGGCTTCCTTGCCGGTGCTGGTGTCGGTCACCAGTTTCTTCAGGTCCGGCGGCAACTTGTTCCAGAAATCCTCGATCAGCGCCAAGCCGAAGCTCGTGACGTAGGCGTAGAGCTCGGTTGAATACTTCACCGTGCCGCCGAGCTTGAAGGCGATGCCCGCGCCGCCGTAGTCGATGAACGCGCCGTCAATGCTGCCTTTCTGCAACTGCTCGGCAATTTCCGTAGGTGGCACGCCCACCGGCGTCGCGCCGAGCGCAGCGACCAGCTCGCGCACCGTGGGCGAGGCGAAGCGCAGGCGCATTCCCTTGAAATCGTCGAGCGAGCGGATCGGCTTCCTGGTGGTGTGCGGCCCGCCCGGCTGGTGGGTGAAGAGCATCAGCAGCTTCACGCCCTTGTGCTCGGCGTCGAGGTATTTCGCGCGCAGCTCGGCATCATTCAGCACCTTGGTGCCGATCTCCGCGCTGCCCACCATGAACGGCAGGTTGACGATCTCGGTGAGCGGGAAGCGCCCCGGCGTGCCGCCGTGCAGGAACCACGCCGCGTCAGCCTGCCCGGTGCGCGCGAAGTCGTAGTGCCCCGGCGTCGGGCCCATCTGCGCCGCGGGAAACCGCTTCACGCTGATGCGCCCGCCCGAGCCCCTCTCCAGCTGGTCGGCCCAGCGGATCAGCCATTGCGACATGGCGTGCGCGTCGATGACGAAGTAGGCGAGCTTCATTTCGATTTTCTGCTGCGCTTGCGCACTGGCGGCGCAGCCAAACAGCAATGCAAGCGCAATTGCGCGATACAGTGCGGAATTCATCTCCCCGTCTCCCTGGCTAGAGTTGCCGGTCATTATAATCAGTGCAAAGGAGTGCGCCATGGAAGATGCCTGGGAAAATCCGATGGGCACCGACGGATTCGAGTTCATCGAATTCGCCGCGCCCGACCCCAGGGCAATGGGCGCGCTGTTCGAACGCCTGGGCTTCAGAGCCATCGCACGGCACCGGCACAAGAACGTGCTGCTGTACCGCCAGGGCGAGATCAACTTCATCGTCAACGCCGAGCCCGATTCCTTCGCGCAGCGCTTCGCGCGCCAGCACGGGCCGAGCATCTGCGCCATCGCCTTCCGCGTGGCGGACGCCAAGGCCGCCTACGAGCGCGCCATCGCGCTCGGCGCCTGGGGCTATGCCGGCACCGCTGGCCCCGGAGAGCTCAACATCCCCGCGATCAAGGGCATCGGCGACTCGGTCATCTATCTTATCGACCGCTGGCGCGGCAAGAGCGGCAAGAAGGCTGGCGACATCGGCAACATCGGCTTCTACGACGTGGACTTCGAGCCGCTGCCCGGCGCCGAGTTGAATCCCGCGGGCCACGGCCTCGCCAACATCGACCACCTCACGCACAACGTGCACAAGGGGCGCATGAAGGAGTGGGCGGATTTCTACGAGCGGCTGTTCAATTTCCGCGAGATCCGCTACTTCGACATCGAGGGCCAGGTCACCGGCGTGAAATCGAAGGCCATGACCAGCCCCTGCGGCAAGATCCGCATCCCGATCAACGAGGAAGGCACCGAGACGGCCGGCCAGATCCAGGAGTACCTCGACAAGTACCACGGCGAGGGCATCCAGCACGTGGCGCTGGGCTCGAGCGACCTGTACCGGACGGTGGACGCGCTGAGGGCGCAAGGAGTAAAGCTCCTCGACACCAACGACACCTACTACGAGCTGGTGGACAAGCGCATCCCGGGACACGGCGAAAACCTCGCCGAGCTGAAAAGACGCAAGATCCTCATCGACGGCAAGGCCGGTGCGCTGCTGCTGCAGATCTTTTCCGAGAACCAGCTCGGGCCGATCTTCTTTGAATTCATCCAGAGAAAGGGCGACGAGGGTTTCGGCGAGGGAAATTTCAAGGCGCTGTTCGAGTCCATCGA
>JANNTQ010000125.1:0-11346 GCA_031394435.1 Betaproteobacteria bacterium
CGAGCTGCGACAACAGGTGCTCGAGGCGCTGCTTGACGTCGAACATCTCCAGCACCTGCTGCTTCTGCTCGAGCTTCAGCGGCAGGTGGGCGGCAACCGTGTCGGCGAGGCGGCCGGCCTAGTCGATGCCCGACAGCGAGGTCAGGATTTCAGGCGGGATCTTCTTGTTCAGCTTCACGTACTGGTCGAAGGCCGACAGCAGCGCGCGCCGCATGGCTTCGATTTCCGCCGGCGGCGCGCCCTCGAGCGGGATCGGCTCGGCCTCCGCGGTCCAGTGCGTCTTCAGGTCGGTGACGCCGCGGACGCGGGCGCGGCTGCCGCCCTCCACCAGCACCTTCACCGTGCCGTCGGGCAGCTTGAGCATCTGCAGGATGCTCGACACGCAGCCGATCTCGTAGATGTCCTCGGGGCCGGGATCGTCCTTGGCGGCGGATTTCTGCGCCACCAGCAGGATGTTCTTGCCGGCTTCCATCGCCGTTTCCATCGCTTTGATGGATTTCGGCCGGCCGACGAACAGCGGGATCACCATGTGCGGAAACACCACCACGTCGCGCAGCGGCAGCAGCGGGTAGACGGTGGCGGCGGCAGGGGTTTCGTTCAATTCTGGCATGTGCGGGTTCCCGCGGAAAAATCAAGGATTCGTTCCGCTTACGCGGAAGAACCGGCAACCTTCTGCTGGTCGGAGTAGATCAGCAGCGGCTTGCCCTCGGCGGCAATCATCTGCTCGTCTACCACCACCTTGCTCACATTCTCCAGCGCCGGAAGTTCGTACATCGTGTCGAGCAGCACGCTCTCCAGGATCGAGCGCAGGCCGCGCGCCCCGGTCTTGCGCGCCAGCGCGCGCTTGGCCACCGCGCCGAGCGCAGCGGTGCGCACTTCGAGCTCGACGCCTTCCATCAGGAACAGGCGCTGGTACTGCTTGAGCAGGGCGTTCTTCGGCTCGGTGAGAATCTGGATCAGCGCGCGCTCGTCGAGTTCCTCCAGCGCGGCGACCACCGGCAGGCGGCCGACGAACTCCGGGATCAGGCCGTACTTGATCAGGTCCTCGGGCTCCACCGCCTTGAGCAGGTCGAAGGTGGCCTTGGAGTTGCCGGGGCTGCGCACTTCGGCGCCGAAGCCGATGCCGGTTTTCTCCGTGCGGTTGCGCACGATCTTCTCCAGGCCGTCGAAAGCGCCGCCGCAGACGAACAGGATGTTGGTGGTGTCCACCTGCACGAAATCCTGGTTCGGGTGCTTGCGCCCGCCCTGCGGCGGCACCGAGGCGATGGTGCCCTCGATGAGCTTCAACAGCGCCTGCTGCACGCCTTCGCCCGACACGTCCCGGGTGATCGATGGGTTGTCCGACTTGCGCGAGATCTTGTCGATCTCGTCGATGTAGACGATGCCGCGCTTGGCCTTGTCGACGTCGTAGTCGCAGTTCTGCAGCAGCTTCTGGATGATGTTCTCGACGTCTTCGCCGACGTAGCCCGCCTCGGTCAGGGTGGTGGCGTCGGCGATCACGAACGGCACGTTGAGCAGCCGCGCCAGCGTCTGCGCCAGCAGCGTCTTGCCCGAGCCCGTGGGCCCGATCAGCAGGATGTTGGATTTGGCCAGCTCCACCTCGTCGTTCTTCGACAGGTGCTTGAGCCGCTTGTAGTGGTTGTACACCGCCACCGCCAGGATCTTCTTCGCCTGGTCCTGGCCGATCACGTACTGGTCGAGGATGCCGCGGATCTCGCGCGGCGACGGCAGGTCGGACTTGGCGCTTTTGCCGCCTTTGTCGGTGGCAGTCTCCTCGCGGATGATGTCGTTGCACAGCTCGATGCACTCGTCGCAGATGAACACCGACGGGCCGGCGATCAGCTTCCTGACCTCGTGCTGGCTCTTGCCGCAGAACGAGCAGTAAAGCAGCTTTTCGCCGGAGCTGGGCTTGTCCGACATCTATCCGGGCTCCCTGGTGGTCAGCACCTTGTCCACGATGCCGTACTTTACCGCCTCTTCGGCACCCATGAAAAAGTCGCGCTCGGTGTCGTGCGCTATGGCGTCGATCGGCTTGCCGGTGTGCCTGGCGAGGATCTCGTTCAGGCGCCCGCGCAGGAAGAGGATCTCCTTGGCGTGGATTTCGATGTCCGTGGCCTGGCCCTGGAAGCCACCCATGGGCTGGTGGATCATCACGCGCGAGTTCGGCAGGCAGAAGCGCTTGTCCTTGTCGCCGGCCGCCAGCAGCAGCGCGCCCATGCTCGCCGCCTGCCCGACGCACAGCGTGCTGACGTCGGGCTTGATGAACTGCATGGTGTCGTAGACCGCCAGGCCGGCGGAGACCGAGCCGCCGGGCGAGTTGAGGTAAAAGAAGATGTCCTTGTCCGGGTTCTCGGACTCGAGGAACAGCATCTGCGCGACGATCAGGTTGGCGGTGATCTCGGTCACCGGGCCGACCAGGAACACCACCCGCTCCTTCAGCAGGCGCGAATAGATGTCGTAGGCGCGCTCGCCGCGCCCCGACTGCTCGATGACCATCGGGATCAGGCCGAGGTCTTGCGTCTCTTGTGTGCGCTTTTCCCAGTTCATGCCTTGCTTCCCATCAGTTCGTCGAAGGGCAGCGCCTTGTCGGCCACTTTCGCTTTCGAGAGCACCCAGTTCACCACGTTGCTCTCGAGCGCGAGGCCTTCCATCTCCGACAGGCGCTGCGGCTGCATATAGATCCATTTTACAACTTCGGCGGGACTCTCGTAGGAAGCCGCCTCCTGCTCGATCAGGGCGCGCACTTCCGCCGGCTTGGGCTGCAGTTTCTCGGCCCGCGCCAGCTCGGCAATGATCAGGCCAAGCGCGACGCGGCGCCGGGCCGCCGCCTCGAAGGCTTGCGGCTCCAGCGGCAGCTTCTCGATCTTCACGCCGCGAGCCTGCAGGTCCGCGGCGGCGCGCTGCACCAGTTCCCGCGTTTCCTGCGCCACCAGGGCCTTGGGCAGCTCGAGCGGCGTGGAGGCGAGCAGCGCATCCAGCGCCTGCTGCTTGAGCCGCCCGTCGACGCGCTTGCTCACCTCGCGCTCGACGTTCTGCCGCACCTCCACGCGCATCTTGCCGAGGTCGCCGTCGGCAACGCCCAGGCTGTTCGCGAATTGCGCGTCCAGCGCCGGCAGCCGCGGCTCGTCCACCTGCTTCAGCGCCAGCACGAAGGAGGCGGTTTTTCCGGCCACGTCCTTGGCGTGGTAGTCCTGCGGAAACGTCAGCTCGAAGGTCTTCGATTCGCCCGCGCACATGCCGCGCGCGGCGGTCTCGAACCCGGGCAGCATGCGCCCCTCGCCCAGCAGCAACGCGAAACCCGTGGCCTTGCCGCCCTGGAAGGGCTCGCCGCCGATCGTGCCGTCGAAATCCACCGTCAGCCGGTCGCCGTCCTGCGCTGCCCGCTCGACCCGGGCGTAGGTGGTGCGCTGCTTGCGCAACACCTCGATGGTCTTGTCGATCGCGGCGTCATCCAGCGCGACCTGAGGCCGCTCGATACTGGCGCCGGCGACGTCGCCGACCTTGATATCCGGGTACACCTCGAAGGTGGCGCTGAATTCGAGCGCGCCCACGGGCACCGCGTCCTTCTTCGGTTCGATGCGCGGGTAACCGGCGACCTTGAGGTTTGCCTGCTTCACCGCGTCGGTGAACGCCTTTTGCACCGCATCGCCGGTGACCTCGTTGCGCACCTGCGCGCCATAGGTCTGCTCGACGATCTTCATCGGCACCTTGCCCGGGCGGAAGCCAGGCATCTTCACATTGCGCGCGAGTTTCTTCAGGCGCTCGTCCACCTCGCGCTCCAGTTGCGCCGTCGGCACCGACATCTGCAGCCGCCGCTCCAGCGTTCCTAGCGATTCCAAGTTTGTCGCCATTACCTTCGTTTCCTCAGAGTTGTCCGCTGGTACGAAGGGAGGGACTCGAACCCTCAAGCCTCGCGGCGCTGGAACCTAAATCCAGTGCGTCTACCAATTCCGCCACCTTCGCGAAAAAGCGGGTCAAAAACAACGTATTATACCTTCGCGTGTCGGTCGGCCATTACGAGAACTTCCCGGTTGCATCACTGCTGCTGCCGGCGCCGCTGAGGGAGCCGGTGGCGATCATCTACCGCTTCGCGCGCCGCGCGGATGATATTGCCGACGAGGGCGACGACCCGCCCGAACGGCGACTCGCGAAACTGGACGACTTGCGCAAGCAACTCGACGTCCCGTCGGATCCGGCCTTACACGAAGTGGCGCGCGTCGCGCGGCAGCATGGCCTGCCGCTGCAGTTGTTCCGCGACATGCTCGACGCCTTTTCGCAGGACGTGGTCAAGGGCCGCTACGCCGATTTTGCGCAGGTGTTCGACTATTGCCGGCGCTCCGCCAACCCGGTCGGCCGGCTGCTGCTGCACCTGTTCAAACGAGCGTCTGAAACGCAGTTCAGGCAGTCCGACGCGATCTGCACGGCGCTGCAGCTGATCAATTTCTGGCAGGACATCGCCGTCGACTACGCCAAGGGACGCATCTACCTGCCGCAAGACGAAATGGCGCGCTACGGAGTCGGCGAACGCGAACTGGCCGAACAGCGTTGCAACGATGCCTGGCGCCTGCTGATGGCTTTTCAGATCGACCGTTCGCGCCAACTAATGCTGTCCGGTGCCCCTCTCGGCCGCAGCCTGCCCGGCAGGCTGGGGCTGGAGATCCGCGCCACCGTGCAAGGCGGCTTGCGTATCCTGGAGAAGATCGAGCAGGTCGGCTGCGACGTATTCCGCCACCGCCCGCTGCTGCGCTGGTTCGACTGGCCCCTGCTGCTCGCGCGCGCGATATGACTCCGGACGAATACTGCCAACAGAAGGCCGCCGCAAGCGGGTCGAGTTTCTACTACTCGTTCCTGTTCCTGCCGCCCGGGCGCCGGCGCGCCATCACCGCGCTGTACGCATTCTGCCGCGAAGTGGACGACCTGGTGGACGAGACCGCGGATGCGCAGCTCGCCAGCACCAAGCTGGCCTGGTGGCGTGACGAAGTGGCCGGCCTGTTCGCCGGCAACCCGCAGCATCCGGTGACCCGCGCGCTGCAGCCCGCGCTCACGCCCTACGGCATCACCGCCCAGCGGCTGAACGAAATCATCGACGGCATGCAGATGGACCTGACGCAGACCCGCTACCTCGATTTCGCGGGCCTGGAGCGCTACTGCTTCCACGTGGCGGGAGTGGTCGGGCTGCTCGCCGCCGGCATCTTCGGCCACACCGACCCGCGCACCCTTGAATACGCAAAGACCCTCGGCACCGCGTTCCAGCTTACCAACATCATCCGCGACGTCGGCGAGGACGCGCGCAAGAACCGCATCTACCTGCCGATCGAGGACCTGCAGAAATTCGGCGTCACGGCCGCGGACCTGCTCGGCGCGCGCCACGGCGAGGCCTTCGTCGCGCTGATGAAGTTCCAGGCCGAGCGCGCCCGCACCTACTACGACAGGGCGACGGCGCTGCTGCCGGCCGCCGACCGGCGCGCGCAGCGCCCGGGGCTGATCATGGCGGAGATCTACCGCGAGCTGCTGGCCGAGATCGAGCGCGAGGGCTTCAAGGTGCTGACGCAGCGCACCTCGCTCACGCCGCTGCGCAAGCTCTGGCTGGCGTGGAAGACATGGCTCACCGCATAGCCGTGGTGGGCGCCGGCTATGCCGGCATGGCGGCGGCGGTCACGCTCGTCGGGCGCGGCGCGCGAGTCACCGTATTCGAGTCCGGGCTGGTGCCTGGCGGACGCGCGCGGCGCATCGTCAGCCAAGGCCAAACGCTCGACAACGGGCAGCACATCCTGGTCGGCGCGTACGCGACATTGTTCTCCCTGATGCGCACGGTGGGCGTGCCCGCGGACGCGGTGCTGCGCGTGCCGCTCGAGCTGCGCTATGCCGACGGCTTTAACTTCCGCGCGCTGTACTTCCCTGCTCCCTTCGGCTTGCTGGCGGGCCTGCTGCTCGCGCGCGGGCTGCCCTGGCGCGAGCGCACTGGCGCGGTGCGCTTCATGCTGGCGCTGCGCAAGCAAAGTTTCCGCCTCGCCGAGGATTGCAGCGTGAGCGCGCTGCTCGAGCGCCATGCGCAGAACGGCCGCATCGGGCATTACCTGTGGCAGCCTTTGTGCATTTCCGCACTCAACACGCCACCGGAGTTCGCCTCGGCGAACGTGTTCCTCGCCGTACTGCGCGACACGCTGGGCGGCGACAACGAAGCGAGCGACCTGATCCTGCCGCGCGTGGACCTGTCGCGGCTGTTCCCGGAGCCGGCGACGGAGTGGCTGCACGCCAAAGGCGCCGAGGTGCGCTGCGAGACGACGGTGCGGGACCTGGCCGCGCTCAAATCCGAATACGACGCCGTCATCCTCGCCGTGGGCCCGCACCAACTCAAGGTGCTGCTGCCGTCCAGCGCGACGGAGTACCAATACCAGCCGATCACCACCTGCTACCTGCAGTACGAGCCGCGGACGCGCCTGCCCTTCCCGATGCTCGGCCTGGCCGACGGGCTGGTGCAGTGGGTGTTCGACCGAGGCGCGCTGACCGGAGAGAAAGGACTGCTTGCCGCCGTGATCAGCGCACAGGGCGATCACCAGCAAATGACGCAGGATGAACTCGCCGCAACCTGCCACCGGGAGCTAGCGGCGGCCCTGCCGGGATTCCCCTCACCGCAATGGGCCCGCGTGATCGCCGAGAAGCGCGCCACCATCGCCGTGACGCGGGGCCTCAAGAGGCCCGGCATCGAAACGGGCCTGTCGGGAATCTATCTGGCGGGCGACTATACCGACCCTGAATATCCGCCGACCCTGGAAGCGGCAGTGCGCAGCGGCGTGCGCGCAGCGGAGCGCGCACTGGCGAACTAGCAGGAGTCCGACCATGACCAGTCAAAGCGAAAAAGCGGCGCGTTTCGTCGCCCTGCATGAAGCGCCAGGCGCCTTCGTCATCGCTAACCCCTGGGACGCTGGCTCGGCGCGGCTGCTCGCCGGGCTTGGCTTCGAGGCGCTCGCCACCTCGAGCGGCGCCTCCGCCGGCATCCTCGGCAAGCGCGATGGCAAGGTGACGCGCGACGAGGCACTCGCGCAGGCGCGCTCGATCTGCGCGGCCACCGACATCCCCGTCTCGGCGGACCTGGAAAAAGGTTTCGGCGACGCGCCGCAAGCGGCAGCGGAAACGATACGACTCGCCGCCGAAGCCGGGCTGGTCGGCGGTTCGATCGAGGACGCCACCGGTGACAGGGAGCGGCCGCTTTTCGACATCGGCCAGGCCACCGAGCGCATCGCTGCCGCAGCACAGGCAGCGCGCGCGCTGCCGTTTACGTTCCTGTTGACTGCGCGCGCCGAAAATTACCTGCGCGGCAATGCGGACCTGGACGACACGATCCGGCGCCTGCAGGCTTACGAGAAAGCCGGCGCGGACGTGCTGTTCGCACCCGCGCTCCCCGATCTCGCTGCGGTGCGCGCGGTGTGCTGCGCGCTGTCCAAGCCGGTCAACTTCATGGCCGGCATCCCGGGCAAATCGTTCACCGTGGCCGAACTGGAAGCCGTCGGCGTGCGGCGCATCAGCCTGGCGACTTCGCTTTACCGCGCCGCGATGACCGGGCTGCTCGAAGCAGCGCGCGAGGTGAAGGACAAGGGTAGCTTCGGCTACCTGGAGCGCTGCGTGAGCACGCCGGACCTGGTCAAGCTGATGAAGGCGTAGGCCGGGCCCGGGCCCAGCCTACAGATTGCGCAGCAGCTGCACCGCCTGATCCACCCGCTCGACCGGGATTACCTCGATGTCGGCGACCCTGCCCTTCGGCGCATTGGCCTTCGGCACGATCGCTTTGTCGAAGCCGAGCTTGGCCGCTTCCTTCAGCCGGTCCTGACCGCGCGGCGCGGGACGCACTTCCCCTGCGAGGCCGATCTCGCCGAAAGCCACCACCTTGCCGGGTATCGGCCGGTCGGTGAACGAGGACACGATGGCCAGCGCCACCGCCAGGTCGGCCGCCGGTTCGCCGATGCGCACGCCGCCCACCGCGTTGACGAACACGTCCTGGTCCATGGTCGCGATGCCCGCGTGCCGGTGCAGCACCGCGAGCAGCATGGCGAGGCGGTTCTGCTCCAGCCCGACAGAGAGGCGCCTCGGATTGGGCGCATGCGCGGCGTCCACCAGCGCCTGGATCTCCACCAGCAGAGGTCGCGTGCCCTCCAGCGTCGCCAGCACGCAAGAGCCGGCGACGTCTTTCTCGTGGCGCTGCAGGAACAGCGCGGAAGGGTTGCTCACCGTGCGCAGCCCCTTGTCCGTCATGGCGAACACGCCCAGCTCGTTGACCGCGCCGAAGCGGTTCTTGATGGCGCGCACCAGGCGATAGGCGGAATTCGGGTCGCCTTCAAAGTACAGCACCGTGTCTACGATGTGCTCGAGCACACGCGGTCCGGCGATGGCGCCGTCCTTGGTGACATGGCCGATGATGAACAGCGCCGTGCCAGTCTTCTTGGCGTGGCGCGCGAGCTGCGCAGCGCACTCGCGCACCTGCGCCACCGAGCCGGGTGCCGATTGCAGCGTCTCAGACCACAAGGTCTGGATCGAATCCACCACAGCCACCTCGGGACCTGCGGCCTCGAGGGCGCCAAGGATGCGCTCGAGCTGGATCTCGGCGAGCAGCCCCACGCCTCGCGCGTCCAGCCCCAGGCGCCGCGCGCGCAGCGCCACCTGCTCAGCCGATTCTTCGCCCGAGACGTAAACCACCTTGCGCGCGGTGCCCAGCGCGGCGAGCGATTGCAGCAGCAGCGTGGACTTGCCGATGCCGGGATCGCCGCCGATCAGCGCCACCTGTCCCACCACCAGCCCGCCGCCCAGCACGCGATCGAGTTCGGGCAGCCCGCTCGAGAGCCGCTCGGCGTCGCGCGCCTCGACCTGCGCCAGCGCCACCGGGATCGCCGCCGGCCCTGTGGCGCGTGTGCCGACCCTGCCGCGCTCCGCCGCCTGCTCGCTCAGCGTGCCCGCCTCGCCGCACGACGGGCACATGCCCATCCACTTGAGCGCAGCCGCGCCGCACTCCGAACACACGAAGACCGATTTCGCCTTCGCCACTACTCTGCCTCGGTCACCGGCACGCGCGCCGCCAGCCCGCAAAGCAATTCGTAGCTCACCGTGCCGGCCGCTGCCGCCACCTCGTCCGCCGACAAGCCTTCGCCCCACAGCGTCACCGGCGTGCCGATATAGGCTTGCTCGATGTCGCTGATGTCCACGCAGAGCATGTCCATCGACACGCGCCCCACGGTCCTGGTTCGATTGCCGGCCACCAGCACCGGCGTGCCGCTGGGCGCCTGGCGCGGATAGCCGTCGGCGTAGCCGCAGGCGACGATGCCGATGGCCATCTCCTGCTTCGCCTCGTAGGTAAAGCCGTAACCGACCCTTTCGCCGGGCATCAGGTTCTGCACCGCGATCAGCTCCGAGTGCAGGGTCATCGCCGGCTTGAGGCCGATCTCCTCGGCGCTCCAGTCGGCGAACGGCGAGCAGCCGTAGAGCATGATTCCCGGGCGCACCCAGCCCTCGCGCGTCTCTTTGAAGCGCAGCAGCGCCGCCGAATTGGCCACCGAGCGCGGCGCCTCGAAGGGTTGCACGAGCTCGTTGAACCAGCGCAGCTGTTCGTGCACCCCGCTCTGGCCGTCGGCGTCGGCGAAGTGCGTCATCAGCGTGATGCTGCCGACCTTGGGGTGCAGGCGCAGGGAGTTGTACATCGGCCGCAGGACGTCCACGCCGAAGCCGAGGCGGTTCATGCCGCTGTTGACCTTGAGATAGAGGTCGAGCTGCGCCGGCAGGTCCATGTGCCTGATCAGCTCGACCTGGTCGGCGTTGTGGATCACCGGCGTCAGGTCGTACTTGAACAGCAGGTTGACGTCGAGCGGCCTGAAGAAGCCCTGCAGCATCAGAATCGGCTTTTTCACCCCGGCCAGGCGCAGGCGCGCCGCTTCCTGGAAATCCAGCACCGCGTAGCCGTCGGCCTCGGCCAGCGCGCGCGCCGCACGCTCCAGGCCGTGGCCGTAGGCGTTGGCCTTCAACACCGCCCACAGCTTGGCTTTGCCGGCAGCCTCGCGCGCCAACTGCAGATTGTGGCGCAGGGCGGAGGCCCTGATCACGGCGCGGATGGGGCGCGGCATGGCGCTAGGATAACTTACTGCTCGGCCGTGCTATAAGGTCGGCGCCATGAACCGCGGCTTCTACATCATCATGGCGGCGCAGTTCTTCTCGTCGCTCGCCGACAACGCGCTGCTGGTGGCGGCGATCGCCCTGCTGATGCAGAGCAATTCACCCGTCTGGCTCACGCCCTACCTCAAGTTCTTCTTCGTCGTCTCCTACGTGCTGCTCGCGCCCTGGGTCGGCGCGTTCGCCGACCGCCTGCCCAAGGGGCAGGTGATGTTCTTTTCCAACACCATCAAGATTGCGGGCTGCCTGCTGATGCTGTTCAACGCCAACCCGCTCGCCGCCTACGCACTGGTCGGGCTGGGCGCCGCTGCCTACTCGCCGGCGAAGTACGGCATCCTCACCGAGTACCTGCCGCCAAGCAAACTGGTGATTGCCAACGGCTGGATCGAGGGCCTCACCGTGGGCTCGATCATCCTGGGCACGGTGCTGGGCGGCGTGCTGGTCGGCGCCCGGGTCTCCGGCCAGCTGCTCGCGATCGACTTGCCGCAGTTCGACACCAGCATCGACACCCCCGCGGAAGCCGCCATGGCGGTGATCGTCTTCGTCTATGCGCTGGCAGCAATCTTCAACCTGTACGTGCCGCGCACCGGCGTACCGCTCAAGCCGCTGCCGGCCTACCCGATGGAAACGATCCGCGACTTCGCCCACTGCTGCCGGCGCCTGTGGACCGACAAGCTCGGCCAGATCTCGCTTGCCGTCACCACACTGTTCTGGGGCGCCGGCGCCACGCTGCAGTTCATCGTCATCGAGTGGGCGCGCACCGCGCTCGGCTACAACCTGTCCGAGGCCTCTATCCTGCAGGGCGTGGTGGCGCTAGGCATCGCGCTCGGCGCGGTGCTGGCCTCGGCGCGCGTGTCGCTGGACCGCGCGACGAACGTCATCCCGCTGGGCATCGGCATGGGATTGGTCGTGATCAGCATGGACTTGGTCACCGATCTGCGCATCGCCATCCCGTTGTTGATCGCGATGGGCGGCATGGCGGGCTACTTCGTCGTGCCGATGAATGCGCTGCTGCAGCACCGCGGGCACAACCTGATGGGCGCCGGTCGCTCCATCGCGGTGCAGAACTTCAACGAGAACACTTCGATCCTGATCATGATCGCCGCCTATTCGGCGCTGCTCGGCGCCGGCTTCAGCATCTACACGGTGATCGCCATCTTCGGCCTGTTCGTCGCCGGTACCATGACCTTGGTG
>JANNTQ010000148.1:0-15086 GCA_031394435.1 Betaproteobacteria bacterium
GGTGGTCTACCGCATGATCGCCGCGCGCATTCCCAAGGGCTCGGGAATCGAGCCGCGGCCCTGGACGGTGATGGTCAACCCGGTGATCACCCCCAAGTCCGCGGACAAGACGCCGGTGTGGGAGCGCTGCCTGTCGATTCCCGGACTGCACGGCAAGGTGCCGCGCCATCCGCGCATCGCGATCAGTTACCAGACGCTCGAGGGCGGGACCGTGTCCCATGACGCACACAGTTCGTGGGCGGCGCTGCTGCAGCACGAATGCGACCACCTCGACGGCATCGTCTTTCCGATGCGGATGACGGACCTCGGGTTACTTGCCTACAACGACGAACCCGGGCAACTCGCGCGCGAGGTCGCGGCCGACCCGAACGGCATCGATCCCCTGTTCGTCGACCTAGTGGCGCGCTGGCCGGGACGCGGCCGCTGGTTCGGCGAGCCGACTAGCGTTGCCTGAAGCGGCCCTACTTGGGTGCCTGTCGGGCTATTGGTAGTTGGGCGTTACAAGACATAATGGTGTTACAAGAAGTACTGGTCACATCATCTTCCGTAAGACTCGAGGAGGTCAACCATGATGGTCGCCCGTTGGAGCATCGATGCGAAGTTCGGATACAAACAGAATGTGATCGACCTGATGCAGCGTTGGCTACGGGATATTGCGCCGCAAGCTGGGTTTAGTGCTGACAAGGTGCGCTTACTGACAGGCTCGATCGGCGCGCTCGAGGCAACCATTCAGTCGGAACATCTTGTTAAGGACCTCAGCGAGCTCAACCAGGCGTGGGACAAACTCGCTACGATGGCAGGGCATAAGCAATGGAGCAAGGATCTCGAGCCCCATGTGGTATCCGGGACAAGCCGTTGGGAAATCTACCGCGTCTTGTGATTGCGCGACGAGCGCCAGTGAACCATGCTCGACGCAGCCGGTTGCTGATCGCCGCCGTATTCGCTCTGACGACTCTTTCATTGGAGGCGCAGGCTCACGCCCGGGTGCGCGGTGTTGTGCCGCGTTCGACGGGAAATTGATTTCGGTCCAGGAGCAGAGCGGCAAGACCATCGGTGTCCAAGTCGGCGACCAAGCGGAGATCGTGGTGACGCAGCCCATCACGCTCGGGGACATCAAGCCGGGTGACTTCCTCGACGACATCATTGGCCTACCTTTCGACAGTAATTCTACGAAGGTAGGTGTCTCACCTTACATTGGCACAAACGGCATAGGAGTACCTTTTTTACTCTCCAGCCATGCTCAGCACCGGCGAGCGCAGCCGAAATCAGCCAGTCCGGGTCGCAAAACAGCTTCTGGACGTTGCGCGTTTCTGGTTTTTACACAGCCTCGACCCATAGCGGTCCTTCGGGGGAGGCGGCTCAGTCGTGGACGGCGGTCGCCATCGCCCGTCGCGCCGCGCCCGCCGGCGCCATGATGAAGCCCTCGTAACCCTTCGCGGCGATTTCGTCGCACTTGCGCTTGTAAGTGTGCACGCCGCCGACATAAGGCATGAAGACGCGCGGCTTGCCGGGGATGTTGGCGCCCATGTACCAGGAATTGGCGAGCGGATAGAGCGTGGCGTTGGCCACATCCGCCACGTGCCGGGTCCACGCGGTCTGCGCCTCTTCGGTCGGTTCGATGGCGGCGATTCCGTTGGCACCCATGTGTGTCAGGCAGTTGACGATCCAATCGACGTGCTGCTCGCAGCTCAGGATCATCTGGCTCTTCACCCCGGGGCTTCCCGGACCGGTGATCATGAACATGTTGGGAAAACCGGCACACATGATGCCCAGCATGGTGTACGGCCCGTGGGCCCAGTCTGCCGTCAGCGAGCGGCCGTCGGTGGTGCGCACGTCGATTTCCTTCAGCGCGCCAGTCATCGCGTCGAATCCCGTGGCGAACACGATCACGTCCAGCTCGTACCCGGTCTCGGTGGTGCGCAGGCCGTTCGGCGTAATTTCCCGGATCGGCGCCTTGCGCGCGTTCACTAGAGTGACGTTATCGCGGTTGTAAGTCTCGTAGTAGCCGGTATCGAGCACCAGCCGCTTGGTGCCGATCGGGTGGTTGTTCGGGCACAGCAGCTCGGCAGTCGCCGGATCCTTGACGATCGAGCGGATCTTTTTGCGCACGAACTCAGCCGCGGTGTCGTTGGCTTCCTTGCTGGTCAGCAGGTCCTTGTAGCTGTAAAGAAAACTGATCGAGCCGCCCTCGGCCCACTTTCTCTCGTACATCGCCTCGCGCTCTTGCGAGCTCGCGTCCAACGCCGATTTTATCGGTGACGGATAGCCGGCGATGCCGAACGGCGTGTCGTATGCGGCGCGGCGGCGCTCCGGATACTCCGCCTTGTGCCTGGCCTCGAGCGCTTTGTCCATCGGTCCGTTCTTCGCAGGCAGGATGAAGTTGGCGGTGCGCTGGAACACCGTCAGGTGCCTGGCTTGGCGGGCGATGATCGGGATGCTCTGCACGCCCGAGGATCCGGTACCGATGACGCCGACCCGAAGCGCGGTGAAGTTGACCGGCTCATGCGGCCACCTGCCGGTGTGATACGAGCAACCCCTGAAGCTTTGCAGGCCCTTGAAATCGGGCACGCGCGGCACGGACAGGTTGCCAGTCGCCATCACGCAAATCGGCGCGCTGAACTGCTCACCTGCGCTGGTCTGCACGGTCCAGCGGTTGCTGGCGCGATCGTAGGTCGCCGAGGTGACGCGGGTGTTGTACTGAATGTCGCGGCGCAGATCGAAGCGGTCGGCGACATGGCCGACATACTCCAAGATCTCCGGCTGGTTCCCGTAGCGCTCCGGCCAGGACCAGTCCTGCTGCAGCGCGTCGTCAAACGAGAAGGAATATTCCAGGCTTTCCACGTCGCATCGGCAGCCCGGATAGCGGTTCCAGTACCAGGTGCCGCCGACGTCGGCGCCGGCCTCGAGGACGTGCACCCGCATGCCGAGCTTGTCGCGCAGGCAGTACAGGGCATAGAGGCCACCGACGCCGGCACCGATGACGATGGCGTCGAACGCGGTGCTGGCGGCATTGTTGTGCGTTGCGGGCATTCTGGCGAGCTCCCTTGTAACGACGCCCATTGTCATACACAGTTTAACCTTCGGCGCCGGCAGCGAACAATGCTGCCTGTTCTGGAGGACGGTTACCTACCGGTTGAACCCGCCGCCGATAGCGGACATTCACCGCTCAGCGACCGCGTCCGACCCGAAGCGGCCAGTCGAGCTGTTGCGGCAGGCTCCTGACGAAGCGATCGAATGCCAGCGGCTCGAGCCACTCCCACGCGCCCAACCCAATCCCTGCGAGCCCACCCGCGACCAGGATGAAACCCAGCAGCGAGCGTGGAACGCGCACCAGGAGCGTCCAGGCCAGGCTCCTGCGCCCGCGCGGGTTGAGCATCATCAGCGCGCCGAGTCCGATGAGCAGGAGTCCTGCCGCGATCAGCACCAGCACAGGCCGGCGCGTCAAGTAGTGCACGCTCGAGGTCCACAGCCCATCGGAGAGAAGGTAAGCCGTCGCGATGACTCCCGTCCCGATGAGCAGCGCCATCAGCCCGACGATCATCGCCGGCGCGCCCGCGTAGTCCTCGTACGCGTTGTCCGAGGCACGAAAACACATGCGGCGCGTCAGGACCGACTCGAGCCCGCCGAGCGCGATGCCTGCGCCGATCAGGAACACGCCCAGGTGAAAGCCCTTGGGAAGCGCGAAGTACTGGCCGGCGATCACGCCAATGATCCCGATGATCACCGCGGTAAATTCGATGAACGCGAGAAGCCGCATCTTGGCGTCAGTTTAGCGAAGATCGCGTTGATCGCGGTCTCCGCCGCGATTCGAGCGGTGTCGCATTGACCCGTTGAACGCGCCACCCAAAGCGTACATTCGGGCTACGCGCCCTCTACGCGATCCCGCGCACTCTCCTAATCGACCATCAAGGTAGCCTAGACCAACTGAGTGGCCCAACTCGGATTGGCTACAGGTAGAATGCGCGTTCGCTGTTTTCCATCCTTTTCCACTTCCAGGAATTCCCATGACCATTTCCATGTACCAGGCGAGCGTTCCGCGCTTCGTCAACATCCTCGGCAACCTTTCGAAGATCCTCGACAAGGCGCAGGTCCATGTCGACGCCAAAAAGCTCGACACAGCCACGCTGACTACCTACCGCCTTTTCCCCGACATGCTGCCCATGACCACCCAGGTGCAGATCGCCTGCGATGCAGCCAAGGGCGTGGTGGCGCGCCTCGCCGGTGTGGAGATCCCGGCGTACGAGGACAACGAGAAGACCCTGGCCGACTTGAAGGCGCGCGTCGCCAAAACAATCGCCTTCATCCAGACCGTGACGCCGCGGCAGATCGACGGCACCGAAGACAAGGAAATCGTAATCAAGCGCGGTGACAAGGAAACCCGCTACAAGGGCATGCAATTCCTGCTCGGCCATGCAATACCGAATTTTTATTTTCATGTCACGACCACCTACAACATCCTGCGCCACAACGGCATCGAGATCGGTAAGCGTGACTACCTAGGTAATCCTTAGGCAATATCGATGCCGATGGAATATGCAACCCGCGCGAGGCGACGCTCAACGAGCCCCGCAACACTCGGACGAATGACCGCTTCTGGCCGATAGCGGTCATGGGCGTTCTTTGTACTAGCCCCGTTTTTCCACCATCCTCAGGACAAGATCAGCAGATTGGAAACTTCGTGAGGCTCGCTGGCGCGCTACGCTTTCTAGTTGCTCGAAAAGGTCGCTGCGCTCCCCCGGGGAGCGCCTGAACATATTCGACAGGCGCGGCAGGGCCTAGTACCCTGAATACTGGCGAATTTGTACTGCAGGGGGAATAAAAATGACAACAGCCTGGGTGGTCAATGCAATTGGGCTCTACGTTACGGCGATCGGTGCTCTCTTGATATTTCTTTCTCTATACAGAGCCCCGCGCTTTGCCGAGGTTTCGCTGACGGCAGAAGAAAAAGTGGCCTACGCGCAGTACCAGCGGCGAGTGACTTTGGGGGTTGGCTTGCTCGCAGTCTGGATTGTTGTCCAGTATCTAGCCTTCATGTTGCTTTAGTGCGGCATCACCGCGATACGCTGGCCACTGTTCGGGCGGCTGCGGTGGTCTCCCTGTACGAACGGGGAATCAACGAACCGGGCCCGAGGGAACTGCGGCTCTTGTGTGATGCGCTGGAACGCCCGAGTTCGTAGTCGAGGCTGAAGCCCGTCAGTCGAGACTGAGCCCTGAAGCGCGCGCCGCGCGCCCGTAGGCATCAAGCTGCGCCGCAACGAATGCAGCGAGCTCCTGCGGCGTCGAGCTGCGCGGCTCGAAGGCGAGCCGGCCGAGCGCGTCGCGCACCTCGGGCTTGGCCAGCACGACGGCCAACTCGCGCGCGAGGCGATCCACGATCTCCTTCGGCATCTTCGCCGGGCCGAACAGCCCTCCCCAGGGCGTGATCGACACGCTTTCCAGCCCCGCCTCTTTCATGGTGGGAGCCTCCGGCAGCAGCGGGTTGCGGTTCGGCAGCAGCGTGGCGAGCGCGCGCAGCTTGCCCTCCTTCACCTGGGGCGCGAGCGTGCCGGGCGTCGCGATCGCCAGATGCACCCGCCCGCCAACCAGATCGATGGTGAGCGGCCCGTCGCCCTTGTAAGGGATGTGCACCATGTCGAGCTTCTGCAACGCGGCGAACTGCGCCGTCGCCAGGACGCTGGTGGCGTTGCCGGTGCCGTAGTTGAGCTTGCCCGGGTTGGCGCGAGCGTAGGCGACCAGCTCGCCGATCGTGTTGACCGGCAGGCTGGCGTGCGAAAAGACGAAGAATCCGAAAATCCCGACCAGCGACACCGGAGTAAAGTCGTTGACCGGATCGTAGGGCGGGACTTTCTTCGCAGCAGGCGCGAACGACATCCCGGTCGCGGTGCCGTAGTAGATCGTGTAGCCGTCGGGAGCCGCCTGCTTCACCGCCTCGGAGGCGATGATGCCCTCGGCGCCCGGCTTGGTCTCGATGATCACCGGTTGCCCCAGCGCCTGGCTGAGCGGCTGCGTGAAGATGCGCGCGCCGAGCTCCGCCGCACCGCCCGGCGGGAAGGGCACGATCAGGCGGATCGGCTTGTTCGGATACTGGGCCGCCGCTGCGAATGGCAGGACGACTGCAAGGATTGCCGCGAAGATTCTCATCATGGCCTCACTCCGGTTGCACGCCGGCGGCGCGCAGGATGTTGCGGTAGCTTTCCATCTGTTCCTTGACGAAGGCGGCCAGGCGCTCGGGCGAGGAAGGGCTCAGCACGAAGGCCTGCTTGTCCATCAGGTCCTGCACATCGGCACGTGCCATCGCCGCCGCGAACTCCCGGTTGAGGCGCTCCACGATCGCCTTCGACATCTTCGCCGGGCCGAACAAGCCTGCCCACGACGTCACGGAAAACTGCGGCATGCCGGCCTCTGCAATGGTCGGCACCTCCGGCAGCAGCTGGCTGCGCTTGGGCAGCGTGGTGACGAGGGCGCGCAGCTTGCCGTCCCGCAGCTGTGGCACCGAGGTGCTGAACGAAGCGAACATCAGCTGCACGCGCCCGCCGACCAGGTCGATCATCGCCTGCGGCTCGCCCTTGTACGGCACGTGCACCATGTCGATCCCCGCCTGTGCGGCGAAGAACGCGGTGGAGACGATCCCCGTTGTATTGCCGGTGGCGTAGTTGATCTTGCCGGGATTCGCCTTCGCATGCTGGATGAATTCGCTCAACGTCTTCGCCGGCACGCTCGGGTGGACCACGACAAAAAACGTGTAGCGACCGATGTCGGTGATCGGCGTGAAGTCGGCCACCGGGTCGTAGGGTGGCACTTTTCTAAGCGCCGGCACGGCCGACATCGGGCTGTTGGTGCTCATCAGCAGCGTGTAGCCGTCGGGCGCAGCCTTGGCGACCTCGGTCGCCGCAATCGCGCCGTCGGCGCCCGCCTTGTTCTCGACCAGCACCGGCTGGCCAACGGCGTTGGACACCGCGTTGCCCAGGATGCGCGAGATCGTGTCGGTGGACGAGCCTGCCGGGAACGGCACGATGAGCCTGATCGGCTTGTTTGGGTACTGTGCCTGCGCGGCAGCGCATAGCGTGCCGAGTGCGAGCGCGGCAATGAACTTTCTCATGGGAACACCCTCCTCCGCGACGATTATAGAATGAGCCCGTCTCCGGGAGGCAAGTATGGACATCGGCATCGTCGGGCTGGGCAGGATGGGCGCCAACATGGCGCGGCGGCTGGCGCGCGGCGGCGTGCGCGTGCTGGCCTTCGACCGCGAGCGCGCGGCGCGCGACGCGCTCGCCGGCGAACCGGGTGTCGAGTGCGTGGAGGGGCTCGCCGCGGTCTGCGCGCAGCTCGAGGGCGAGCGCGTGCTCCTGCTGATGCTGCCCGCGGGCGCCATCACCGAGGACGCGCTGCGCGAACTGCTGCCGCTGCTGTCCGCCGGCGACACGCTGGTGGACGGCGGCAACGCCTTGTATAAGGACACGATGCGACGCGCGATGGACCTGTCGCAGCAGGGGTTGCGCTACATCGACGCCGGCGTCTCGGGCGGCGTGCACGGCCTGGCCAACGGCTACTGCCTGATGCTCGGCGGTACGCCGAAGTCGATCGAAATCTTCGAGCCCTACGCGCGCATCCTGGCGCCGTGCCCGGAGCGCGGCTGGCTGCATTGCGGGCCGGCCGGCGCCGGGCACTACGCAAAGATGATCCACAACGGCATCGAGTACGGGATGATGCAGGCGCTCGCCGAGGGGTTCGCGCTGCTCGACGCGCGCCAGGACTTCGGCTTCGATGCGGGGCGCCTGGCCGAGACCTGGCGCCATGGCAGCGTGATCCGCTCCTGGTTGCTCGACCTGTGCGCGGAGGTATTGCAGAGCGATGACGCGCTCGAAGGCGTGGCGCCGGTAGTGGCCGATTCGGGCGAGGGGCGCTGGGCGGCGCTCGAATCGATCGAGCTCGGCGTGCCCGCGCCGGTGCTCACCATGGCGCTGATGGGGCGCTTCTCCAGCCAGGGTCGCTCCGACTACGCGCGCAAGCTGCTGGCCATGATGCGCGCCGGATTTGGCGGGCACGCCGTCAGCCGGTCTTGAGAATCGTCGTGATGGGCGTGTCGGGCTGCGGCAAGAGCACCGTCGGCGCCCTGCTCGCGCAAAGGCTCGGCGCAGAGTTCCTCGACGCCGACGAATTCCATCCGCCGGAGAACGTGGCGAAGATGGCCGCCGGCCTGCCGCTCGACGACGCGGACCGTCGGCCGTGGCTGGAACGCCTCAATGCGGAGTTGAGGAAAAGGCAGAACGCGGTGCTGGCGTGCTCTGCGCTGAAGGAGTCCTACCGGAAAGTACTGGCGGAGGGCGTCGACTGCCGCTTCGTTCACCTGCGCGGCCCGATCGACCTCATCCGCTCGCGCATGGCGCATCGCCAGCACCGCTACATGCCCGCCTCGCTGCTCGACAGCCAATACGCGACGCTCGAGTCGCCGCAGCGCGCAATCGAGGTGGACATCGCCAAGACCCCGGCGGACTGCGTCGAGGCGATCGCTACGGCATTGGCACGCTAGGCTTGCCCCAGCAGCCGCAGTTCGACGGCGCGCATTACCGCCGCGGCGGCGGAATGCACCTCGAGCTTACGGTAGGCGTTCTTGATGTGGCTGGTGACCGTGTTCACCGATACGCCCAGCCGCTTGCCGATCTCGAAATAGCCGCAGCCCTGCGCCAGCAGGCGCAGCACGTCGACCTCGCGCAGTGTGAGATGCCCCGCTTCGCGGTCGAGGCGTGCCGGCCCAGGCACCAGGTCCAGCCGCAGGACCTGTACCACCGGCCGGACCGCGAGCGCCCAGGCGATGTCCGCGCCGCCCGACTGCAGCCGTTCCGCGACGCGGATACGGGGGATGCCCGACAGCGCGTCGCGGAAACGGTCAAGATTTTCGCCGTCGTCCGCGAGGACGGTGAGGCGGACGTTCTGCAGTTCGGAGCGCAACATGGTCGTCTCGGCTTCAGCTGCCGATGTGCGCCTTGTACATGGCGCCGTTGGACAGGGTGCAGGTGCCGGCGCCCTGCTTCGGATTGCTCATCTGGTACTCGCAGCTCATGTAGGTGCCGCTCGGGCCGAAAGCGCTCGCCACGCCGCGCCGCGCATCGCCGTCGACACGCGTCGCCTCGCCGGTGAGCACTTCGCCTTTGTAGTTGAGCTGGAAACGGCCCTTGCCGGTCATCATGTTGATCACCGTCCCGGTCAGCACGCCGGTCTGCGTCGCTTGGTCATTGGCCGGATACATGCGCACGTTGAGTGCGACCGCGCCCGGCGCTCCGGTGCCGCCCATCGGTACTGCGCCGGGCGGCACGGTGATCGGGTTGATGTGCCAGGGCTGGCCGTCCGGGCCGTAAGGCATGACATAGCAGCCGGAAAGGGTCAGGGTGGTTGCCGCCAGCGCGGCGGCGATAATGCTTTTGCGGTTCATGGCTACCTCCAAGGTTCAATCCAGAGCCCATGCCCTGGTGAATCCATCATCGGCGGCGGGGGGTTGCACCCAACTCACGGGTGACTTACAGATGGGTTACAGGGACCGGGGCGGGAGTACAGTGTCGGCGCCGCCATGAGCGACCACCCCTACCCCGACGCACTGCCGGCCCAGTACCGGCTGCACTGGTACGTCCTGGAGCGGGTCCTCGGCCAGGGCGGCTTCGGCATCACCTACCTCGCGCGCGACACCAACCTGGACCAGATGGTGGCGATCAAGGAATACCTGCCGACGGACGTGGCCACGCGCCGGACGGACGCCTCGGTGCGCTCGCGCACCGAGGAGCAAAGCGAGCGCTACCGCTGGGGGCTGGACCGCTTCATCCGCGAGGCGCGCACCCTGGCCAGGTTCGACCACCCGAACATCGTGCGCGTGCACTCGGTGTTCGAGCACAACAATACCGCTTACATGGTGATGCGCTTCGAGGAGGGCGAGAATCTGGCGGCCCTGCTCGAGCGGCGCCGCACGCTCCCCGAGGACGAGCTGATGCGCGTGGTGCTGCCGATCCTGGACGGCCTGGAACTGGTGCACGGCGCGGGCTTCATCCACCGCGACATCAAGCCGGACAATATCCACATCCGCGCCGACGGCTCGCCGGTGCTGCTCGATTTCGGCTCGGCGCGGCACTCGCTCGGCCACGCGCGCACCGTCACCATCCTGGTGGCGCCCGGTTACGCGCCGTTCGAGCAGTACTACAGCTCCGGCGAGAACCAGGGCCCGTGGACCGACCTGTACAGCCTGGGCGCGACCTGCTACCGCGCCATCGCCGGCATGGCGCCGATGGATGCGATTACGCGCAGCAAGGGCGTCCTCGGCAGCACGCGCGAGATGCTGGTGCCGGCCGTCACGATTGGCAGCGGGCACTATTCGGCGGGCCTGCTCAAAGCCATCGACCACGCGCTCGGGTTCGCAGAGAAGGATCGGCCGCAGAGCATCGCCGAGTGGCGCAAGGAGCTCGCTGCCGGCGGAAAAGCCGCCCCGCGCGCTGTGCCGGCACCCGCGAGCCCGCCTGCGGCGCCCGGCCATTCGCTGCGCGGGCCGGTCATCTGGGCCACGCTGGGCGCGCTGGTCGCTGCCGCCGCGGTGGTATTGTGGCTGGTGCCGACCGGGGAACGCAAGAAGATCGCCAACGAGCGGGAGAACCTCGAATTGCAGCGGCGCGAGTTCGAGAACCAGCAGCAGAGCGCAGCCAAGGCCCGCGAAGAAGCGGAGGTTGTGGCCAAACGCCAGCGCGAGGATCAGCAGCGGCAGCAACTGCAGCAGCAGGCCGAACTGGACAAGAAGCGCGCCGACGAACTGGAGCGCCAGCAGCGCGATGCCGACGCAAAACGCCGGGCGGACGCCCAGCGCACGGAGGCGGCGGAGCGCGCGCGCCGCGATGCCGAGGCGCAGAAGCAGGCCGAGCTGGCGCGCAAGCGCCAGGAAACCGTGCGCCCGGCCGAGCCTGTCCCGCCGCCGGTGCCGGTCAAGGCAGTGGAGCCGGCACCCGCGCCGCCGCCGGCGCCCAGCCTGCTGGCACTCGCCGAGCAGGCGCGCGCGCGCGGCAACGACGCCGAAAGTCTGGCGCTGTACCGCAAGGCTGCCGACCAAGGCGACGTGAAAGCGCAGTTCACGCTGGGCGAGATGTACGCCGCCGGGCGCGGCGTGCCGCAGAACAATTTCCAGGCCTACGTCTGGTTCAGCCGCTCGGCGCGCGCCGGAAACGCGGAGGCCAGGGCCCGGGTCGAACAGGTCAAGGCCAAGCTGCAACCGGCGGAGATCCAGCAGGCCGACCGGCTGCTGCGCTGAGCCGGACCGGGTTAAGATTCCCTGCGGGGGGTATGCCGATGGAACTGCCGGGGACCTGGAGCGCGTGGCGTCGCGCGGCGATCCTGGCTCTGCTCGCCTCGCTTGCCGCCGGCTGCATGACCCAGGAAAAGGTCGTCCCCGCGATCAACGAAGTCAACCAGGTCTTCCGCAACCAGTACGAGAGCATCCTCGCGCAGAAGGGCACGCGCTTGTTTGCCTTGCCTCGCGGCAGGACGTTTGCCGGCGTGCGCGCAGCGCTGAGCCAGCTCGGCATGCGCATGGACGGCCAGGACGCGGACCTCGGCTACCTCAATTTCTCGGCCCCCGCGCCGCTGCCGCTCAACATGCAGGAGTGGGGCGAAGTCGCGCAGGCCGACCTGCCGATGATGCGCGAGATCGCCGCGCGCCACGTCGGCCTGATTCCCAGCTGGTTCGTCACCTTCGAGCCGCAAGGCCTCGAGATCGTGATCAACGCCACCGTAGTTCAGCTTGGACCCGACAACGAAGTCTCGCTCACCATGCGCATGCGCCAGGTCACCCCGCCGCCCTCCGGCATGCCGCGGCGCGAGTACGCCCCTCCCACCGGCGTGCACAAGGGGCTGGACAAAATCTGGGCGCGGATCGAGCGCGAGCTGGGTGTCAAGGGCCGCTCGCCTTGAGGCCGGCGTACACCGCCTGCGTCTCCGGCGAGGGCGCCGCCTTCAGCCGGGCCGACAGGATGGTGCGCAACCGCTCGTAGGTCGCGCGTGCTTCGACGTGGTCGCCTGAGCGCTGGTAGCTGAGCATCAGGTTTCGGTAGGGCGCCTCGAACACAGGGTCAGCCTCGATGCAGCGCAGGTAACAGTCTGCGGCGGCTTCCGGCTGCCCGGCGTCCTCCCAGCGCCGCGCGACGCGCGCCAGGCAGCGCAGCAGCCGCGAGCGGACCTGCTCGCGGCAGGCGATGTAGCCCGGCTGCTCGGACTCGTCGGGCAGGAACGGCCCGCGGTACAGGGCCAGCGCCTCGTCGGCGAGCGCGCGCAATTCCACGTTTGGCGAGCGCAGCGCCTCGTCGATGGCGGCGCAGACCTGCTCCAGCGCCCAGCCGTCCACCCAGACCAGCGCGGGATTGAGGCTCAGCCGCGAATCGCGCAGCAGCACCGCATCGTCCTCGCCGAGCAGCCGCCGCAGCCGGTGCAGCGTCGCGGTAAAGGACTTGTGCGCGTAGTCCGCGTCGACGTGCGGCCACAGTGCATCGGCGATCTGGTCCGCGCGCACGTCCTGCCCGCCGTGCGCGAGCAGCACCTTGAGCAGTTCCATCGGCCGGCCCGGGCCCTTGCCCGAGAATTCCACCGGCGAGGCGTCGCGCAGCAGCTCGAAGCGGCCGAGCGCCCGCACGCGGAACGGCCACGGCCAGTCGCGCAGGCGCAGCGGCGCGACGCGCGGCGCGAGGCGCCGCGAGCGCACCAGCGCGCGCGCGTAGTCCGCCTCCACGCCGTGGCGCAGCGCCAGCACGCAAAGCTCCGCCATCGCCTGCGGCTGCCACCAGGGAGCATGCAGGTAGCCGTGCTCGCGGCCGAGCGCGAACGCGCCGCGCAGGGCCTCGAGCCCCTCCGCTCCGGCGGCCGCCAGCCGCGCGCAGAAGCGCAACAAATCGCTCTGCGAGCGCTCGGCAAGGGCTTCCGCCGATCGCAACTGCGACTCGCGCGCGCGCCGGTCGCCGTCATCGCCGAGCGCCTGCGCTACGGCGAGCCGCGCCAGGCACTCCAGCCAGGGCAGCCCGGTCTCTACAGCCAGTGCGAGCGCAGTTTTTGCCTCGCGCCGCGCACCGGGGCCATCGCCTTCCAGCAGTGCGAGCCAACCCCGCAGGTAGTGCACCAGTGCGCGATCGCCGCGGCGCAGTTGCGCGCCGCCCGCCTCGAGCCGCTGCAGTTCGCCGCGCGCCGTGTCGAGCTCGCCGGCGCCGAGCGCGGCCGCCGCCGCCACCGCGCACAGCCACGGGTCCCAGCCGTGCAAGCCCTCGGACTCCGCCGTGGTGAGTGCGGCGCGGGCCGCCTCGAGCGCGGCGGAATGCGATCCCGAAAGCAGCTCGTGCAGCGCCCCGGCCAGCGCCACGGCGATCCGCGCGCGCGGCGTCAATTCGCGCGAGCGCAGGCTGTCCAGCGCCGCCCGCGCGGCCGCCAGGTCGCCTCGCAGCAGCGCTGCGGCCGCGCGCGCCAGCGACGGCCCGCCGGCGGCCTTTTCGGCGCGTTCCAGCCAGGCGCCCAGTTGCGCATTGCCAGGGTCGCGCAGCAGGGTTGCGCGCACCAGCGCCGCCGCGCCCGCCGCATCCGCCACATCGGCCTCCAGCGGCAGCGCGGCCAGCACGCCGCTCCAGCGGTCGAGCGGCGCCAGGTCGTCGAATTCGAACAACAGCGCGTCGATCGCGCCGCAGGCGCACTGCACCATGCCGCGCGTGTCGCGCGCGGCGCGGAAGCCCTCGCTGGCCTGCTCGAATGCGCGCTGCGCGGCGCGCGGGCTGGCGTGCGCGCGGCACACACCCGCCGCGTGCAGCAGCCGCGGGTCGCGCTCGAGGAATTCCGGCGGCAGCATGTCGAGCCAGGCTTGCACCGTGGCGCTGCGTCCCTGCGCGAGCATCGCACCCGCCTCCTCCGCTGCGATGCGCGCCACCTCCGCCCAGCTGCGGCTCTCGGCGAGCAGGGCCACCGCATCCTCCGCCTGCCCCGCCCCGCGCAGCAGGCCCGCTGCGCGCTGCAGCCAGGGGTGCGCGAGGGCCTCTGGCAGCTCCTGCGCCGCGCGGCCGCGCAGGAAGTCGCGCAGCAGCGGGTGCAGCTGGAACATGCGGCCCGCTTCCGACTGCACTTCGTTCACGAAGTAGCCGTTGAGCGCCAGGTTGAGCAGCAGCCGCCCCGCTTTCTCCTCGCCCGTGAGCGCCTGCGCCACCTCGGCGTTCATGCGCGGCAGGCAGGCGATGCGCAGCAGGAACTCGCGCGTGCGTGCTTCGAACCTCTCGAAGATCTCGCCGGCGAGGTAGTCGAAAATCACCTTGGGGGTCGCGTCGCCGGGAAACTCGGCGATGCGCCCGGAGAGCTTCGCGTGCTCGAGCATCAGCACCAGTCCCGCCGCCCAGCCCTGCGTGCGCTCGGCGAACTTCGCTACCGCGTCGGCGGCGAGCTGGTGCCCGCGCAGCCGCGCGATCTCGGCGAGCTCGTCCGGCTCCAGGCGCAGCTGCTCCCAGCCCACGCACACCATCTCGCCCGTGACGCGCGCGCGCGCGAGCGACGCGGGCGGCTCGCTGCGGCTGGTGACGATGACACAGCAATTCTTCGGCACCTGGCGGAGCCCCGCTTCGAGCACCGCGTGCAGCGCGCTTTCGGCGGGCACTTCGTGCAGGTTGTCCAGCACCAGCGCGAAGGGTGCCCGCACGCGTGCGAACAGGCTGCGGAAGAATTTGCGCGCGAGCGAAGCCGGGTCGACGTCCTGCAGGGCGGCTGCGCCCGGCAGGTCGGGCGGCGCGGCGGCGTCGAGCTTGCGCGCGGCGTGGCCGAGGTAGTGGAAGAAGGTGGCCACGTCGGCGTCGTCGGCGTCCACCTGGTACCAGAGGCAGCGGTAGCGGCGTGCTTCCACGTAGCTCGCCGCAAGCGTGGTCTTGCCGGCGCCGGGCGGGCCCGAGATCCAGGCCGCGGTGCGCCCGGGCGCGCCGTCCAGGCGCGCGAACAGGCGCTCGCGCGGCATCGCGGAACCGATCGCCGGGCGGGTGGTCTTGGCGAAAGCGACGCTTTGCAGTTTCAGGTCGGCCAAGTCCGCGGCACCTCCTGAAACCATCTTCTCA
>JANNTQ010000155.1:0-1847 GCA_031394435.1 Betaproteobacteria bacterium
ACCCAAAGCGGTGAAGCAGTCCGGGAAGACGATGATCGCGGGCCCCATCTTCTTCTCATGGATGAGCCGCGCAGCGCGCTCCGGCACGTTGTCGCCGAAGGGCTTCCAGTTGGTGTGCGCCAAACCGGAGCCGGTGAAGCCGACCAGGTCGTACAAAACCGGGAAGCGGCGCTTGGTGCCTTCGTCGTACTGCGGCGGCAGCCACACCCCGACCTTGCGTACGTGCGGATCCCCGAGCGGGTTGCCCTCGAGGATCTTCGAGCTGTGCTCGAGGACCACCAGGGTGCCCGAAGGGCCCTTGGGGCGTTTCAGGGACATGGTTTAACCATCCGTCGGGCAGCCCGTAAAGCTCGACTACGCGTCCAGCTTCTCCAAGGCCCGCAGCAGCTTCCCGACCTCGTTCTGCACAACGCCCCAGATGATGTCGTTGTCGATGCCGAGGTAACCGTGAATCAGGATGTTCCTCACGGCGACCACCCGGCGCCAGGGAACGTCCGGCGCCCGCGCGCGGGCTTCCTCGGGAACGTGCCGCGCCGCCTCCCCCAACAGCTCGAGGTTGCGCAGGGTCGCGTCGTACACCAAGGGATTGCTTTCGAACTGCTCGCGGCTCAGTCCGGCCGTGTACTCCCGCACGCGCGCGCACCGCGCCTTCATGTCCGCGACGTAGAGGCGCCACTCACGCGACACGGATCATTTCCTCCTCGATGTAGGGCCTGAGCTCCTTGCGCAACGCTTTGTCGGTCACCAAGTCCACCGGCCGCCCGAGCAGATCCTCCAGGTAGAACTTGAGGTCCATGTAGCCATCGAACGTCGCCGGGCCGTCGAACTCCACCAGCACGTCCACGTCGCTGGAGGCGCCCAGCTCGTCGCGCGCCGCCGAGCCGAACAGGGCGACGCGCTTCACGCCGAAGCGGGCGGTGATCTCCTGCCGGCGCTCCGCCAGCACCTCAAGAATCCTCGATCGATTCGCCGTCATTGCACCTCCGTGTCCAAGTGTAGCGCCCGCTGCCCCCGCCCGCGCGGCGCCTTGCCCGATCCCGGATACCCGGAGACGCCATGCGGTAACGAGCCGCCCGGCAGGGCGCTGCGGATCGAGCTTCGCGTTGCCCGCCGACAAGCGCCTGCGGCACTCGGCGATGAGTTCCGCCTCGTCCGGAGCGACCGTTGTCGCAAGGAAACCAAGCCGCTTGAACACGGCCTTGTTCCCGAGCTGGTCCGCGTAACGAACGAGGAGCTTCGGGTCGCGATACGCGGAACGGAGATATGCCTTCAAGATATCGATCACCGTTCCGATCCCGCCGCCCAGGGCGGGCGTGTCGAGCAGGTCGAGGATCGTGCGCGTCGGGTCGGAAACGTTGACCTTGGCCTTCCCTCGCCAGATCGCTTTGAGTCCGAACATGGCGCGCTCGTCGATCGTACGCACGACAAAGACTGTGCCGCGCGCTTCCACGCGCCGGGCGCGCGGCCGGCGCGTGGTGATGACGAGCGTCGAGCGAAAGAGCTGCTCTGTCAGTCCCCAATGCGTGGCCGCGCTCCATCCGCCGATGTAGCAGGGAACGAATAGCCGCTCGGCCACAACCCAGGCATCGTCGAGCGGCAGGTCCGCAGTCGACGACTCGAGCGGAACGGAAACATATAAACCGCGCCGCACTCGGCTAAGCCAGCCGCGCGCAGACCAGTTTGAGAGCAGTCGCGCGGCTTCAGCTCGCTCGACATCCAGTGCACGCGAGGCGTCCGCAGCGGAGATAGCGCCCTTGGATTGACGCAGCACCTTCGACAACTTTTCGCGGGATGCTCCCCGCAGACCACCGATCAGCAATATAGTATACTTTCTGCAACGAAACGTC